>DUQU01000030.1 GCA_012837645.1 Acholeplasmataceae bacterium | reverse complement strand
GGAAGACTGTCGCTTTAAAGACTTTAGGATTACTCTCTATTATGGCTCAATGTGGTCTTTTAATACCTGCTGATAAAAGTTCAACTATTAAAATCTTTCAAGGTGTTTACGCTGATATTGGCGATGCCCAATCAATTGCCCAATCACTTTCAACTTTCTCTTCCCATATTATTAATATTATTAACATTTTAGAATTGGCTGCTAGTGATAGTTTACTACTATTTGATGAGTTAGGGAGTGGAACCGACCCTAAAGAAGGTGTTTCTTTAGCGAAAGCGATTATCGATTTTGCTTATCAAAATCAGCAAAATTTAGTTTTAACAACCCATTATAGTGAGCTAAAAATGTTCGCTTATAATTCTTATTTCATTGAAAGTGCCAGTGTTAAATTTGATTTAGAAACTTTAAAACCACTTTATTTAATTGAATATGGTAAGACTGGCTCCTCAAACGCTCTTAATATCGTTAAAAGATTAAAGATGAAAGCTGAAATAGTCGCTAGTGCATTAAATTATTTAAAAGGTGAAGAAAGCGATTTTAGTAAAACGATAACTAAATTAGAAGAAAAACAAAGCGAACTTGATCTTTTAAAAGAAAACTTAAAAAAACAAGAAGAAGAGTTACAAATCTTAAAAGAACAATATCAAGCTAAACTACTTAATTGGGAAAAGGAAAAAGAGACACTCCAAAACACGGCTAAAAAAGAGTTAGAAAGCTATTTTAAAAAGATTCAAAAAGAGGTCGACTCAATTATTGAAGACTTAAAAAACATTGAAAAAACTCATCAAATCACCGAACTTAAAAGCAAATTATCGCGATTAGCTCCAACCGACGATAGTAAAGATGACGGGAGCGAGTTTCAGATTGGTGACCAAGTTTTTATTAAAAAATACCGTCAAAAAGGAATTATTAAAGCACTTAAAAATGAGGACTATTTAGTGCAATTTGGTGATTTAAGTCTGACCTTTAAAAATTACCAATTAAGCAAAATCGTTCCCGATCAAGAAAAGAAAAAGATTATTAAAAAGGATTCGAAACCTTTTAAACCAATTTCGGCAGCCTTCCAATTAGATTTAAGAGGCTATCGTGCCCTTGATGTTACTGATGCTTACTATAATTTTATCGATCAAGCTTTATTAGCCAATTTAAAAGAACTTAAAATTATTCATGGTTTTGGGACGGGTACCGTTAAAACCATCGTTCATAATCTCATTAAAAAAGATAAAAATGTTAAGGAGATGCGAATGGGCGGAGCTGGAGAAGGTGGTTTAGGCGCCACTATCATCACCTTAAAATAGCGGGTGTTAAAAGGTTGATATTTAAGAAGGATATGTATATAATGAGTAAGGAAAGTGAGGAAAATAATAATGATTAAACATTTTGATGGAAAAGATTTTAACGAAGACATTAAAGAAGGAATTACCCTAGTAGATTTTTTCGCTACGTGGTGCGGTCCTTGTAAAATGTTAATGCCTGAAGTAGAAACTTTGGCTACAGAAAAAACTGATATTAACTATTTGCTAATCGATATTGATAAATTTCGCGATTTAGCAATAAAATCTAATATTAGAAGCGTTCCTACCTTAGTTTTATTTAAAGATGGTGTTGAAATTTCAAAAAGGTCGGGATTCGCTCCTAAAGAGGATCTCTTAAAGTGGATTTTAGAACATCAAAAGTAGCCAATTGGCTATTTTTTTTGATTAATGCTAAAAAAATATATGGAAGGTATTTACTTAATTAATAAACCACTAGATATCTCTAGTTACGATTGTATTAGACATTTTAAAAAATATTATACTGGAAAAATCGGTCATGCTGGTACGCTTGATCCTTTTGCTGGTGGTCTTTTAATTATTTTATTAGGGAAAGCAGTTAAACTAACTAATCAGTTTATTAACCTTCCTAAAACCTACCAAGGTGAAATTGCTTTAGGCACTGCCACAACCACTTATGATAAAACTGGTGAAGTTACTGCTAGTTTAAAAGAATTTACTTTAACTGAGGACGATTTGAAAAAGGCGATGAAACTATTTCAGGGAGATATTAAACAAACTCCCCCTATTTATAGCGCCCTTAAAGTAAAGGGCAAAAAACTTTATCAATATGCACGCCGTGGTGAGGATGTGGTAATAAAAGAAAGGGCTGCCCATATCGCTTCTTTTTTTCCTACTACTAAGATCGAAAATCAGCATTTTTCTTTTCAAGCAGAAGTATCAAAAGGAACTTACATCCGTGCCTTAGCTCATGATCTAGGAGTAGAGTTAAAAATACCGATGCATTTAAAAGAGTTAACGCGAATTAAAATTGGCGATTTCTCTTTAAAAGATGCTTACCAACTTAAAGAAATTAAAGAAAGCGTTAAAGCGACCTTTAGTTTAGAAGACTATTTAAAAATTTACCCCAAAATAACAGTTACTGATAAAATAGTAAGGCAAATTTATCATGGCAGTTATTTAGATGAGCGATTTTTTCAAGAAAATAGTCCCTTTTTAGTATATAATGAAGCAGGCAAGCTAATTGCCTATTATGAACCTAAAGGTAATAACTATAAACCTATCATTGTGTGGAGAGAAAATGAAAGTAATTAAAAATGATTATCAAAATATTAATATCGAGGAAAACCTGACTTTAACCATCGGTAATTTTGATGGTGTTCATTTAGGACATCAGGCACTTATTAAGGAGGTTTGCTCTTTTTCAGATACTAAAAGAGCTTTAATGACTTTTTATCCTCACCCTCATCAAGTTTTTAAAGCCAATTCTTATTATGAACTAGCCACTTTAGAAGAAAAAATAGCTAGTATTGCTGCTTTTGATTTAGATTATCTCTTGATAGTTAATTTTAAAGAAAACTTTTACCAACTTGATAAAAATGAGTTTATCCTTTTTCTTAAAAAAATAAACGTCGTTAGATTAGTAATTGGGAGAGATTTTCGTTTTGCAAAAGGAGCTCTTGGAACAGTTTCCGATTTAAAAGAACATTTTGATGTCATTATTATGGAAGATGTCAAAAGTAACCACCAAAGAGTTTCCACCTCAGCTATTAAAACTTTAATTAAAGCAGCTAAGTTTGAAGAAGCGGCTGCTTTACTAACAAGACCTTATCAAATTAAAGGCAAAGTAGTCGAGGGGAATAAAGTGGGAAGAACTTTAGGCGTTCCTACCGCTAATTTAGAAGTTGGTGCTTATCTTTTACCTCGCAATGGAGTTTATTTAGTAGAAGTGCTTTTAGATAATAAAATTTATGCTGGGGCTTTAAATATCGGTTATAACCCTTCTATTAATCAATCTAAAACTAAAAAGGTGGAAGTTCATATTTTAGATTTTGATGCGAACATTTATGGAAAAGATTTGTTGCTTACTTTTTTAAACTTTTTACGTCCAGAAAAAAAGTTTTCTACTAAAGAAGAGCTTATTCAACAAATGATGGCTGATTTAAGAAAGTGTCAAAAATTATTTTTAGAGTCTCACAACAAGTTGTGATATAATTATAAAGAGGTGAAATTATGAAGTTAATTATTGCGATAGTATCTAATGACGATGCTAATAAAGTCTCAAAAGGATTAATTAAAGAAAACTTTTTCGTCACTAAATTAGCGACCACTGGAGGATTTTTAATGAGTGGTAATACTACTTTTCTAATTGGAACAAACGATGAAAAAGTAGTAGAAATCATCGAAATTATCGAAAGATACTCCAAAACAAGAAGCAAACTAGTCCCCAATTCCATCGTCAGTGAATTTGGAATGTTTTCCAGTATGCCGGTAGAAGTTAAAGTCGGCGGCGCAACAATTTTTGTAATGCCTGTTGAGCAGTTTATCAAAGTTTAATAAAACTTGCAATAAAGTATTATTATGTTAAAATATTAACGCGTAGACAAGGATTCGGGAATGTCGACCCCATCTTTAGTTTAACGAGTAGAAAGGATTACAATGACAAAAGAGCGTAAACAAGAACTTATTAATGAATTTAAAATTCATGAAAATGATACTGGTTCTCCAGAAGTGCAAATTGCTTTATTAACTGAAGAGATAAACAATTTAAATGCACACTTAAAAATTCATAAACATGACTTTCATTCCAAACGCGGTCTCTTTCAAAAGATTGGTAGAAGAAGACGTTTACTTAAACATTTACATAGTGAAGATTTAAAACGTTACTCAGAACTTTTGGAAAAACTTGGTTTAAGAGGTTAATAATTGTAAGTAGAATCTTCGGTGGTTCTACTTTTTATTTGATTTATTGTGATGATAGTAAATACTATTATTTTTAAATAGCGAGATTAAAATATAAAATGAAGGAGATTTTTATATTATGAAAAAAACGTTTCAAAAAGAAATCGGCGGACGCCTTTTAAAGGTAGAAGTCGGAAATGTTGCTAAACAAGCCAATGGAGCTGCGCTTGTTTATTATGGCGACAGCACGGTTTTAAGTGTAGTTACTAGTAAGGAAACTACCCACCGACAAGATTTTTTCCCTTTAATGGTAATTTATCAAGAAAAGCTCTACGCGGCAGGAAAAATTCCTGGCGGTTGGTTAAGAAGAGAAGGTCGTCCCTCTGAACATGAAACATTAACTTCGAGGTTAATAGATCGGCCGATTAGACCTCTTTTTCCAGAAGGATTTATGCATGAGGTTCAAATAATTAATACCGTCTTATCTTCCGATCCAGATAATACTCCGGAGATGACTGCCCTTTTTGGTAGTAGTTTGGTTACTCATTTATCAAAGCTTCCCCTTCTTTTACCAGTTAGTGGAGTAGCTGTGGGAAGAATAAATGGAGAGTTTATTTTAAATCCTACTGTAAAAGAGATGGAAGAAAGTGATTTAGACTTATATGTCGCTGGAACTAAAGAAGCGATTAACATGGTCGAAGCTGGCGCCAAAGAAATTAGTGAAGATGTTATTTTAGATGCTTTAATGTTTGCTCATGAAGCAATTAAAGAGTTATGTGAATTTCAAGAAGAAATTAAAGCAGCTGTCGGTCTTGAAAAAGAAACGTTTCCGTTAACAATTTTAGATCCCGATGTTTATGAAATTATTAAAAAAGAAGTTGGAAGTTCTTTAATCGAAGCGATTTCTATTAAAGAAAAGTTGGCAAGATCTGAAGCAGTTAATAAAATTAAAGAGGATATTTTAGAAAAGCACGATAACAATCATTTTTTCAAAACTTTAGATAATATCGAAGTTTATGATTATGAAACTAAAGAAATTTATTTAAAAAATGTTGGTTTGGCTTTGGATAAAATTGAAGCAGATGAAATTAGAAGATTAATCACTGAAGAAAAGATTAGACCTGATGGTAGAAAAGCTGATGAAATTAGACCGCTTGAAAGTATTATTGATTTACTACCTAGAGCTCACGGCAGTGCTTTATTCACTCGAGGTCAAACTCAATCTTTAGGAGTAATAACGTTAGGTTCTTTAAGTGAAAACCAAATTATTGATGGTCTCGATCCAATTGAAGATACGAAAAGATTTATGTTTCATTATAATTTTCCTCAATATTCTGTTGGTGAAACTGGAAGATATGGTTCGCCTAGTAGAAGAGAAATTGGTCATGGCGCTTTAGCAGAACGAGCACTTTCTTACTTACTTCCTGACGAGGATGAGTTTCCATATTCCATAAGAGTTGTTTCAGAAATACTCGAAAGCAACGGTTCTAGTTCTCAAGCTAGTATTTGTTCAGGATCCCTCGCTTTAATGGCAGCGGGAGTTCCTTTAAAAGCTCAAGTAGCCGGGATTGCGATGGGACTGGTTTCTGATGGTAAAGATTATACAATTTTAACAGATATCCAAGGTTTAGAAGATCATTTTGGTGATATGGACTTTAAAGTTGCTGGTACCGAAAAAGGGATTACGGCTTTACAAATGGATATTAAGATTAAAGGAATTACTAAAGAGATACTTGAAGAGGCTTTATCCCAAGCTAAAAAAGGTCGTTTAGAAATACTCGCTCATATGAACACCGTAATCGATCAACCAAGAGACGATGTATCTAAGTACGCTCCAAAAGTAGCGATGATTAGAATCGATCCTCTAAAAATTAAAGAAGTTATCGGTGCCGGGGGAAAGATTATTACGCAAATAATTGAAGACTGTAATGATGTTAAAATCGATATTGAGCAAGACGGTAGAGTTTTCGTAATGCATCCCGAAAGAAAATGGATTAATAAAGCGATTGAAACAATTGAAACTTTAGTTAAAGAAGTCGAAATTGGAAAAATTTATGAAGGGAAAGTAATTCGAATTGAAAAATTTGGTGCTTTCGTAGAACTTTGGCCAGGTACAGAAGGTTTGGTACATATTTCAAAACTCGCCAACGAACACGTAAAATCAGTTGAAAGTGTCGTTTCTGTT
>DUQU01000029.1 GCA_012837645.1 Acholeplasmataceae bacterium | reverse complement strand
TTTGGTTATTTAATTTAGTGATTAAACTAAAAACCAAAATGGTAAAAATTGCCTTTTTCACTAACTTCACCTGCTATTTAAATTATATCACATTCACTGTTTTTATGTTCTTTAGTTAAAAAACTTTTTAATTGGCTATAATAATTGAATTATCACTATTATTATTTTATAATTGAACAAAAGGAGGCTTATATGAAATTTGGATATGGTTGGTTGCTTAAGTTTATTTTAGCTGCTATTTTAGTTGGAGTGGGAGTTTCAATGGTTTTCGCCGATAAAATCGTCTTTTTAGTAACAGGTATCGCTATTACGGTCTTTTCTTTATTCCGTATATATCCCTTAATTAAAACTTTGAAAAAAGAAGTTCTAAGGACGATAAATTTACTGGAAATACTATTAGACACTATTATTGGGGTCTTATTAATTTATATTGTCGTTACTAATAAATTAGAAGACGGAAATGTTTGGTATAGTTTGTATCGTTACTTTTTAGCCTTTTTCTTTTATTTAAGGGGTGCTATTTTCTTTACATCAACAACCTTTTTTGATGAGAAAACAGAAGTTGTAAAATTTATTGCACATTTTTTAGCGATTGTCTTAGCGTCTTATTTTATTTTTAATAAAGACTTCGATCCTAAAACTGTCGCCTACTTCTTTTTAGTAATTTCCCTTATTGGTGCTCTTTATTTAAGTTTTGATGGTTATAAAGGTTATACCCATTACCGGAAATTGCAAAAAGAATTAAATGAAGGTAAACCAAAAGTGAAGAAAGAGCGAAAAAGAAAAGAAATCGAAGCTGATAAAGAAACAATTTTGGATGAAAAAAAGGAAGAAGAACAACCTTACGTAAATTAAAGAGTTCGCAATGAACTCTTTTTTTATCGTTTTTTATTCTAATAGTTTATTAATAGTTAAAATTTGAAGAAAGGTTTTAACATCTTTTTTTGCTTTTTCTAGCGTTACCCGGTAATTCTCCAATAATAAAGAAATTAATTCTTCTTCGCTAGCTCCTATTAATAGTGCTTCAAATAATAATTTTCCGGAATGATCTAAAGCGATCACTTTATTAAAGTTAGAGGCGACCTCGCCGCTCGCTACAACAATATTTTTATCTGCAAATTTTCTTAATGTAAAACCTTCTTTGATTTTCATCCTGGGCTCCTAAGTTACTAAATTGCAACTTTTTTCCTAAATTAAAAGCATTGTAATGAAACTAATATTGATAATTAGTTTTTTGATTTTAAGAAGTGCTTTCGGCACTGAATAAAGCAATTGCTTAACCCTATTATATCACGAATTTTTTAGCATTAAAAAATTATCTTGGTAATTATTTTTTATGAAAGGTTTTTTCTCCCTTTAAGTTTAACTTTTTTATAATGATTGTGGCGATTATAAAACGGGGGATAGTTTTTAAATGGGCGATAAGGTAGTTTATTTTTGAAGGATAACCCTCCGCTTCAACAACAACACCAACTTTTTTATTTTCTATAAATCCAACTAATCCCAAACGCTGAGCCAATAGTAAAACTTCGTTTCGAAAAGCGACTCTTTTTACTTTGCCGATAAAAGTTATTGCTACTCTAATATTGGCTTCTTTTTTAAAGTTTGGCAACTTTATCTTTGCTATTCTTTTTTTCATCAAATAATAATTAATTAAACTAATCATTTAAAATCCTCTTAATCTCTTAAAGAAAAGAAGAGAACATGCTCTTCTTTGTTGTTAATATCTTTTTAATTTTTCTTCACCTTTAATTACTTTGAGAGCGCCTGATGCTAAAGCACTTAGTTCATCTTCACCAGGATAAATGTAATAAGGAATATTGTCTGGTAAAAAAGATTTTAGCACTTTTGTAAAGTATTTATTATTAGCAATTCCACCCGTAATAATTAAAGCATCAACATTTCCTTTGGCGGCGAAATAAAGAGCACCAATATGCTTATTAATATTGTAAGCCATTGCATTTACATAAAAAATCGCTTTTTGATCTCCTTTTTTAATTCTCGACTCAATCTCCATTACGCTATTTGATTTTAAATAAGAATAAAGACCGGCTTTTGTTATTAAGAACTTTTTAAAGGCGACAATATCGTCTTTATGTTTCATCGCTTCATCAATTAGCGGAAAGATTGGTAAGGCACCAGCTCGATCCGGTGAAAAAGCCCCATCACCACCAGCGGCGTCATTAACATCGATGACTTTTCCCTTTTGGTGGAGGCCAATGGAAATCCCTCCTCCTAAATGAACAATAATTAAAGTTAAATCTTGATAGTTTTTATGGTGTTCTTCTGCAAATCTTTTCCCAATTGCTTTTTGATTTAAAGCATGAAAGGCACTTCTTCTTTCAATTCCTTGATAACCAGACACCCTAGCGTATGGATTTAATTCATCAACAACGACAGGATCAACAATATATGCTTGTTTACCGACTTTATTGGCAAAATCAAGTGCGATAATACCGCCTAAATTACAAGGATGGTCTCCATAAGTTAAATTTTTCAAATCCTCATACATCTTCTCATCAACTAAATAAGTACCGCTAACAAGCGGTTTTAAAAGCCCACCTCTGCCAATGAAGTAGTCAAAGTCTACCAATTGATAGTTAGCCTCGTTTAAGAATTCTAAAATATGTTTTTCCCGATATTCTCTTTGTAAATATGATGTCTTAAAAGTAACAATTTCTTCTATATCATGCCTAATAGTTTTATTAAAGACCATTTTATCGTTTTCATAAACAGCAATTTTAGTAGAAGTGGAACCGGGATTAATTAGTAGTAACTTTACCATCTTGATAAACCCCCGCTAAGGCAATTGAATATAATTTTATGACGCTATGATCTGCTCTTGAAGTTAATACTATCGGAACTTTAGCACCCAGTATTAAGCCAGCTGAATCAGCATTAGCTAAATAAACACTTGTTTTATAAAAAACATTACCACTGTCTAAGTTAGGAAAAACTAATAAATCAACATCTCCAGCAACCGCACTTTTAATTCCTTTTTTACGTGCTGCTTCCTCACTAATTAAGTTATCAACAGCAAACGGCCCTTCAACAACCACATTTGGAAGTGGATTTTCTTTAAAATATTTCATTACTTCTACCGCTTCATAAGAAGAAACCAATTTAGGATTCTCCGTTTCAATAGCAGAAACTAAGCCTACTTTAATTAAGTTATGATAGCCAATCGCTCTCATTAACTCCAAAGCATTTTCTATTAATTTTATTTTTTGTTCAACATTAGGGTATAACACCATCGCTCCATCGGTTATAAATAATAGCTTTTTAATATTAGGGAAAGAAAGAATAGAAGCATGCGAAAGGAGCTCTTTTTCTCTAATTCCTGTTTCTCTATTAACGACTTCTTTTAATAGTGTTTTAGTCTCTAAAATACCCTTCATTAAGACGTCTGCTTTCCCTTCCTTCGCAAATCTAACAGCTTGTTTTGCTGACTCTTCAGCGGAGTTGGTATTAATAATTGTAAATTTATTTAAAGGATATTTTTTAAGTGTTAATATTTCTTTAATTTTCTTTTCATCACCAAATAAAATTGGTTCTAAAAAACCATACTCCATAGCACCATTGACAGCCGTTAAAACATCCTCATCATGAGCATGAGCAACAGCCATTGTAAACTTTTTAATTGTTTTTGCTTTGGTAAGAACATCTCTAATATTTTTCATGATTTTAAAGAAGTGATACACTCCATCCCTTTCTCTAGCGCTTTAATATTAATGGTAATTAAATGTTTTCTTCTTTCCCCAAAAATTGCCGTTAGTGAATCAATAATTTCTGATAAAGAAATATCATCATGTAACGCTAAATAAGCTCCTAACATCACCATATTAGCAACTCTAATATTTCCCAACTCCACCGCTATTTCATTGGCTGGTATCGGATAAATTTTAAGTTTTTCAATTTTAACGGCTTTCGTAATTAGACTCGCATTATAAATTATTTCACCATTTTCTTTTACTTTCTCTTTAAATTTTTCTAAAGAGGGTTCATTTAAAGCAATTAAAGTGTCCGCTTTGGAAAAAACTGGAGAATTTATTTTTTCATCGGCAATCGTAACACCACAATTAGCCGTTCCTCCTCTTGTTTCTGGACCATATGACGGAAACCACAAAGTATGAAGACCAACTTCATTACCGGCATGCGCTAGTGTTTGGCCTAATAACATCACTCCTTGGCCACCAAAACCTGCAACTGTAATTTGTTTAATCATCGCTACCCACATCCTTATAAACGCCTAATGGATAATAGACCGTCATTTCTTTTTCTACATAATTAATAGCTTCAATCGGCGTCATCCCCCAATTGATAGGACAAGATGATAAAAACTCAATCATTGTAAAACCTTTTTTATCTAGTTGATATTGAAAAGCCTTCCTTAAAGATGCTTTAATTTTACGATGACTTTGAGGCTTACCAACTGAAACTCTTTCTAAATAGGCAACCTTGGGAATAGTGGCGAACATTTCTGATATTTTAATGGGCATTCCATGGTCTTCAACATTTCTTCCAAATGGTGAAGTAGTTGTTTTTTTACCTAATAAAGTAGTAGGAGCCATTTGTCCACCGGTCATTCCATAAATACCATTATTTATAAATATCACTGTAATATTTTCTCCTCTATTAGCGGCGTGAATTGTTTCTGCAATCCCAATTGAAGCAAGATCGCCATCACCTTGGTAAGTGAAGACAAAATTATCAGGATGAGTTCTTTTAATTCCGGTCGCTACTGCACAAGCTCTTCCATGAGAAGCTTGCACCATATCACAATTAAAATAATTATAACTAGTGACACTACAACCAACACTAGCAAGACCAACAGCTTTATCCAATAAATTCATTTCTTCTAATACTTCTGCGACTAGCTTATGTATTATCCCATGTGTACAACCAGGACAATAAGAAAAAGGATTATCTGTTAAACCTTTAGTTTTTTCGTAAACTATTTTGCTCATTTTAGCTCCTCCTTAAATTTAATTATCGCATCAACTACCTCATTTGGTTCAGGAACAACCCCTCCGGCTCGTCCAAAGAAAGCGACCTTTCTTCTTCCATTAACTGCTAATTGAACATCATCAATCATTTGCCCTAGGCTCATTTCAGCAGTTAAAAATCCTTTTACATTTTCAGGAATCTCTTCGAAGGCTTTGGCAGGAAATGGCCATAAAGTAATTGGTCTAATCATTCCAACTTTAATTCCTTGATAAGCCAATTCTTTAATAGCACTACGACAAACTCGTGCCATCGTTCCATAAGCAACTAGAACAATTTCTGCATCCGCTAAGTTAACTGTTTCATAGCGTTGTTCTTTTTTAACCATTAAGTCATATTTTTCTTTTAATTTAAGATTATGAGCTTCTAAATCATAAGGGTCTAAAAATAGCGAACTCACTATTCTTCTTGGTCCGCCTTTTTTACCATCAGCCGCCCATGCGGGAACTGGATATTCTTTTTCTTCTTCCTCGCCTAAATTAATCGGCTCCATCATTTGGCCGATAAGACCGTCAACAGCGATCATTACTGGATTCCGGTACTCGAATGCTTTATCAAAACTAGCTTTAATAATATCGACTGTTTCTTGTAAGTTCTCTGGAGCATACGATAAGATTTGATAATCACCATTCCCTCCCCCTCTAGTAATTTGATAATAATCACTTTGAGAAGGTTGAATTCCACCCAGACCTGGACCACCGCGCATAACATTAATTATGACGCAAGGTAGTTCCGCTCCCGCTAAATAGGAAATTCCTTCTTGTTTTAAAGCGATTCCTGGTGAAGAGGAACTAGTTAGGACTCTTTTTCCAGCCGCTGCCGCTCCATAAACCATATTAATCGCCGACACTTCTGATTCCGCTTGCAAGAACACTCTTCCTGCTTCTTTCATATGTTTTGATAAATATTCAGGGACCTCATTTTGAGGAGTAATGGGATAACCAAAAAATGCTTCACAACCACCTCTCATGGCTGCTAAAGCCATTGCTTCATTACCTTTTACTAATACTTTTTTCATTATTTTAACCTCTCCACTGTAATTACTGAATCAGGACACATCATCGCACAAAACGCACAACCGATACACTTATCTGGATCAATTACATTGACGATATTATATCCTTTTTTGTTTGTTTGTGTTTTGTCGAGTTCTAATATTTTTACCGGGCAAAACTCCACGCATAAATTACAACCCTTACATAATTCATAATCAAACGTTACTCTTCCTTTAGCCATAATTCCTCCTTTTATAACCATTCTTTTCTTAAATATAATTTTAAAGGTAAAACTTCACCTTGATAGTGATAATCTTTTAAACTTTCCATTACACTAGTAAAAACTAGTGGTAAATTTAACTCTTCCCCAACTGCTTTAATTATTTTTTCACCATTTAAAACATCCTCGTAACTTGTCTCTCTTAATAAATTAGAATTATTAATTAAACCCGTCACTACTAAACCAGATGATGATTCAATTTGGTTAATCATTTTAATAATTTTTTCTTTACTTTCAGTTTCTTCTCTAAAAACATTAATAATTATATACATCTCATAATCAGTTACTAGCTCGCTAAATTGCCGTAATAGTTTCGCCCCGACATCATTTCCCCCTAAATCATAAACAGCTTTTATTTTACTATAAAAGGGAAAATACATTTTACTAGAAACATAAGGAAGGTCGCTTCCTAAAGATTTTTCTAAAGGCGAAGCGACTAACTCTATTTTCTCTTGATCGAGGAGAGCCTTTAACTCACGAGAGCGAAAATAGGGATTGACGATATCTAAATCGATAATCATTTCCATCCCTTTTTTAAGCGCGTAATTTAGTGAAAACTCGCTTTTACCGCTGCCATAATGGCCAACAATAAACATTATTTGTTTCATCTAGGAATAAAGTTCCTATGAATGTTATGAATTTTTTTAATCCGTTCTTCAGCAAAAACATTCGCTGCTTCTTGAGTGGAAATATTTCTTTCTTCAGCAATTTTAAACATTTCTAATAAGCGGTCATAAATTCTTTTCACATCCGCTATTACCATATCTTTATTATAGCCAATTAATTCATGATAAACATTAATTACTCCACCGGCATTAATAACGAAGTCTGGCGCATATAAAATCTTTTTCGCTTTTAAAGCTTGAGCATCTTTAATCTCATCTTTTAAAACATTATTAGCTGTTCCAGCAACTATTTTCGCTTTTAATCGCGGAATAGTGTCTTCGTTTAAAATCGCTCCTAAAGCACAGGGAACGAAAACATCTACTTCTAAATTATAAATATCATCAGGCTTAACAAAGACAACTTGAGGATATTTAGTTTGCAGAGCTTTAATTCTTTCTTCATTAATATCTGTAAAATAAACTTTTTTAGCTTTTTCTTCAAACAAATAATCAATTAAATAAGCACCGGTTTTACCAATACCTTGAACAGCATAAGTATAATTTTTAATTTCAGCATTGCCAAATTGATATTTTAAAGCTGCTTTAATGCCATAAAAAGCTCCTAAAGCTGTAATGGGTGAAGGATCACCACTTTTACCCTCCAATCCGACAACGTAATCTGTTTCCATTTTAATAAAACCCATATCCTTAGTAGTTGTACCAACATCAGCAGCGGTAATATATCTGCCATTTAAACTTTGGACATAACGACCAAAGGCACGAAAAAGCTCTTCTGATTTAATTTTAGCAGAATCACCAATAATAACTGTCTTACCACCACCTAAATTAAGGCCCGCCGCAGCATTTTTATAAGTCATTCCTCGCGCTAATCTTAAAGCATCTAAAATAGCATCTTCTTCATTTTCATAAACCCACATTCTTGTTCCGCCTAAAGAAGGTCCTAAAGTAGTATCATGAATCGCTGTTACTCCTTTAAGCCCTGTTGCTTTATCATGAAATAGTACTAATTGCTCATAACCATACTTTTTCATGAAATCAAATTTTTCCATTAATTTACCCCTTCCTCTTAATTTATTGAAACGCTTTCATAAACATTATAACAACAATCTACCAAAAAATAAACGTAATTTTTTGCTTTCTCCACTTATTTGCTTTTTTTATAAAACAACTCTCTCTTCAAAAAAATTATACTATTATTCTTTTTACCGCCATTGACTAGTTTACTTTAATTATTTTAAATTTAAAACGCTTTT
>DUQU01000028.1 GCA_012837645.1 Acholeplasmataceae bacterium | reverse complement strand
GGACAAATTGTTATTCCTAAGCAGGCAAGAGAAATATTTGATATTAAACCTGGTGATAATTTAATTATCTTAGCAGATGTAGAAAAAGGAATGGCAATACCGCCTAAATCACAAGTAAGTACTATCCTTAATAATATTTTAGGTGATGAAAAATGAATGCTATAGAAGTTTCAAATTTAACCAAAGTATACAAAACTTTCAGATTAGATAATGTTAGTTTTAATGTACAGATTGGACGAATTGTAGGTTTTATCGGAAGAAATGGAGCAGGGAAAACAACCACTATTAAATATTTTAGGCGGGATGGATAATTTGACATCAGGGACCTTCATGGTTGATGATAAGGATATTTCCAAACTAAACAACCGTTCATTGACCTTATATCGAAGACATGATGTGGGTTTTGTTTTTCAGTTTTATAACTTAATGCCCAATTTAACGGCACTTGAAAACATCGAGCTTGCAACAGAGATCTGCAAAGATGCTTTAAATCCAAAAGAAGTTTTAAAAAAGGTTGGTCTCGAAGAGAGAATGAATCACTTTCCAGCACAACTTTCAGGTGGAGAGCAACAAAGAGTCAGCATTGCTCGAGCCTTGGCAAAAAATCCGAAAATTTTACTGTGTGATGAGCCTACAGTGGCGCTTGATTATCAAACCGGAAAACAAATCTTAAGTCTCTTAAGCGATGTTGCGAGAAAAGAGGGAAAAACGGTCTTAATTGTGACCCATAACCAAGTTTTAAAAGAGATGACCGATAAAGTCATTACCATTCGAAACGGTACAGTCTTAAATATTATTAAAAATGAGTTTCCTAAAGATATTAAGGATCTTGAATGGTAATGAAAACATATATTAAACTCCTCTTTCGCACCTTAAAAAGTAATGTTGCACGATTTCTGATTTTAATGTCAATTATCGCCATTGGTGTTGGACTTTCAACCGGCATTGGTATTCTACCCAATCAGCTCGAAAACTCTTTTCAGACTTTTTTTAATAAACAAAAATATCCATCGTTAATTATTAAAGGTACAGAAAGCACAGAAAATTTAGGGCAGATTCTTAATCAATTGAAAGCCTTACCTTTTGTCTTAGAAGTCGATGGCTTGATTGAGTTTGATCAAGAAGATGGTACGAGAACGTATATTCTTGATCTTAATGAGCAAACAGTGAATCACTTAACCTTAGTTGAAGGTGAGCTTCCCAAAGAAGCCAATCAAATACTTGTTGAAAAGAAAACCAATAAGCTTGTTGAATATCAAATAGGTGAGACCATTTTGTATCATAATCCAAGCTTAGGCATGTTTAACCAATCGCTTGAAGTGGTGGGCATTGTCCAAAATCCATTGCTCGTTTACCGCCATGATATACCGAGTAACATCGATCAAAATTTAACCTTAGAAAGAGTGATTTATTTTGATCAAGCACTCATGAACATCCCTTTTATAACGGACATTCATGTTTTACTTAAGGTACCCACAAACTTAGATCTTTTTACTGCAAAATATCGCCAAGCCATCGATTATCAAATAACAGACATACAAAGAGAACTGCAAGATGAGTCCCTAATTTATTTGGCTCCTAATGAGGCTTTAGGTTATGCAGTCGTTCAAACGAACATTCTTAAAATGAAAAGTTTAAGTTTTATTTTTCCAGCCTTTTTTACGCTTGTCATTATGATTGTCGTGATCACATCCATTAGACGATTAATAGAAGAAGAAAGATTACAAACCGGAGCGCTTCTATCACTTGGTATGGGTAAAGGAAAAATAAACTTCCGTTACTATTTTATTGGCTTGTTCGCAAGTATCATTGGGAGCATCTTAGGCATTGTATTAGGCTACAATACATTAGCAAGGTTAATCTATGCCGGTTTTGATAGTACATTGGTCATGCCACAAAGAACACATTACATCCATTTAGAATTTGGACTCATGGTATCTTTCTTCCTATTTATGGTGACGATGCTTGCAATTTTAATAGCATCCGTGAAACAAACAAGAGAAAAACCAGCTGCTTTGCTAAGACATAAAGCACCTAAAACGGGGTCAAAGATTATTTTAGAGAAAATCAAACCACTGTGGAACAAATTAAAATTCACACAAAAATCAACTTTGAGAAATTTATTTCGTTATCCCCTTCACGACTTAATGACCATTACCTCCGTCATGGGAGCAACAGCCCTTATTTTTGCAGGACTTGGATTATATGATAACACACAAACCATTGATCAAGGTGTTGCCCAATTTATTGAGATTATTGCCGTGCTCATCATTTTAGCTGCAGCAGGGTTAAGTATTTTAGTGACCTACAACTTAACCAACATGAATATTGATGAACGAAAAAGAGAGCTCGCTACCCTAAAGGTGTTGGGCTATCATAAACTGGAAGTGAGACGGTATGTTTATCGTGAAGTTTTTATGATTGCCTCGATTGGAACTTTATTGGGTTTGCCGGTAGGGTATTACATCATTGGCTTTATTTTTGAATAC
This sequence comes from Acholeplasmataceae bacterium, assembly GCA_012837645.1. GTDB lineage: Bacteria > Bacillota_I > Bacilli_A > Acholeplasmatales > UBA5453 > DUQU01. The sequence goes on along the minus strand of DUQU01000028.1, from coordinate 8,829 downwards.
ATTGAATACGGTCATGTTGATAATATTCATTGGTATTCATGGTTTTTAGTCGTTGCGATTTCATTGATTTTCATCGGTATCACCAACCTCTTACTTTTAAAGAAAATCGATCGAATTGATATGAATACTTCCTTAAAAATTATGGACTAAAAAAAACCCTCCAAAACGGAGGATTTTTGCTTATATCATGCTTTTTTTGTCTTTAGACGTCTGTGAATCCATTTTTGAATTTCAACAACAACAATCGGTGTTATGGATAATAAAATAATAACTAACCATTGCGAACCTTGTGGTATTTCAACATCGAATATCGCACGTGTAAACGGTAAAATAATGACAAGCATTTGTAAAGAGAAACTAATTGCTAAAGCATAGAAAATGGCGTTACTACGCTTTAAACTAAATATGGAGTGATGAGCGCTTCGCGCATTGAATGCGTGTGCAAGCTGTGATAATGCTAAAACCATAAAGGCCATCGTTTGTGCATGCATAATTTTAACAGAATCTAAGACTTGACTATCCCAAAACCAACCGATGGTATAGGCCAAGAAGGTTAAAATACCAATCATCATCCCTTGCCAAGCAATTTTAAAACCAAGGCCCTCACTGAAAATTGATTTTTTTGCATCACGTGGTTTTTGAAGCATCACATCGGGTTCTTTTGGCTCAAGGCCCAAGGCAATAGCCATAAAGGAATCGGTTACAAGATTAACCCATAAGATTTGGGCGGGTGCCAAAATATGGATGGTAACACCTCCGCCGGCAGCGGCGGCACCGAAAATAAAGATACCAATAACAACCCCTAAGAACATCGCGACAATTTCACCAATATTACAACTTAGTAAGAAGTGAATCGCTTTTTTAATATTTGAGAAAATGGTCCGACCTTCACCGACGGCATTTACGATTGTTGCAAAATTATCATCGGTTAAAATCATATCTGCCGCGCCTTTTGCAACTTCAGTGCCTGTAATACCCATCGCAATACCGATGTCTGCTTGCTTAATAGAAGGCGCGTCATTCACGCCATCACCTGTCATCGCCACAATTTGATCGCTTTGACGCCAAGCTTTGACAATTCTCACTTTATTTTCCGGACTGACACGGGCATAAACGCGAATATGTTCTAATTTTAAGAGAAAATCCTCATCACTCATTTGATCTAATTCTTTACCGGTTATGGCTAAATCATCTGTTTCTAAAATGCCAATTTGTTTGGCAATAGCCATGGCTGTATTTTTGTGGTCACCGGTAATCATAATGGTCTTAATACCAGCCTGGTTGCACAATGCAATCGCATCTTTCACTTCAGGTCTTGGCGGATCAATCATGCCAACGAGTCCAAGGATGGTTACATCATGCTCTAATGTCTCAAAGTTTAAAGATTCTAGAGGTAAGCTTTTGTCAATTTTCTTAAAGGCGACAGCCAAGACGCGAAGGGCCTGATTGGCCATGTTATCATTGGCATTCTCAAAAGCTTTTAACCCTTCTTGATCTTGCAAGATTTTGTCTTGAGAAGAGTAGGATTTTGCCCTGGAAAGTAAGACATCGGGCGCACCTTTAATAATGGCGTAGCGTTCATGATCAAAATCATGAACGGTCGTCATTAATTTTCTTTCTGAATCAAAGGGAAGTTCATGGATACGAGGATATTTTTTTAAGACATCTAATGGGTTTTCATTCAAGACAAGGGCTAGATCAATGAAAGCAATTTCTGTTGGATCACCGATACGTACAACTTGATCATCTTTCATGTTGACTTTGGTATCATTAACCAAAACACCGTAATGAACCAGTTGTTTCATAGATGAATCTAAACTTTTAATGTCTTGAACAGCATAGGTTGTTTGATTAAGAAACACTTGTTGGACAGTCATCACATTTTGGGTTAAGGTTCCCGTTTTATCAGAACAGATGATTTGTGTTGAGCCAAGTGTTTCAACAGCAGGTAAGGTGCGCATAATAGCACGTTGTTTAACTAGGTTTTGCATACCCAATGATAAAACAACAGTAATAATTGCTGGCAAACCTTCAGGAATGGCAGCAACAGCCAATGAAACAGCAAATAGAAGCGCACCAATCCAATCAACTTTTAATAAAGCATTGATAAAACCTTCATGTGAATATAAGATTAAGCCTTGAATAATTTCAATTATAAAGATAAAGCCCGTAATCAATAAGGCAATGATAGCCAACGTTTTGCCAAGCTTACCAATGTTTTTTTGTAAAGGGGTTGTATCAGATTCAGTTTCATTTAATAAGGTTGCAATTTTACCCATTTCTGTTTGCATCCCGATATCGGCAACAACCGCTTTTCCACGACCATATGTGACAACCGTACTCATGAAACCTAAGTTAATCCGATCTCCTAAAGGGATGTCATCACCTTCAAGAGAAGTACTCACTTTTTCAACAGGCACAGCTTCACCCGTCAGGGCAGATTCATCAATTTTCAAATTAATTGACTCAATGATGCGAACATCAGCGGGAACATAGTCACCGGCAACAAGTAAAACAACGTCACCAACCACAAGGTCTTTAACATCAATCACACTTTCCTGATTTTCTCTTAAAACAGTGACATGGGGTGAAGATAGAGCTTTAATCGATTCTAAAGCCTTTTCGGCTTTTTCTTCTTGTGCAACACCAAGAATGGCATTAACAACGACAATTAAAATAATTAAAAGCCCGTTTGCATATTCTTTAGCGGCTAAAATTGAAATGAGTGCAGCAGCAATCAAAACAACAATCATAAAGTCTTTAAACTGATCAAAAAACTTTAAGAAAATAGATCTCTTTTTGGCTTCAAGCAGCTTGTTTTCACCGTTTTGTTCTCTTCTAGTTTTAACTTGATCGAGTGAGAGTCCCGTTTCAAAATTTGTTTCTAATTGTTGTTCAACCTCTTTTTTACTTAAGTGATAAAGTTGCTTATTCATGCTTTCCTCCTGGTAATTGTGCCTAATTGAAAGAAAAACCTTCAAGACAAGTGTCTTGAAGGTCTTGTTACAAGTTTTAAATGAACTTGAAAGTAACCGGGCAGATGCCGTCATGACGATTACTTTAGGAACTAACTACTCCCCTTCATAACTCATTTTATCATAGGAGTAAAGACTTTTCAAGAAAAAGGTGTGTTTTCAACTATCTTGACAAAACGTTAAATTTAAGGTATGATATTGCTATTAAAAAAGAGAGATTATAAAAAATGAAAGACAGTAGTTGTAGAATATCAGACGATACATACCCGGACCAGATCAGAAGTAATGATGGTGCATTTTTATATGTCTTTTTTTTGTTATATAGGGGGTAAGAGTTGATGACACAAATCCTTCTTATCGTTGTTTTAATTTTTCTTAACGCTATTTTTGCAGCCAGTGAGGTATCTCTTATTGCAGTAAATGATGCAAAAGTAGAATATGATGCTCAAACTGGCAATAAGCGCGCTAAGCGGATTAATAAATTTATGAAAAGCCCCACCAATTTTTTATCGGCCATTCAAATTGGGATTACACTAATTGGTTTTTTAAATGGTTATTTGGCTGCCGATGCCTTTTCGGGCACTTTAGTTCGTTTTGCACAACGCTTCATTCAAGTAAACACATCCATATTGGCACCCATTATGACTTTTGTTGTCACCGTTATTTTAGCCTATTTTCAAGTTGTCTTGGGTGAACTGGTACCTAAAAGAATTGCCATGAAGTACCCAGAAAAAAATCGCTTATGCGACATCAGGCATTTTGAGCGTCATTGCTTCAGTGATGCGGCCATTTGTTTGGTTGTTAACAGCTTCAGCCAATGCTATTGGTAAAATGTTTGGTATTGATCCCAATGAAAGTGATGAAAAAATGCTGTTGATTATACACTTCCTACTTTTATTGGTCATACGGATAATCTAGAAATGTTTGAAAAATTTAAGAGTTTTATTAAGTATGTAAAACCAGAATTTCCACTTGATAGAACTGCATCAATAGGACTTACTGTCGGCACACATGCAGGACCAGGTTGTGTTGGGATTGTATATTTCACAAAAGAAAAAAATAATAATGAAAGGGACAATACATAATTAAATTTATGTATTAAGTAAAACGATGAGTAGTTTATATGATATTAAAGTAGAAGATATTAATAATAATGTTGTTGCTTTAGAGAAGTTTAGAGGTAAAGTACTTTTAATAGTTAATACAGCAACAAAATGTTTTTTTACTCCACAATATGAAGGCTTACAAGGTTTATATAATGCATATCAAGATAAAGGATTCGAAGTCCTAGATTTTCCTTGCAATCAGTTTGGAAAAGACGCGCCAGGAAGTATTGAAGATATAAACCAATTTTGTGTTGAAAAATTCGATACTAGTTTTCCTAGATTTAGAAAGATTGATGTAAATGGTAGAGATGAAAATATTTTATTCACCTATTTAAAAAAACATGAAAAAGGATTATTCACTAAAAAGATTAAATGGAACTTCACTAAATTTTTAGTAGATCAAGAAGGACATGTTATTAAAAGATATGCGCCATTAGTTAAACCGCATAAGATTGCAAAAGACATAGAAAAATTATTGGAAAGTAATAAGTAGAGGGACTATATATGTTTTTAGCAACAAAAGAATTAAAGTATTCAAAGTCTAAATTTGCTCTTATAATCGCAGTAATTATACTAATCTCTTATTTAGTTTATTTTCTTACATCACTTGCATATGGTTTAGCGTCATCATATACAAATGCAGTAATTAAATGGGAAGCAGATGAAATTATTATAACAGTAGATTCGAATGATTCAATGATGATGTCATTTATGAATGAAGATGATTTTAATAATATTAATACATCTGGTGAAAAAGCAAAATTAGGGTTGTTCCCTGCAGTTATAAATAACCCAGAAGCAGAGAATGTTTTAGACTCTAGAATTGATGTGTACTTTTTTGGAATAGAAGATAGCTTTTTAATTCCCACTGAAGTTGGACTTGCTAGTTTAAGTGGAAATAAGGTAATAGTTGATGAAGAACTAAAAAAAGAAGGATATGAAATAGGTGACTTCTTTGGTGCATCTGGAAGTACAGAAAAATATGAAATTATTGGGTTTTCTAAGAAGAGCACTTATCAAACTGCGCCAGTAATATATATGAACCTAGCTACTTGGCAAGCTCATCGCTACGGAACTAATAACACACCTAATTTATTTAGTGGTGTAATTGTAAGAGGAGAAATAAATAATTTAGACTCAAAGTTTGCATCTTATACTACAGACGAATATATTTCTACGTTACCAGGATATAATGCACAAGTACTTACCTTTAGTACAATGATAGTATTCTTAATTATTATAGTAGCATTCGTATTGGGAATATTTATTTATGTTCTTACAATTCAAAAAACAAGTATGTTTGGTGTTATGAAAGCTCAAGGGATATCTAATAAATACATTGCTGGATCAGTGGTTTTACAAACATATATACTTGTATTAATCGGTATAGTAGTAGGTTTAATCCTAACCATAGCCACTGGAATCTTTTTAGGAGATGTTATACCATTTGCAATCAATTATTTATTTTATGTCATAATAACAGCCTCGTTCTTTATATTTGCTTTATTTGGTGCAATGTTCTCAGTACGAGCAGTTTTAAAAATAGATCCATTAAAGGCAATAGGAGGTTAATTATGAAAACATTGATTGAAATGATAAATGTAACTAAAGATTTCCTGCAAGGTGACAACGTAATAAATGCATTGAAAACCACTAATTTTAAGGCTTATGAAGGTGAATTAATAGCAATAGTTGGTCCATCAGGTAGTGGTAAATCAACATTTCTTACAATCTTAGGAGGGCTACAAAGGCCTACTACAGGTAGAGTATTATTAAATGGAAAACCATTTTCTGAACTTGATGTAAAGGAAAAGTCTAAAATTAGGTTAGAAGAAATTGGATTTATTCTTCAAGCATCAAATTTAATCCCATTTTTAACAGTAAAAGAACAAATGGTTTTATATAATAAGATTACAAAATCTAAGGTTGATGAAAAATGGATAGATGAATTATTTAGTAAGTTAACAGTAGAAAAATTAAGAAACAAATACCCTAATGAACTAAGTGGTGGTGAAAGACAAAGAGTTGCAATAGCAAAAGCTCTGTATCACCAACCAAACGTAATTTTTGCTGATGAACCAACGGCAAGCTTAGATACTAAAAAAGCATTTGATGTTGTAAAATTATTGGCAAAAGAAACAAAGGAACAAAAGAAGGCAACTATTATGGTCACTCATGATGAAAGAATGCTTGAGTTTTGTGATAGAGTTTATGTTATTGTAGATGGTGTATTAACTGAAAGGTAAAAAACTTTTTAAAGTCTAAATTAAAAAAATGAACATGAGTATAAGTTCATTGATTAAGTACCAAATTTTTGGTACTTTTTAAAAATTAGACTAAACTAAGTATTAATAAATATTGCAAATTAAATAAAAACATTATATATCCTGACTTTTTTACAGAAAATAAATAGACATCCCATTTACGTGATTGTAAAGCGGTAGGATGTCTTTTTTGTAGTTTGTATATTATTTGTCTTTAAAAATTTCTTTTATTTCTTTTTCATTTTTATAATGTTGGTTAAGTTTTACTCCAAAAAACTGTGCTAAAATGTTTAAAGTTTCATCGTAATAATAGAGTTGGTATTTATTGTCACTGACTTTAAGAGCTTGGTATTTCTTTAAAGAAGAAATTAATTTACTTGCTGATACTTTAGATTTTAATCTAATTTTTTCTACTAATCTAACTATTAGAAGTGCTGTCATACAGATTAGAAAATGTCCTTTTATTGAATCTATAAGTGAATGATATACTGGTCTTGTTTTTAAAGTGGTTTTCATTATTCTAAATGATTCCTCTATGTCCCATAAACTATGATAAGCCTCTATTATATCTTCATCTTTAGCATTTAGTTCGCTTGTTACTATTAGATAATAACCATCAAGTAATTCGTCTTTATGAATCTTATCTAAATTAAGACTTTTAACTTTATCTATATCTATTTCTATTCCTTCTTTAAAATAAGTTTCTTCTACGTATTTACTAGTAAAACCATATAAATCTCTTTTATAGGTAGACTCCTTACTAATATTGTTTAATGTTTTAGTTAAGGCTTTATTTCTTTCTAATTTGGTTTTTAAGGCGTAATCTCTACTATAAAAAACTATTTGTTTTTGTTTAATATTTACTTTTTTCTTCTTACCATTAACAGTAATGCTTATTTCTTTTTCATAATCTATTCTTGATTTTACTTTATAGACTAAGTTTTTTTCTTCATCAAAAGTTTCTTTATATCCTTCATCTTTTAAAATAAAATCAATTAGTTCTTGTTTAGCACCCTTAATACTTTCGCTAAATATGTAGCCATCTTTTGCTAGTATGGCATCTTTAATACTTTCACCACTATTAAGCCCTTTATCAGCTATTCTTATTATTTTGCCTTTAATATCGTTTTTCTTTTTTAATTCGTCTAATATTTCATGATATGTAGTACGCTCTGACTCGTTACCTGGATATATTTTATAATCTAGTGGAATACTATTACCATCTAATAATAAACCTAAACCAATTATTGGTGATTTTCTGTTTTCTTTACTGACGCCCATTTTAGCTATCTCATTTGGTTTATCTATTTCAAAGTAAAAATTAGTGGCGTCAAAATAAACATTATTTAAGTTTCTTCTATATTTACTTGAAATCATATAATTGATCCCATCAAATAAATAATTATCACGTTTTCCTAAATGTTCGATTCCTTCATACATTTGCGCGCTACTATAGTTAAACTTATGGTATAAAGTATCTTTAAAATTATCGTATGTATCTTTTTTAGAAGAAGGATATAATATTCTAGCATATACTAATGATTCAAATACATCTCCTAATTTATATCTTTCTTTATGTTCACTTAATCTTTGATAGTTATTAATAATTGTATTAATGTTTAATCGCTTATACATTTCATAAAAAGGGAAATACCCTAAATTAATGAGTTTAGTTTCCTTAGGTATTTCTTCAGTTAACTTTTCTCTTCTGTTTTTGTTTTCCTTTTTGCACCAATCTTTAAAATGGTTAATAGGATCATTATAAGTTTTTTCTAACTCATCTAAGTACCCTAACTTTTTATAAACAATGTGCTTTACTTTTTTAGTTTTCTTATCATAAACTCCATCAATAATTTGCAAATAAACTCTGTTATATTGAGGGGTTTGTTTAACAAATAGTGCCATAGTTTCACGTCTCCTTTATCTTATAAACTATTATATCATAAATAAAATTAATATACAAGAATATACAAGAATTATGTTAAAAATATTTTAATCTGTTTGACAAATAAAAAAGGCTTATCTAAGCCCTTATGTAGATCATGTTATTGTTTTAACCCCAAAACTATTCTTGTATATTCACAAAAGACGGGAAGCTGATGCAGTTCTTCATCTACCTGATGGAAGATATGCACTAATTGAATTTAAATTAGGTTCTAAACAAATAGAAGAGGCGGCTAAACACCTATTAAAAATTAATAGTTTAATAGAAAAAGCTAAAATAAAAAAACCAGACTTATTAATTATTATTACTGGTGGTGAGATGGCTTATACAAGAGATGATAGAATAAAAGTTATCCCTATAGGATGTTTAAGAGATTAAAAAATAAATTAAGTTTGTATATATTACTATGAAGATAAAGATAGCGAGATTATAAGATTCTTAAAAGAAAAATGTTTAGTAGTAACAAAGTAGAATTATATCAATTAAACAGAAGGATTTAATTAACTCAATTTGATTATATTGTATAAGTTTTGGGTTCG
>DUQU01000027.1 GCA_012837645.1 Acholeplasmataceae bacterium | reverse complement strand
TTGACAAAGATGCGATATCTTTGTATAATAATTTAGGCAAATAATGGGCTCCGTAGCCAAGTGGAAAGGCAAGGCACTGCAAATGCTTGATCACCGGTTCAAATCCGGTCGGGGCCTCCAAAGTATAGATTTAATAACTAAAGGGTTTTACTACGCAGTTAACCGGTTTAACAGAAGTGTAAAGCCTCATAGTTTTATTACTATTTAGGGGCTTTTTTTACGCCCTATAGATGTTTGATTACTATTAAATGTGGTTATCAATGCGGAGGTTACGAACCATATTAGGCATGTTTTTGGGTATCAATGCGGAGGTTGTGTACCTAAATAACCTACTCAATCAAGATGCTATATTTTAGTAGTAAATTGTATCAAAAAAACATGAAAAAAATAATTAATTAAAAAAAATATAATCTAATGTCTCAAATTTTATTTGTATATACGGAGGAATTAAAAATGGTCAAAAATACCCCCAAAAATTCCAACTTAAATAGGGCTAATATCGACGCAAACGATGAATTTTATACGCAACTCTCTGATATTGAGAGAGAATTAAAATATTATCGTCATTATTTTAAAGATAAAATTGTGTTTTGTAATGCCGATGATCCGTTTGAATCAAATTTTTTCAAATATTTTGTTTTAAATTTTAATCGCCTAGGTTTGAAACAGTTAATAACAACTTCATATTCGGGCTCTCCCATTATGGGACAACAACTTTCTATTTTTGATTTTATAGAAAATAAAAGTGAAGAAAAAACCATCGCGTATAAAGCGGTTGTGAATAAAGTTTATGATACAACCGGAGATGGCTCAATAGATTTGTTTGATGTTAAGGAGCTATTTAAAATAGGGGAGAATTCTCTTACGGAACTGAAAGGAAACGGAGATTTTAGGTCAGATGAATGTTTGGCATTACTAGAGTTATCAGATATAGTAGTGACAAATCCTCCGTTTAGCTTGTTTAGAGAATATGTGACGACGTTAGTTGATTACAAAAAAGATTTTATCATAATTGGCAATCAAAATGAGCCTACATCGAAACAAATTTTTCCTTTATTAAAAAATAATAAAATGTGGTTTGGTATGACAAAACCTAAGGAATTTATTGTTCCGAATGATAATTTGGAAAGAAAAAATACTTATGTTCGTGATGATGGTAAAATAATGGCAAAATTTGGGAATACTTGTTGGTTTACAAATCTTGATATTCCAAAACGTCATGAAGAATTAATTTTAGTAAAAAAATATGAGGGAAATGAAAGTGAGTTTCCTGAGTATGATAATTATAATGCCATAGAAGTGTCAAAAGTTGTTAATATACCTTATGACTATGAAGGAATTATGGGTGTTCCAGTTTCATTTTTAGATAAATATAATCCTGATCAATTTGAAATAATAGGCTCGGATTATGAAGTTCATGAGGGGGTACTAAGCAATCTGATTAAAGAAAATTGGGAAGGAAAGGTAGATAGAGGTTATATTAGAGGAACGCGTAAATATGCCCGCTTTTTCATAAAAAATAAGAACCCAAAAAATATATAGATTGGTGGATAAAAATGACTATAGAGGAAAGAAAAGTAACAATAAGAGAAGTTGTAGAAAATTATTTTAATCATGATGAAGAAGGAGTTGTGGGTTATAATAACAGGCTTGATATTAGACCAAAATATCAAAGAGAGTTTATATATAAAGATAAGCAACGCGATGAAGTGATTAAAACGATTCGTAGAAACCTCCCTTTAAATGTGATTTATTGGGCAAAAACAGGCGAAGATAGCTATGAAATATTAGATGGCCAGCAAAGGACAATATCATTTTGCGAATACGTTGAAGGCAACTTTTCAGTTGAAGGAAAATATTTTTATAATCTACCAAAAGATCAGCAAGAACAAATATTAAATTATGAGTTGTTTGTTTATGTTTGCGACGGAACAGATTCTGAAAAATTAGAATGGTTTAAAATAATAAATATTGCAGGAGAAAAATTATCAGATCAAGAGTTAAGAAATGCCGTTTATGCTGGTGCCTGGACCACGGATGCTAAAAGATATTTCTCGAAAACAAATGGGCCAGCACATGTTCTAGCGAGTGACTATTTGAAAGGGTCTTCAATCCGTCAAGAATATTTAGAAACAGCAATCAAATGGGCTTCTTCAAAAGAAGGAATCACTATTGAAGAATATATGGCTAAGCGTCAACATGATCCAACAGCTCATGAACTTTGGAGTTATTTTAGATCTGTAATTGATTGGGTGAAAGCAGTTTTTCCAAAAACAAGAAAAGAAATGAAGGGTCTTGAGTGGGGGTTGTTTTATAACAAACACGGAAAGAGGACAGATTTAGATCCTAAAACATTAGAAGCAAAAGTAAAAAAAATAATGGCGGATGAGGATGTTACTAAAAAGTCCGGAGCATATGAATATTTGCTAACAGGAGAAGAAAAACTATTGAGTATTAGAGCTTTCCCTGAACGGGATAAAAGAGCGGCTTATGAAAGGCAAGATCATAGATGCAATATTTGCGAAGAAGAATTTGCTTATGAAGAAATGCACGGAGATCATATTATTCCTTGGAGTAAAGGGGGAACAACTACCCCTGAGAATTGTCAAATGCTATGTATTGATTGTAATTTAAAGAAAAGCAATTATTAAATTTGAAAGTAGTAATATACTGAAAAATACTATTTAATGGAAAAATCTTATAAAAGATTAAAATTGGAGTCTAACTATTTGAAAAAAATTAAGGTGGCACGAAACGACACTAAAGTGCTTGAAAGTGTATGCATTATGTATGTTTAAGGCAAAAATTAGTCATTTCTTTATCATGCGAGCAAACGACCATAGAGTGCTTGATTGTGTATGTTTAAGGCAAAAATTAGTCATTTCTTTAAATCGCCAAAAATCACTGCATTTTCTTACAGTAATGGCTCCAAACTTATCTTTGATTAGTAAGTTGATAAAAATGGCTTTATTAAGCCAAAAAGAAAAACAAAATTAGAAGCT
>DUQU01000026.1 GCA_012837645.1 Acholeplasmataceae bacterium | reverse complement strand
GAACTTTTAAAAGTGCTTTTATTGGGCTTGGAGGCATCGCTACTAATAATGATAGAAACACCGTTTTGAAGGAATTAAAAAAGCTACCATTTTTCGATAACAACTCTAAAATAACTGTTGACAGCGATATGGTAAATGCTTTAGCCAGCGGAGATTCCTTTAATGAAGGAATTGTTTTAATTTCTGGAACTGGTATGGTTTGCTACGGCAACAACAATGGCAAATCTCATAAGTGCGGCGGCTGGGGCTATCAAAGTCTCGATGAAGGTTCGGCTTACTATTTAGGTTTGATGGCGTTAATATACACAGTAAAAGGTTATGATAAAAGACTTAAAATCACTCCTTTTTTAGAAGCTGTTTATGAACGTTTAAGCCTCAACAATATTAATGAATTTGCTGATGTTTTTAAAACTTATTCTCGCACTAAAATAGCTAGCCTTGCACCACTAGTCACTAAGTTTGAAAACGATCCTTACGCTCAAGATATTATTGAAAAAGCGACCGAAGAACTTAAGGAATGTGTTCTAACTGTTTATAAAGAAATTAAGCTCACTAAACCTAGGCTTGTAATTGTCGGTAGTCTAGGTAATAGTAAGTCCTTATTTAATAAAAAGTTAATTGAAAAGATTCTTTCTATTGATGAAAACTTTGTTATTACAAAACCTAGAAAAGACCCCGCTTTAGCGGCGGCCTTGTTAGCGAAGGATGTTTTTAACTAGTTAATATTTTTTTCGCGTTATTATAAAAAACTGCTTCTAAATAGTCTTTTGGTAATTCCTTTTTTAAGATTTCATAAGCCTCTTTTAAATAATTAGGACGGCTAGTTAAATTATGCACATCACTAGCTACAAAACTGACTAATTTTTCTTTAAAAAGTCTTCTTATTTGTTTAATTCTCGCTTCTGATTCTGGATAAACTATCGGCTTTGAATTTACTTGTAGTAATACTCCCATTTCCACTAAACGATAATAGTCTTCAAAATTTAAATAAGAGTATCTTTCAATATGAGCGATAATAATTTTAAAGCCTGCTTCGGTTAGTTCTTCTATAATAGGATAAATATCCAAATAAGTATAAAAACTAAACTCCAACAACAAATACTTACTGCCATTAATAGTAAGTTTTTGATAATCAGGATTTAAGTAATCTCGAAAACGAACTTCGTAACCTAAAAATAACTTTACTGCTAGTGCTTCTTTTTGGACTAGTTCTTTTAATTTATAAAAATTTTCCTCTTGAATCTCTTTAGTTGCTCTCGTAGCGCCTGATTGAAAATGAGGCGTACAAACAATTTCTTCAATTCCATCTTCTATCATTAGTTTGATAATTTTTAAAGCTTCTTCGTAAGAACTAACACCATCATCAACGAAAGGAATTAAATGAGTGTGAATGTCGATTAATTTAAGACCGATTATAATCGCTCCTTTAATTTATTGTTGTAATCCAACCATAAGGATCAGCAATTGAACCAAATTGAATTCCGGTTAATAATTCTTTTAATTGTTGAGAATAAGGTCCAATCTTTTCATGGTCAGTAAATGTAAATGTTTTGCCTAAGTGAGTAATAGAACCAATCGGAGTAATTAAAAGGGCTGTACCGCAAGCCGCCGCTTCTTTAATATGCTCCATTTTGTCGATATAAATATCACCTTCAATTACTTCTAAACCTAGTTTATCTTTGGCAAGTGTTTTTAATGCTCTATTAGTAATACTATTTAAAATCGATGGTGACTTTGGGGTTAGATACTTATTATCAAAAGTAATTCCATAAAAGTTTGCCGCTCCCACCTCTTCGATTTTAGTATGTGTTTTAGGGTCTAAAAACAAAACGTCCTGAAAACCCTCTTTTTTCGCTATTTCTAAAGCAAAAACGGAACCTGCATAATTCCCCCCAACTTTAACATCTCCCGTTCCAAATGGGGCTGCTCTATCATACTCGGATGTCACGACTTTAATTGGCTTTGGATCACCAATATAAGCTCCTACAGGTGAAACAATTACGATAAATAAAAACTCATCAGCTGCTCCTAAGCCTAATTTTGGGCCCACTCCAATCATTAAGGGGCGGATGTATAAAGTTCCCTCTGTTCCATAAGGTGGTAAAAAATCTTTATTTTCTAAAACTGTCGCTTTTACTCCTTCAATAAAATCTTCAACTGGCAATTGAGGCATTAAAAGCCTCTCACAAGAACTTTGAAACCTTCTTGCGTTATCACTAATTCTAAATAAATTAACCTTTCCATCTTTTCTTAAATAGGCTTTTAATCCTTCAAAACATTGTTGTCCATAATGGAGTGCTGGAGCCATTACTGAAATTGAAAATTGATCTTCTTTAACTAATTTACCGCTCTCCCATTTGCCGTTTTTAAAACGTCTCATATAAACAGCATTTGTTTTATGGTATCCAAATCCTACTACTTTTTTCATCTCTTTCCCCCTCATCTTTGCGTTTTCTTTATCTTAACATAAAAATTTAAATATTTATAGTTGCTTATTTAGTTAATAATGCTAATAAACTGTTTAATTGATTATCATAACTACTATCTTTAATTAAAGTGCGATAATAGTCGATTAAATGCATTTCAGTACTTAAATCTAATTCACCAGTAATACTAAGATTATTATTTTCTTGATAACTCTTTAAGGCGTTTTCAAAAGTCTCATTAAAGAGTCCTCTTTCATAATTATGAGGAACTTTTAAATTGACTAAATATTGATATGTTTCAATTAAAGAATCGCTGTCGCCTCGTTTAAAAGTTTTAGTTAAGGCGGGATAGGAAAGACTTAATATTCCAGTTTGAGGATGAGTTATTGTCGGTGTTACTCCTTCGGTAACGCGTTTTTCATTAGCAGGATACCAATAACCTAAAGTAACGTTTAAAACGATATCACTAGCAAATAGATCTGGATACATTTGACCAATTAAATAACCAGCTTGATAAACGTCTTTACCGTAAGTTACCGTTCCAAAAACATCATAACCTTCTTGTTTTAAAGCCTCTGCTAAAACTTCTGAAGCGCTAGCACTATTTTCATTTACTAAAACAGTAATATGATAAGGCTTTTTCTCGTTTAAAACCGGACTATAAGTTCTTTTGTTTTCGGCTTTAACATTATAAATTGTTAAGAAGGGATCGTTTTTTACAATGAAATTTCTTAAGATCGCAACTACCGCATCTAAATAACCGCCGCCATCATTTCTAACATCGATAATCAGCTCGGTAATATTTTCATTTTCTAAGCTTTTTAATTCTTGATTAAATTTAGTTGCTGTATCAGGTCCAAAACGATTGATATAAAGATAACCAACGTTATCAAATAACTTTTTAGTAACGCTCTCGTTATTAATATCAGCTAAAGTAAATTCGAATTGATGAGATTCACCCATTCTTTTAATGCCAATAACTTTTTTTTCTCCTACTTCACCTCTAATTAATGGTACTCTCTCATCAAACTCAACTTCCGCTAAATAAATTCCATCAACACTAACAATTAAATCACCAACATATAAATACTCATCAATAGCGCTATTAAGGTTAATATCAACCACTAATAATCCTTCAGGAAGTTGATTTACTGTAATTCCTAAACCAACATAATTCTCTTCTTGATCGATAGCTCTCGTATCAGCTTGATATAAAAAAGTATAGGGATCTAAGTATTGATAAAGTTGGTCTACTTTAGTTATTTTACTTAAATCTAAAGGAAGTTCTTGATAATACAATTGATTTAATAAGTTGTAAACAGCGTTAACTTCTGGATTAGAAGAAGTGTTAGTTTGAAGTTGAGCCACAAAAACTAAATCTTTAGCAGGCATTAAAGTTGGTATTTCTTTATCCCAACCTCCAAAAACAAATCCTTCAATATGAGGATCTTCAGGAATCATTATTTCTTCTTGATATTGATAATAAAAAATAAGATCAGCGTGGCCTTGAATTTTAAATGTAACCCTAAATAAACCATCATCCGCTTTAATCCAAAGAGCACTAAAGTTCATATTTTTATCAGGCATAATAACAGGAACAGTTTTATCCCAACCAACGAAAAAATAACCAGCTTTGACAGGTTCTTCTGGTAAAACCACCTTAGTTAAAGGGGCTTGAACAATCTCATAAATTACCACTCCATCACCATTATCAAAAGTTAATCTAACTTCGTCTGAACCAAGCAAATTACAGCTACTTAATACCACCATCATTAATATTAGTATTATTACATTAATTATTTTTTTCACATTAAAACCTCCATCATTGCTTAATTTTACCACATTTTAAAAAAGGGATTAAGCAATTCTTAACCCCTTACATAAATTTTATTAAGTTTTAGTTTTATTTACCAATCAAGACCATCAAGGAAATCGTTTAATTGTTCTAATTGATCTTCGGTTAATGTTCCTTCATAATCCCAATCTTTAAATTCTGCTAAACCATCATATATTTCATCGATAATATTATACAACTCAGAAATTACTTCTGCTTTTTCACCTTCATCGAAAACATCAAATCCAGCCTCATCAATCTTCGTTAAAATCACATCTACTTTAGCGACTATTTCTTCTACTCTAATTTTTAAGATATTTTCATTAATTAACATTATTTGAGTTAATATCAACGCTTCTTCAAAAGTGCTTCCCCAAATGCTAGCTTGTTCAGTAAAAGAGTAATTTTCTAATTGGATGACGTACTCATCTTCTAACTCTACAACAAGAATAAGTAGTTCTTTTAAATCATCCTTAACATCACTATAGAAATTATGGTATTCTGATATATTTTCCATATCTTCCATTGAAATAATAAATGGCAATTCTAACACTTCAATAATTGCTGGCAATAACTTATCATCTAAAAGTGCTCTATTAGCAATCTTTAAATAAGGAATTACTTCAATCATCAACTCTTCAAAAAACTTTATTTGATTTTTTAAATTATTGTTTTCTAGTAAGAGTCTTACAAGCGAACCATCACTTTCAAAAAGTAAATCTAATAATTCAAAAATAAAGTCTTCGCCATAATAATTTAAGTCGAGCAGGCTTCCATAACTATTAACAATAATTTCAGTAATAAGATCTAAATCTTCGGAATAAAAAGCCGCTGTAATGTTCTCTAACATAATAGGAATTAAAGCTTCAAAGAGCTTTAAAGACATCGCTTTAAATTCTTGATGTGGTATTTCTTCTATCAATTCTTTATTATCTTCTAAAAATCCTTTAATAACTTGGTATGATTTTAAAAAGACTTCTAAAGCTATTTCTTCTTCTCTTAAATGATTGTTTTCGCTTATTTCTTTAATTTCACTAAAGTAATTAAAGTCGAAGCTTAACATTAGCTTCATACTAACTAAAATTCTATTACGTGACACTTTAGCTAAGGTAACAACTTCTTCATTGAAAACATCAATATTAAAATCAAATTCAGCTTTCTCTAAAAAGCTTCCTACTAAGGCAAATAGCGCTTGATAAAACAACTGAAACGACTCTTGGTTTGGAAGTTTGTTTTTAAAGGCAGTTAAAAAGTTTTGCATAATTTCGAAAAGTTCTTCCTCATCGACATCGCCGCCTTCAAAAAGCTCCTTCAAATTATCAATAAGTTCCCAGTTTAAAAGGCTTTCTGCATCTTTTAAATATTTAACAACTTGATAAATCAGTTGATGAGCATCAGCTTCATTTTCCAGTACCATTTGATAAATTGACACAACTTCACCTTCATCTTCTAATAATTCAGCAATTCTTTTAACCATCGCAACCATAAAATCAGTCATCGTCTTCGCTCCTAGGTTTAAAGCGAAAAATCCTTCAATTGTGTTTTTAATAATTGTAAATTGATCATCGTCATCATTACTAATATCTGCAATTAAAGTCATCAAACTGCTCATTTTTTCTTCGCTTACTTTATTATTAAGAAAAACATCAACGATAATAATTGCGGTTTCCAAAGCATCGACATATTCGTCGTATTGATAGAGAAAGTCGAAATCATCTT
>DUQU01000025.1 GCA_012837645.1 Acholeplasmataceae bacterium | reverse complement strand
TGAATTATTAGCTTTAGCTGATACATTAGAAGCGTTAGGAATGAGTGTAGAAGATACCTCAGGTATTGAAGCCGAAGACATTGATGATACGATGTTAAGAGGCGTAGCTGATGCTGAGTCGTTAATAGTATATAGACTTATTACAACTCAAGTTGGAGATGCCGGTTTAACAATTCCAACCGAAGCTTATGATGGTGATGATATTAGCAAAGATGAGTTATTAGCTTTAGCAGATACATTAGAATCGTTAGGAATGAGTGTAGAAGATACCTCAGGTATTGAAGCAAAACTTATTGATGCTGAAATGTTAGGAAAGGTAGCAACCACAGAATCTTATATTGTTAAGAATTTAATTACTAGTGAAGTAGAGGATAAGTTAGAAGTGCCTGATGGAGCTAAAGATGGTGAAGGTTATATTACCGAAGACGAATTATTAGCGTTAGCAGATACTTTAACTGAACTTGAAAGTGAAGACATTGATGATGTACTTGAGTTATCAGGGGTTGATGCTAGTTACGTGTCAGTTGATGTTTTAAAAATATTAACAGAAAGTGAATCTAAGATTGTTAGAAGGATTGTTACTAAGACATTAGATAATGCATTAGATGAAGCTACTATTAGTGTTAGTGATGATGCATATGATACAAATGATGACTTCACTGATGAGGAGCTTGATGCGCTAATCGTAGCGTTGGGTATCTTAGAAGTTGATTCACTAGATGAATTATTGTTTGATAAAGAACCTGGTGATTTCACTGTTAATATGATAAATGATATTAAAAACATGGATCCAAAGTCTTACATCATTGAAGCAATGTTTCCAGGAATTTATAGTTGATAAGTAATAAATAATATTTAATAAAGAAACGCTAAGAGTAATACTTTTAGCGTTTTTTTAATGGAGAAGTAGTTTTATAAATATTTGAGTTAATAATATTAAATCGAAATGTAAAGATAAACGGAGAAGGAAACCATTTTGGATTAAATGGAGATTTTTATTATTTGAGGTTATTTAAAAGTTGTTTAAAAACTATATTAAATTAAGTGAAAAACTATTTAAGTGACCATCTCTTAAAGAAACATTTATAGATAATTAGTTAAATCTACTTGTAATAGTATTCCCTTCTTATTGGTTGAACTGTTATACTTAGTAGCTACTAATTATTATCCTATCTTAAGGGAAAACCGTTATTGCTGTGAGATGTTTATTAGTGGGCGTTACTTAAGTGCCAAAACAGTTGTTATTTAGATCTAAAAAAATAATATATATAAGCAATATGACAAGTTAATACGAATAATTCTCGTTAAAGGTGATGTTGGATTGTTTTTATTAATAAAAACTATTGCTTAATGAGAAATAATCGTGTAACTATAGAAGAGGTGAAGGGAATGTTATTGAATTTTAGGGTTAGTAATTTCAAGTCTTTTGGGAGCCCGCAAGAGTTTACGACCATCCCAGGAAGATATCGAAAAAACAAATATCATGTTTATCAAGGAAAGCATTATAAAGCCTTGAAGTTTTCGGCAATTTTTGGGGCGAATGCTGCAGGCAAATCAAATTTTGTTGAGGCTATTTCATTTTAAAAATATTTGGTGAGGGAAGGAAAGCTGCCAATGTTCCCTTATAATTTAAAGTTTAGGTTGGAGGATTTAGGAGAAGATTCTCTCTTTGAAATTGAAGTTGGGTTTGATGATCAAATTCTTATTTACGGTTTTTCAATTGATATTATTGGGAGGGTTGTAAAAAGAGAATATTTATATGCTAATATTAGTGGTTCAGAAAAGCTTATTTTTGATATTCAAAATCAAAAAATAGCGATTTTATCTAGTGCTGCTAGCATCAAAGAAAGAGTTGATATTTATTTTAATGATTTAAATAAAGATGAATTTTTATTAATTAAATTAGCCGAATCTAGCGAGATTTTTTGGTTTTCGAAGTTCATTTATAAATGGCTTTTAGATGACTTGGTTATTATTACACCAAAGACGACTATTTCAAATAAAATCAACCAATTTATTAAGACGAAGGAAAGGGAAGCAGAAGATAGCATTATTGATATTTTAAAAACATTTGACACAGGAATAACTGATTATGTCTATCAAAAAATGAATTTGGAAAAGTTTTTAGAGATTTTAAATGATAAAAAAATAAAGGATGGAGAAGGTTATGCTCGTTTTTATCAAGATCTCATGGACTTTGATGAAAAAAAGGTTATTGAAACCAATATTGGTGGTGACTTTTATCGGATTAGTTACCCCAAAGGTAAAAAAGAACCAATTGTTGAATTGTTAGGGTTTAGACATTGTGGTAATGATGAAAAATATTTTTCTTATGATGAAGAATCTGATGGGACTAAAAGGCTTGTTGAAATTGTCAATATTTTATACAGTGTTCAAGCTGTTGGAAAGACGTTTATAATCGATGAAATCGAAAGATCTTTCCATTCCAATTTAACATTAGAATTTATTAAAAAATTTTTAAATTATGCCTCTAAAAATAAAGGACAACTAATTATTACTACTCATGAAACTAAGATAATGAACTTTAATCTAGTGAGGCAAGATGAACTTTGGATAATCGATAGGAATAAAAAAGGAATGAGTAATTTAGTTCCTTTAAGTGGTTTTAATATTAGAGCGGATAAAATTTTAGATAAAGATTATTTAGCAGGAAGATATGGAGGGGTTCCTAATATTTTAACTATTTTAGAGAGTGATCTCAATGAGTAATACAAGGCTTTTCATTATTGAAAATAATTCTTATCGAGCGAGAAAGGGACTAAAGAAACAATTTAAAAGAAAGATTTATCTTGCTTTTGAAGGTCTAATAACAGAACCAAATTATTTTAAAGAGGTGAAACCCAAACTTCAGGAAAGAAGCAACACTGTAGTTGATGTGATATTATTAAACAGAAGTAAAAAAGATGGTAAAAGTCATCCTTATCATGTTAGGGATGGAATGCTTGAATTTTATTATAAAAACAATAAATATATTGATAAAAAAGATGGACTTTGGATAGTGATTGATATTGATAGGCATTTTGGAACTTCAGAAACAGAAAAAAAGAGCTGTTATCAAGACTTTCTAAATTCGCTTAAAAGTGTTGGTGGTAAAGAAATCTTGGCAGCGGTCAGCATGCAATGTTTTGAATTATGGTTGATTTTACATTACCAAGATCTTGATAATCTTGATTTAAAGAAGATTAAGGCAAACGCTAAAATTGGTAGTAAAAACACTTATCCAAAAAAGCTTTTAAAGGAGTTAAGAGATGGTAATGTTGATAAGGGATATTATTTAGGGATTGACGATGCAATTAAAAGAGCTAAAAGTTCTAAACTGGAATCTCAAGTTGATAAGTTGTACAGCAAGGCTGGTACTTTAGTTTATCAACTCATTGAAGATATTTTGAGTTCTTAAATTACAATAATTTTAAAATGTTAATAAAGCCTACAAATCCTTAAAACAAGATTTTCAAACCGCTCTTGATATCTTTAGCAGTGAGAACATTAAAAGTGTTTATTAGGGTAATTAAATAGTGTTTAAAAGAAAGATAGTTTAGGTGAATATCTTTTTTTAGTTGATTATCTGGTAAAAGAGTAAAACTAGCGAAAAGCAAGTATTAACGATAAACAATTACAAGCGGTTAAGAAGTAGTAATTCAGTTTTTATTGGGAGAACTAAAGGTGTGCTTATAATGTTTTTTAATTGCTAAAGTTGGTTTTTTGATAGTTCTTTAGAACTAGTTAATAAAAATCTTTGATTATGTGAAATTGTGTGATATAATATTACATAATTATTGTTTTATAAGTTCCATTATGGGGAGGTAAGGTTATGAAACGAATTAAAAAAATATTATTTTTAGTAGGGTTACTAATTATTCCTATTTTATTAACTAGTTGTGAGGTTGATAAAATAGAATCTTTCAATGTTAGTTATAAAGAAGATGCTAGTCACTATCTAAATGAGGGTGAAGAGTTAGATTTGAATCTTTTTAATTTTACTGTTAATTATAAGGATGGTACTAAGAAGGTGTTAGAGGAATATGAACATTACTTAGTTAAACATAACTATAAGACCAACTTGAAGTTTAATCATGAAGAAACGGAAAATGAAGTTGTTTTTGAAGTTACTTTTAAGTATAAGAGAGTTGCTTCAAATGTCATCGCTATTAATATTGTTAAAGATGAAGTTAGAGAAGTATCTATTCAAGAATACGGTAAAGTAGACTATATTTATGGTGAAGAGTTTGATGCTAGTGGTTTTAAGCTCTTTGTGCGTTATTATAACAAGCCTAATCAAATTATTGACTTAGATGTCAGCATGCTGGCAATGGAAAGCAAATACGTTAAACCAGCAAGTGCTGGTGCTTATACGGTGGCTATTTTTTATCATGGTGTTGAAGCTAACGCACCACTAACATTAACTGTCGATAAAGCCGAACAAGTTTTATTAGAAAAAGATGTTAAAGTAATGAACATCTCTAGTTATGAAATAGAGTTAAAAGAACTTAGTAATGCTTTATATAAGTTTTATCCAGAAGGTGCAAACCCTGATAATTTCGAGTGGCAAGTCTCCCCTAGTTACACTCATGATGAACCAATAACTACTAAGATGAATGTCTTAGTTAAGTTGGCTGAAACACTACAATTCAAAGAATCTAATATTATTAGTTTAGAAGGAATTGATGTTAGTCCTTATCATTTAAAACCAATCTTCGTTCATAAATCTGATACAGCAATTACTTTTAGAAACCCCAACAATGGTTATCAAGTAGTTTTAATCGATCCTTTTGATTATGATATTGATGGTAAGTATGTTGAGCCAACAATAACGCAAGACAATTATGCTGTCTTTAGTGGTCTTTTGCCAAATCATAGTTATTTGTTTGCTTTAAAGAAAATAGATTCTGATAAAGTTTATGAAGTTAATAGACTAGGAGAACCAATTAAAACTAATCAAACTACTAACCCCCTTACTTATATTGAGAATCAAACCTATGTTTATAATAATCAAGAAAGGCCTTTCCAATACAATAAAAAAGAAAACTATAAAAACATTGATGTTAATGTCGTTTATAAACTAAATGGTGAAGTTGTAGAAACACCAATTGATGTTGGTCTTTATGATGTTGAAGTTACTACCAATGCTAGTGATAAAGTCTTTTTAGGGACCTTGAAGATTGTTAAAAGAGATCTTACTATTACTGTTAATAATAAAGAAAAAATTTATCTTGATGCTGATCCTATATTTGATCTTAATAAGGATTTTACTTTTAGTAGTCAATTAGTAAGTAATAAAAACTCTTTTTCAATAATTACTAGTAGAGAAGAAGGAGAACAAACGGGTACATATATTCTTAATGCTGAAATTACTAATCCTAATTACAATATTAGAGTTGTTCCAGGAATTTTAACAATTAAGAAAAAAGATATTGATATAGAGTTGAATAATATTGAAAAACTTTACTATGATAAGGTTAATCTTGAAGATATTAAATTTGATATTGATTTCCCTTTAATTGAAAATCATGATAATGAATTTATTGTTTTAAGTGCTAATTTATTTGGAAATCCAATTGATGAAAATGGCAATTTAGTTTCATCAAATATTGGCACATACAATAATGTTGTATCTGCAAAAATTACAAATAGAAATTACAATGTCGTTGTAAGAAATAGCGATTTAGTTGTTGCTAAACGACCAATTGTTTTAAATATTCACCATCACCAAAAAGTTTATGGTGATCCAAACATCCCTATTGCCGAATATAGTTTAAGTGAAGA
>DUQU01000024.1 GCA_012837645.1 Acholeplasmataceae bacterium | reverse complement strand
GCCAGCTATGCTGGTTTTATTTTTGCAAAAATCTTTTTATAAATAAGAATAAAAATAAATAAGAAGATACTTTTAATGAAAGCGTTGACATTTATAAAATCACGTGATAAAATACAAGTGTAAAAAAACAACAAACGGCGTCTATTATACCGGACGTCAAAGGAGTTTGAGGAAATGAAAAAAATATTTATCACATTTATTTTATTAGTTGTGGCTATCTTTTTAGCAGGATGCGATGGTGATTCTGGAAAAGAAGACACAATTAAATTTTCTTGGTGGGGAACATCAGAACGTAACGTTGCAACCCATAGAGCATTAAAATTATTTACAGAAAAAACAGGAATCAAAGTAGAACCAGACCAAAAAACTTGGTCAGGTTATCAAACTGTTTTATATAATTATTTAGAGCGTGGAAACGAAGCCGATGTATTCCAAATTAACTATAACTGGATTTATTCAATGGACGGAGCTGATTATTTTTATGATATTAATGAGCTTGGTATTGATTTTTCTAAATATCCAGAATCTGAACATAAACCACTAACAGTTGATGGTAAAGTGTTAGGTTTATCAATTTCAGAAACAGGCTATATTTTCTATTTAAATAAAGATGTATATGAAGAAGCTGGTGTCGAGATACCTACTACATGGGATGAGTTAATTGAAGCAGGCAAGAAAATTAAAGCGCATAATCCAAATAAATATGCCCTTGGTCGTCTAGATGCACAACAAGCATCAATTTTAATGTATTCATATTTAGCTCAAAAATACGGTAAAAACGTTATTGAAGGCGATAAGTTTGCTTTTACAAAAGAAGAGTTAATTGAAGGATTAAACTTTTTAGATGATTTAAGATCAAATAATGTTCTAATTGAAAACTTACAAAATGATACACACCAAGATGGTCCTACAAATCCAAACTGGATTAATTATGAAAACTATGGTGGTATCTTACAGTGGAACACTGCAGTAAGTGAATATCAAAACACATTACCAAAAGGTGATGAGAAAATGATTACTGCTGGTATGTTCCAAATTAATAAAGGTGAACAACTAGGAATGTATAAAAAAGTATCAATGGCATATGCCGTTAGTACAAGAGTAGCAAAATCAGAAACTAAAAAAGAAAATGTTAAAAAGTTTTTAGAATTTATGACTACTGATCCAGAAGCAGTTGAAATTTTAGGTGTTGACCGAGGTGTTCCTTCTCATTCAGGTGCAAGAGAACAACTAGCTAAAATTCCTGAGTTTAAAAACTCATTAGAATGGACAGGTCACGACATTGTTCAAACTTATTACAATAATCAACTTACAAAAGAACAAAATTTATATATTCATCCTTATTATGAGCATGAAACATTTAGAAACGTTTATGAACAACCACTTCAAAAGTTTTTATTTGGTACTCAAAACGTTGAACAAACAGCAAATGAAATATTAAGAACTTTTGATACAAACTTACAAAAGGTAATGGAAGGAAGATAAGAAGTGGTTGGAGAAAAAAAGTGGACACCCTACTTACTCTTAATACCATGGATAATTGGGATAATCATCTTTAAGATTTATCCCTTTTTCAGTTCATTTTATTCAAGTTTATTTACTAAAGTAGGTCGTACGCAACAATTTGTTGGGTTTAAAAATTATATTCAAATATTTACATCAAGTGATATGATTGGAGCTCGTTTTATTAACTCGCTTCAAGTGACAGCGATTTATGTTTTTATAACAGTTCCACTTATATTAATCGTATCACTATTAATTGCTCAAGTCTTAAGTAAGAAGTTAAAAGGCGTTGGATTTTTTAGAACATCATTTTACATTCCAACTTTACTTGGAGCAAACGTTGCAGTTTTACTCTTGTGGCGTAATTTATTTGAAAATTACGGCTTAATAAACCAATTTTTAAAATTAGTAGGTGCCCAACCAGTTAACTGGTTTGGAACAGGTGCTGGAGCAATGACTACCATTATTTTACTAAGAGTATGGCAATTTGGATCAACGATGTTAATTTTCTTAGGAGCACTTCAAAATATACCAGAAACTCTTTATGAAGCAGCAACAATGGATGGTGCTGGAAAAGTTAGAACCTTTTTCTCAGTCACTATTCCACAACTAACACCAATTATTTTATTTAATGGTGTAATGCGTTTAGTTGAAAGTTTCCAAGTGTTCAATGGTCCAGCATTAATTACTGGTGGAGATCCGAACTATAAAACGGAAACCTTAAACTTATTAATTTATGAAACGGCATTCCAAATGAGAAACTTAAACTTAGGTAATGCTATGAGTTGGGTTTTATTTGTGATTTTAATGATATTTACTTTATTAATTTTTAGAAGTAGTCGTCATTGGGTTCATTATGGAGATTGATAATATGAATGCAAATACAATTAATAACCAAAATCAATCAATAAATAAAACAAAACCAAAAGAAAAAAGTGATCTTTATACATCAAAAATAAGACTAGTTATTCGCTATACAATCTTAATACTTGTCTCATTTGTGATGTTATACCCACTAGTTTGGATGATAGGTAACTCATTTAACTTAGAGATGCCAAGCTCGTTTTCTTTTATTCCAAAGAAATGGACTTTTGAAGGATGGCAAAACGCGCTTAAAGCTCCAGGTTGGGGTAGTGAAGAAGGATATTCAATGTTTAGAGCACTTTGGAATACACTTTCTTATACTATTCCAAATACTATATTTACAACAATTACATGTTTAATTACGGCTTATGTTGTTTCAAGATTTAATTTTAAAGGCAAAAAATTAGTCTTTACAGTTATTATTGCAACATTACTAATGCCAAATACTATATTTAGAATTCCATTATATGCATTTTGGACTAGTAAAACTATGTCAGGTTTATGGGAAGGATCAAATTTTGCTATTAGAGCATATATTCCGCTGTGGAGCGGTGCGATGTTTGCAATTGATTCGTTTTCAACATTTATGTTTATTCAATTTTTTAGAACAATCCCACGTGATTTAGATGAAGCAGCGTATATTGATGGTGCTAATAGAATGCAAATATTGTGGCATATATTTGCACCAATCTTAAAACCAACAATTATTACAGTGGCATTACTTAAATTTATTTCATCTTTTAATGACTATCAAGGGCCACTTATTTATAACAGTAGTGTTAAAACTCAACCGTTAAGTTTAGTTTTACCACAATTAGGAGTCGACTCAATAAATACATATTCAATGGTATACTCAAGAGCCATTATTGCGGCATTAATACCAGTTATAGTGTTCTTTGTTGCGCAGAAGTATTTCATGGGTAGCGATACAGACTCGGCAATTAAAGGTTAGGTGACAAAATGAAAAAATATATATTATTATTACTATTAGTATTTGGGTTATTTGGCATCGTTGGATGTCAAAATAACTCGGAAGAACCAAATGGAGACAAAATCGTAGAAACGGAATCACCATGTAAAGATAATCCATTTGGCGAAGGATGTTATAACCCTTCAAAAGATTTAGATCATATTTCAACAGAAATTGAAGAATTTTTAGTTGAAGATGATTTTGAAGGTGAAAGAACCGATCAAAAACCAAGAAAATGGTTAATTTATTCTAATCCAGAGTATAAAGCTGGTGCAGTTGATGCTAAAGTTTTAGAAGAAGATGGCAATAAATTTGTAAGACTTTATAGCGATGGTTCTGCTAAACCTCCTTATCCACAAGGAGCAGCTCAACCAACATTAATTTTTACAACTAAATTTAATTTAGACTTAACTAAAAAAGGACAATTAGAAATTGATGTAATGGTACCAGAAGAAGAAAACAATCAAGTTTCATTTGGACTATCAGCTGGTGCTGTAAACGTAATTAATTTTACGATTAGTAAAGATTATAAATTATCAAGTAAAGTTGGCGGCCCGTATTTCTATTTTTCAGGAAATGCTGATGCCGGCCAAACTCATCCAACTGATATTGTTATAACACCAGGTAAGTGGTATAAGTTTTTATTTACTTGGGACATTGAACAAGATAAAGTTCAATCATTTATTTATTTAGATGATCAAAAAGTGTTAGTTGTTGATAGTGCATTCCATGTTAGTAATCACTTCAACGCTAAATTAGATAACGAAATTTTAGGACCTAACGTTATAAGTATTACAATGCCATATAGCCGTTTAAATGTTGGTTATGCATTTATTGATAACGTGAAAGTTTCAAGAATGGAGGATTAAGATGAGAAAACTAATTGCTATATTATTAATATTTGCTGCAAGTATTACATCAGTATCAGTTTTTGCAAGTGAAAAAGAAGGCTTAGTTTACACTGATAGTGATTACGAAAGATTACATGCAGTAATTGAACACGTTGATAACGTTTTAAAATATGGTCATGGTTTTAATCCTAATACTAATTTATTACCAGATGCAGTTAACACCCTAACAGGTGAACCTGCAAAATGGACTTTTCCAAACCGTGCTAAAGTCCCATATAGTGACTTAGCTAACCAACAAAACTTCTTAAGAACTTTAGTTGCCTTATCTAAAGTAACTAATAATAGTAAATATCATAATGAAGCAAAAGCAACTGTTGGTGAATTTATGGAAAATTACCAAGATCGTAATGGTTTAATGTATTGGGGAGGCCACCGAATTATTAATATGGAAACATTAGAAGTTCAATCAACTGAAGGTGAAAACGGACCTCACGAACTTAAAAACATGTTACCTTATTATGAATTAATGATGGAAGTAAATGAAGCGGCTACTATTCGCTTTATGGAACAGCTTTGGACAGCTCATTTCCGCTGGCAAACAGCTGATATGAACCGTCACGGATCATTTTCAACAGCATACGATCCAAATGTTTTTGGTCAACCAATGATTGATGATGTTATTAAATTAGACCCAGAGACTAATATGCCGATTATTCCAGCTGATTCACCAGGAGACCTACCATTTGTTAATGCTGCAACTGACTTAGCGTACGCTGCATTTACACTTTCTAATCACCGTGGTGATAGTGAACCAGCCAATTGGGCAAGATATTTAATGAAACAATATGAACTTGCATCAAACCCAGAAACAAATATGACAGTATATCAATACAAATCAACAAGAGTTTCTAAGTCTGAAGCTGAATGTTTAGACCCAAGTTATACTAACTCTGGTTGTGGGGATCGTGTTGCAAGACAATTTAGAGACTTCGGCCCTATTGCTAGAGAATCAAGTGTCCAGTGGAAAAACACTCAAGCTGTTTATGTTGATAATGTCTTAATGATGTTAGAAGTAGCAGAAAAATTTGGTGAAGATGATTTTATTGCTCGCTCACGTAAATACTTAGAAGGTTATTTAGATATGGCTTATATTCGTGTTGATGGACGTAATAAAATTATTCCAATGTTTAATGATGGAACAGTTACATATGGTTATGTAACACCAGAACCTGGCTATTATGGTCCATCAAATATGAGAATTGATTATACAGATTTACCATCAACATTCTTATTACCAATCCTAAGAACAGTCTTAATGACTAAAGATGAAGCAGACCAAGTTAAACTTTGGACATACTTTAGAGAAATTGTTCATACATTTGGTTTAGGTGATGTTGGTGAATTAGGTGGAAAAAACCCATCATTAGAACTTGAATCATCAATTGATGATCCATTTGCATTAATGACAATGATTGAATTATATGATGCAACTGGTAATCGTGATTATATTGATCTAGCTAGAACGATCGGTAATAACTTAGTTAGAAAGAAATTCCATCGTGGCTTCTTTGTTGAAAATGAGATTATGCTTTACTCAAGACTAGATCAACCAGATACACTAGCATTACTTATTTTAGATGGTGTAATTAGAGGAATTAAAACTAGTGATATGCCTTATTACTTAGCTGACTCAGGTTATATTCATGGCTATATGCTAGCAAATGATGGTGTATCAGAAACTAGAGATTATTCACCTAAGTATATTTACATAAGAACTATTTACGAATTGGAGGATTAATTATGAAAAAGAAAAATATTTTATTACTTTTACTTATAACATTATTTTCATTTTCATTATTTGCCTGCCAAACTACACCTGAAGAAGAAGATAATGTTTCACAAGAAAGAGTAGTTTATCAAACTTTAGTTAGAGCTGAAGAAATTTCAGGTCTAACAGGATTTAACAACAAAATAATTAATAAAGATGGATCTTTAGGTTTACCAACTGAATATGAAGGTGTTAAATTTGAATATTCATCAAGAAACAAAGACATCATTAGCGATGATGGGGTTGTTACACAACCGATGACTTGGTGGTTACAATCACGAAATCAACAAGGTGAAGTTGTTGAAGAATTTAGTGGCTTAAATAAAAACTGGCCGATTGTTATTGATGTTAAGATGACTTATGAGAATCAAGTTAGAAAAGCAAAACTATTAATAATCGTGGTACCGCATCCAGATGCGGTTGCCCCTGATTATTTAGGGTAAAAAGGAGAGAAAGAAATGAGAAAAAGACTTTCATTATTAGTAGTAATCTTATTTGGTCTTTTAACTGTTTTAGTAGCCTGTGGTGGCTCTAAAGTAACAGTGACTTTTGATACCCAAGGTGGATCAGAAGTTCAAGCAGTTAAAGTAGACAGTGGGAGTAAGGTAGCTAGACCTTCCGAAAATCCTACAAAAGCGGGATTTGATTTTGATAATTGGTACGAAGATAAAGATGGCAACAAGCTATTTAACTTTGATGAGCCAATTACAAAAAACGTAACAGTTTATGCTGTGTGGGTTGAAGAAGGATTTCAATTAAGCGATCAAGAAATTGTTGATAAAGTTAAAAACGAATTAACATTAGGTGATTTATCAAACTTAACTAATGATTCACCGCGTATAATTTTACCAACTCAAAAAGATGGAGCAACTATTACTTGGGCAATTGATAAAACTGAATATATTAGTGCAGCCGGAGTTGTTTCACAACCAGAAAATGAAGTTGGTAATCAAGTAGTTACAATAACTGCAACAATTAAAAAAGGCGAAGCTACTGCAACTAAAAAATTTAGTGCAACGGTAGTAGCACTACCTCCAGCTTCAGAAGCTGAACCATTATTAGATGAAACATTTAAAGACTTTGAAGATGGAAACATCTTAGACCAAGTCCAATCAGTAGGTGTTTGGGCGCCAGTTTCAGGAAAAACTGGTAACTCAACATTTAACGTTGTAAGCGGACAAGTCGAAGGCCAAGATATTCCAAACGATTCAAAAGCATTAAAGATGAACTCATGGGGCGAGTTACAAATTGAAACTGCCTTAGTTCATGATTTAGATTTAATCGTTGTTGAAGCTGATCTGCTTCAAACACCAGGTGCAGGAGCAATCCACATTCAAAATGGAACTGGTGGAGACCGTGTTACATTTGCATTTGGTATTACAGGAAGTGAACCTTATTACCGTGTAGGTGTTCCAAACCCTCAAGTAAAACTTGGAAGTGGATTTGCAGATTCTAAGTGGCATACATTTAGAGCCGAGTTAAATACAAAAGATCAAACATTTGAATTATTCGTTTATGAAAATGGCAACTTAAAATCACTTTCTGGATTAGTTAGTTATGAAGGAAATGTAGTATTAGATACTTTAATTTTAAGAACAGGAAGTTCAAACGAAACTTCATTAAGAGAAGCTTCATCATATGTTACTAATATTAAAGTAAATCGTATTGAAGCACTACCAAGACCAGAAGTTTCAATTAAATTAGGTGAAATTACTGGTATTGAAGAATCTAAAAATATTGAAGTTGGCCAAGACTTTGTAGCTGATGTGCCTGTTGTAAAAGGTTTATATGGATCAGATGTTACTTTAGTTAAAGATACTGATTATAGTTTAGAAGTATTACATGAAATTGATAAAGACGTAGCAGGAGAATATGTTATTACATATAAATTTGTAAACTTACATGATGAAACTGATGAAAAATCAGTTACTCAAACTGTGACTTACTTTAGTGCTGACGCACCAAATGAAATTCAATCACAACAAGGTTCAAGAGTACTATATGAAGAAGGAACTACTGACTTATCAGTTACTGTTGTT
>DUQU01000023.1 GCA_012837645.1 Acholeplasmataceae bacterium | reverse complement strand
CGGCATCTTGAAAATTAATTACAGTTTTTGCCGTTTGTAAACTTGTTGTAGATTTTCCACACCATTTTGGACCTCTAATATAAACAGCGCCCATCGAGTTTAATATTTCTGCTAATTGTTTATCGATAAGCCTTGGTAAATATTTATCTTTCATTTTTATCACCCAGTTATATATTAACAAAAATAATAGTCTATTTCAACATTTTGGTGGAATTCATTTCAAACATTTGTTTATTTTTGTTTCAATATTTTGGATTTTTAATTTTACCATATGTATAGGCTCGCACTTAAATTAACAATATGGTTATTTTTATTTTAGCCAATCCATTACTTAACCGGTCATTTGTTCGTTATGGAATAGATTACTTATATTTAAAAACTTGTATGTTCACACGTGATTAAATTTAATAAGAGGAACCTTTTTAAAATATGTACCATATGAAATAGGTTCGTACTCGTGTCACAACTTTCTAATACCAAGTTCAAACCCGTGTTACAGCTCCCATCTTACTTAATGGTATCTACTACCAGTCGGATTTGAACCAACAATATTTAACCCTATATATACAAAAAATCAGCTGTTTTTAGCTGATTTTTGTTTGTTTTATTACTAATTCAATATGTTTTTGGAGGCCCCGAACGGATTTGAACCGATGATCAAGCTTTTGCAGAGCCTTGCCTTACCACTTGGCTACGGGGCCTTAAGACGCTATTCAATTATAGCCTTGAAGACTATTTTTGTCAAATCTTATTGTGGGAATTTCCAACCAGTAAAATCGAATACTTTTGTTTATATTATTATTTTATTAAAATAGTTGACTAGCAAATAAAACTTGTTTATAATTAAGTTAGCACTTGAATACAAAGAGTGCCAAAGGGGTGATATAATGCAAATGGAAAATTATCAAAAAGATGAAAATATTTTAGAAAAATTTGGAAGAATGATTACCGATGATGTTAAATTAGGTAAGCTTGATCCTGTTATTGGTAGGGATGATGAAATTAGACGAATGATTAAGATTTTACTAAGGAAAAGCAAAAACAATCCTGTTTTAATTGGCGATCCTGGTGTTGGTAAAACTGCGATTGCTGAAGGTCTTGCCCAAAGGATTGTTAATAAAGATGTCCCTTTAGGTCTTCAAAATAAATCGCTTTATGAACTAGATATCGCTAGTTTAATTGCCGGAGCGAAGTTTCGTGGCGAATTTGAAGAAAGATTAAAAGCTGTTTTAAATAAAATTAAAGAGCGGGATGATATCATCCTTTTTATCGATGAGCTTCACACTATTGTGGGAGCGGGAGCTAGCGAAGGTGGGGTTGACGCTTCTAATATGTTAAAACCGATGTTAGCACGAGGAGAAATTCAAACTATTGGCGCTACTACTTTAAATGAATACCGCAAGTATATCGAAAAAGACCAAGCTTTAGAAAGAAGATTTCGAAAAATAATAATAACCGAATCAAGCGTCGCTGAAACAATTTCAATTTTAAGAGGCTTAAAAGAACGCTTTGAAGCTCACCATGGCGTTAATATTAGCGATAACGCTTTAGTTAGTGCAGCAGTTTTATCAAACAGGTATATCACTGATAGATTCCTTCCCGATAAAGCGATTGATTTAGTCGATGAAGCTTGTGCGAGTATTCGAATGGAAATGGATACTCTTCCCACCGAACTCGATCTTTTAAATAGAAAAGTCTTACAACTAGAGATTGAAAAAAGCGCTTTAAAAAAGGAAAGCGATGAAATATCTTTAAATAGATTAAAAAAGTTAGAAAAAGAATTAACAACTTTAAAATCCCAACAAGAATCTTTAAAAACAGCTTGGGAAAAAGAAAAAACTAATTTAAACAAAGTTAAAATATTAAAAAACGACTTAGAAGAGGCAAAACTACAACTAACAAATGCCTTAAATGAAATCGATTACGAAAAAGCTGCTAAACTACAATATGGTAAAATACCGGAACTAGAATCAAAAATAAAAAACCTTTTAAATGAAAATCAATTTAATTTAATTAGCGAAAACGTCAATAGTGACCAAATCGCAAACATCGTTTCTAAATGGACTCATATTCCTATTACTAAATTAATGCAAGAAGACCGAGAAAAATTGCTTAACTTACAAAAAGAACTAAAGAAAAGAGTAATCGGACAGGATCATGCTTTAAAGTTAGTAAGTGACGCTATTATTAGACAAAGAGCAGGAATAAAAGACGAAAACAGGCCGATTGGTTCCTTTATTTTTTTAGGGCCCACTGGCGTTGGTAAAACTGAAGTAGCGAGGGCGTTAGCAGAAAATTTATTTGATGATGAAAAGCATATTGTTAGACTTGATATGAGTGAATATATGGAACGCCACTCCGTTAGTAGATTAATCGGCGCCCCACCCGGATATATCGGTTATGATGAAGGCGGTCAATTAACTGAAAAAGTAAGAAGAAAGCCTTATTCAATCATTTTATTAGATGAAATTGAAAAAGCGCATAGTGATGTGTTTAACATCCTTTTACAAATTCTTGATGATGGCAGACTAACCGATAATCAAGGCCGAGTTGTCGACTTTAAAAATACTATTATTATTATGACATCTAATTTAGGAAGCAATTATTTACTTAATAATGAAAAAGAAAAAGTCGCAGCACTCGTTAAAGAAACTTTTAAACCAGAGTTTATAAATAGAATCGATGAAATTGTCTACTTTAATCCTTTGAGCTTTAATGTTCAAAAAGAAATCGTTACTAAAATGTTAGTTGACTTACAAACAAGACTTCAAGCAAAAGATATCAAAATATCATTTGAAGAGAGTGTTAACAAGCAAATTTTAAAAGAGGCTTATTCAGATGAATACGGAGCGCGCCCCATTAAAAGATACATCCAGCGACATTTAGAAACATTTATCGCTGAAAACATTATAAAAAACCGCCTTCACCCTCATAAAGATTACCAAATTACATATGATAATAATTTCATCTTAGTATAAAAAAAGTGCTTAACTGATAAAAAGTTAGGCACTTCTTTTTTAAGTAACATTATTTAAAAAACACCATAAATAAATAACCCCAATAAACCGCTTAAAATAATTAAAAAGATCGGTGAGGCTTTTTTATAAATATGAGCAACCAAAAAAACCACAGCGAAAATAATTAAAGCTTTATAATCAAAATTAATTTCTTGGTTATAGTGGCCTAAAATAGCTGTTAAACTAATATGCAAAAATGCTGCGAAAATAAAACCAACTAGTAGTGGTGGAATCGTCTTTAAAGCATTATGAACATATTTATTTTCAAAGATTTTACTAGAAAACATCGCAATCAGTAAAATAATTATAAACGATGGTAAAATAAGTCCTAAAGTAATCGTAAAACCTGTTAATATTTGAACAATTAAAGGATATTCACTAAAAACATGTACACCAGTAAAAGTAGCGATATTAACTGCGAAAGGACCTGGAGTTGCTTCGCTAATTCCAATAAATTCAATTATTTCTGCTTGTGTTAAATAACTGCCTTTTAATAGTTCTTGTTGAATCATCGGAATCATCGCGTAACCACCACCAAAGGTGAATAAGCCAATTTTAAAAAAAGTAAAAAAGAGTTTAATTAGTTTAACTATCATCTAATTTCCTCCTCTTTTCCTTTAATATTCCTACCAAGATACCTATAAAGGCCACCCCAATTAAAACGTAGATAACAGAAATTAAATTAAAAAAAGAAACAACTACTCCTAAAACAAACAATAAACCATTGAAGATATTAATTTTAATCTTTTTGGCAATTCTAAAAAAAGCTAAAAAGACTAATACTCCTACTCCAGCACTAATACCTTTTAAAAAACGATTAATATAAAGATTAGATTTAAAAGCTTCTAAAAAAAGACTAATAATTGTAACGACAAGAATAGAGGGGAGGACAACTCCTAGGGTGGCGAAAAAAGAACCCCAAAAACGAGCCCTTTTATAACCAACATAAGTAGCGACGTTAATTGAAAATGGTCCTGGAGTTGATTCACTAACAGCTAACAACTCTAACATTTCTTCTTCTTCTAACCATTTCTTTTTAAAAACCACCTCATCATGAATAACACCAATCATGACGTAACCGCCGCCAAATGTAAATAATCCTATTTTAAAAAATGTCCAAAATACATCTAATAATTTCTTCATCGTTAATAATTGCTATTTAAATTATAAAATTTCCTTTTTCAAATATTTTTATTTTACTACTATCTTTTTTAATACCAGTAATTTCTAAACAGGGAGAACCAAACATAAAATCAACATGCACCATTGAATTGTTATAACCCTTTTCTTCTAAAGATTTAATAGGAGCGCCAATTCCATCTTTTATATTCATTGGATAAGCTCTTCCTAAGGCCATATGGCAACTAGCGTTTTCATCAAAAAGAGTATTAAAAAAGAGTAAATTTGTTTGCGCAATCGGAGAATCTTCACCAATTAAAGCAATCTCACCAATATATTTGGCATTTTGATCAAATTCTAAAATTGACTGTAAGGCTTCTTTTTCTTTTTTAGCATCAAAATTAACAACCGCTCCATCTTTAAACTCTAAATAAAAGTCCTCAATAACTTTACCACTATAACTAAGTGGTTTGGTCGCTACTACTTTTCCTTCGGTCATCATTTTATGAGGCATTGTAAAAACTTCTTCTGTAGGGATGTTAGGATTAAAATAAATACCATTACGGGCAGTTTCTCCTCCTCCAACCCAAATATGATCTAAAACTAAACCGACAATTAGATCAGTTCCTAAACTATTTTTAAAATGAAGTTTTTCAAATTGATAGTTATTTAGCTTCGTACTTAATTTGTTTAAGTTTTCATTATGCTCTTCCCACTCTTTTAAAGGATCGGTCTTTTCATAAACTCTGGAGGCATTAAAAATCGCTTCCCACAATTTATTAGTTGCGTCTTCTTCATCTAAATTAGGAAATACTTTTTTAGCCCAAATCGGATTAGCAGCCGCGACAATCGTCCAGGGTGCTTCATTGCCCATCGTATATTCACGCATAAATTTTAATTTTTCTTGACTAGCACGCATTGCTAACTGCATCTTTTTTGGATCTAAATCTTTATTAACTCCTATTAAAGGAGAAATAACCGAAATAAAGCTGGCATTATGATCCACATAATACTTACTTCTATCTACCACATAATCAGGAACTTCTTGTAGGGTTTCATCATCCATATATAAAAACGAAGAACGAGATACATATTCATCATTCCAATCGACAATTACTTTTCTAGCACCACTAAGATAAGCTTCCTTAACGATTTCTCTAGCTAACTCTTTCGCAGTTAAACTACTTCTTACAACTACGGTTTGCCCTTTTTGAACATTAACGCCCACTTTAACTGCTAGTTTTGCTAATTTACTAATTAACATTTCTTTTTGCATTTTTATTTGCCTCTTTCTCTTTTTTATTATTTAAAACCATTGCTGAAAATAATTAATAATTAAAACTACAATGATTATTTTTGCTAGTAAACCAATAATTATCCCATCAACTAAATACCTTCTTTTTCTTTTATCAGTAATTTTAGTCCATAAAATTAAACCCACAACAAAAGAAACCGTACTAATAATTTGTAAATAAAAGTATGATTTTTTAGACTTTTCTTCAAAAAGATCTTGAAAATAGTCATTTAATTGTTGATATTCTTCTTTTTCTTCCTCTTCATAAAAAGGAACCAAACCACTCATCTCCTTAGCTATTAACCAATTTTCATTATAACACTTTTTTGCTTAATTTTAAAAAAATATCCTTCTTTAAAGCATAAAAAAAGGAGCATTCTTGGCTCCTAATTTTTAAATTACCTTCACTTTATAATTAAAATTATTTTTTAAATAGTTTAAAACTAAGTTTTCTCTTTTCAACACTGTTGTAAAGCCTTTATATTCTTTAATATTTCTTAGCTAAACCATTTCTAGAGAGCATTACTTCCATTTCTTAAAGTCTCCATGACCGGGAGTAGCTTTATACACGCTTGATTCTGTAATACCAAACTTATTATAAACTAAGTCCCCTTCAATATAAATTTCTCTAGGTATAAGTGAGTTTGGCTTATTAAGCGCTGGGTCTTGGTTCCCTAACATAATGTGTTCTTTCATTCCATTAGTATACTCTACGCTTAAATAATCTTTAGAACCATTAATAGCAGCATATCTAACTGAGCTATACTCAATGCTTCCTTCCATATAAATTATTTTTAATGTCATATTCTTCTCCTATTATCCTCCTATTCTCCATCTATTAAATCATCTAAGGTAAATTCCTCAGCATCTATTTTTATTTTAATTTAAATATTAATTTCATTCTTCCTTAATTATATTAACATTTAAACACCACAATTAACTAATAACATTCATTTCTTACAAACAAGGCATTTAAAAACACCTCCAAACCACTATCGACATTAGTTAGACTAGTTCCAAATTTTAAAAATTTACCCAAACATTTAAAAGTATAACTTAAAGTCCGCCATTTTCCGCCACCGTCGGATTTCCACTCCCATAATAAAAAACACGATTTAATATCATACTTTTACTAGTGGTGTTAATATTTCATGTTCACCATCTAACTCTAAAAGTTCGGTAATCTTCACCCAACAGGATATGGACCCCACATACAATGACACTAGACTTTAACTAAAAAATCTAGTGTTTTTTGCAGGTTTCCTTCCTAGTATCTCTATTTGACGTTAACTTTTATTTTGGGAATTGGAGTATTTATTTCATAGCACCCCCATAAAAATAAAAAAATTTTCTAATCTCTTGATTGGATTTAACCATTGTAAACCTCTCCCAAAGATTTGAAAACTTATGCAATTAAGTCTGAATTGAGTGACCTATTTTAATACAATTACGCACCCCTAGTGAGAATTTGCGCACCCCTAACAGGATTTTACGCACCCTTGCCTCTATTTTTACGCACCCCTGAATTATGGCTTAACTAAGCTGTTTTTTAGAAATGAAGAAAACTGTCGAAAATGACTGTTGAAAATACCCTATACAGTCCAATCATAAATCCTTTATATTGACTTTATTTTGTTCGCTTTTTTTACTTTGTTTCTGATAATATTTTATATTATAAACCAATAAGTAATATCCGAAACTGAAAAAAGTGAATATCCAAAATAAGTGAATGTTTCCGATCGTAACAAAAATCAATATAGATGTAATAAGAGGTATTATGAATGAGGTAACCCAATGTGTCTTTTTAGCAATTTTCATTTGAATAATTGTGGTTACTATAATATATGCCACAAAAGCTAATATTATTAGAATATCAATCATAAGGTTAAAAAAACTACTTTGTTCAATAATCATTTATTTTCCATCCTTTCTATATTCTGTAATAATTTTTCGTGCAATTTTGTAATCTAATTGATCGTCAATAGTTAATTTCTTAATCATAATTACAAATTCATCATCTTCAGACTTTTCTGTTAATTGTATTTTTTGTATTATTCTATCAAGTCTTAAGCGAACAGTTGGATAAGTTACATCATAGTACTTTGCCATTTCTTTTAGCGATCCAGAATAAAGAACAAATTGTTTAATAAAATTCCAATCTTCCTCTTCTAGTAACGCAGTCCATTCGGTAGGGATACTCATACAATAACTCCTTTAATATAATTAAATTTTAGTTTAACTTTATTATTCATATTATTAATATATCATAAAATATATTTCAAATCAACTACAGCTTAATATTTTGATAAATATTTGATTTTTATTCCTAAAATACTTATTAATGTTATCATATAGATTCTATTCTAAAAGAAATCTAGTATTATGTTTAGTTCTTTATAATATATTTAACTTATGCACTTTTAACGCACGAATTGCAAATACCGACAAATTAGAGCCGCCTGTCAAAATCCCGACTGATGGCTCATTGGAGTCCGAAATCTCCACGAATGCTATGATAAAAAAGTGAATCGTGTAAAAATAAGTAAATCGTGTAAAAATAAGTAAATCGTGTAAGCACTTATTCACATATAGAATTTTGCCCTAAATTTAAGCAACTTTTTTCGTCAAAAATAACTCGGTGAAACGAGAAAATGCCCTTATTAAATCAAAAATAGGCTCAATACTATTGTATCAAACCTATATATTCAATATGGAGCGGACGAGGGGAATCGAACCCCCGTCAACAGCTTGGAAGGCTGTGGTTCTACCGTTAAACTACGTCCGCGTGGTCGGGAAGACAGGATTTGAACCTGCGACCTCTTGCTCCCAAGGCAAGCGCTCTACCAAACTAAGCTACTTCCCGTTAGTGGCGTACCCAAGAAGATTTGAACTCCCAACCTCTTGATCCGTAGTCAAGCGCTCTATCCAGTTGAGCTATGGGTACAAAGTTCATGGTGACCCGTACGGGATTCGAACCCCTGTATGCAAGCGTGAAAGGCTTGTGAGTTAACCGTTTCTCCAACGGGCCACAAACGCTCCTTTAATTATATCATAGTAAAAGGGGATGTCAACAACTTTTTAAAAGCTAAAAATAGGTGTTTTTA
This sequence comes from Acholeplasmataceae bacterium, assembly GCA_012837645.1. Taxonomy (GTDB): domain Bacteria; phylum Bacillota_I; class Bacilli_A; order Acholeplasmatales; family UBA5453; genus DUQU01. The sequence continues at coordinate 16,778 of DUQU01000023.1, read as the reverse complement.
TAAAACATTTCCACTGCTTTTTGATCAAAAAGATAATTAATTATTTCTCCAACAAACTCAAAAACAGCTCCAACACTTCTCGCAGTAATAATGTTTTCGGCTCTAACAACTTTTTTATCTTGTTTTAAAATACCTTCAAAACTATCTTTTTCGCAAGAGGGGAAAATAGTATACTCTTTGTTTTTTAAAATCCCTAACTCTCCTAAAAACATCGGTGCTGCACAAATCGCGAAAACACCTTTTCCACCATTATGGAAACCGCTTATCAAAGACTTTATCTTAGTGTCTTTTTCAATTACTTCACTAACATACATTCCACCTGGAATAATAATAAATTGATAATCATCAATGTCTGTTTCTGACGCTAAAAAGTCAGCTTTAACCTCTGTCCCATAATAAAACTTGACAGCTTTTTCCGCGCTGATACTAACTGTTTCAACATTAACATTTGCTCTTTTTAATAAAGCTTTGGTTGCTAAAGCTTCAACATCTTCCATATTATTATGAAATAACATTAATCCTTTTTTCATTATTTTACCTCCTAAATTACTTTTTCTATTATTTCTTTTATTAAATAACTGCTATTTTTTTCAAAGTTTTGATAATTTTCTAGTTGCCCTTTTTGTCCAATTAAATCAGAAACTACTTTTATCGCGACAATCGGCTTCTTAAATAAATGGGCGACTTGATAAAAACCTGCCCCTTCCATATCAAATAAACAATCGTTTTCTTCACTCTTTAAAACAAATTTGTCTTGAGTATAAAGTAATCCTTCTTTAGTTATTATTTCTTTAAAGTTCCTAAACATTACTGGATCACTATTAAAATAATGCGGCAGCTTAGGAAGCTGACCTAACTCATATTCGCTAAAGGCGGTAACGTCAACGTCTCCATAAGTAGCTTTTTTTATTAAAACAGCCTCACCAATCTGAAAATCACCTTTCGCTCCTCCAAAACCCACATTGATAATTTTAGAAATATTTTCTTTCATTAAAATAGCGGCTAAATGAAGACCAGCATTTACTTTGCCTACTCCCGTTATTAAAACTATTACTTCTTTATCATTAATACTACCTTGATAATATTTTCGGTTATTATATAAGTTTTTTTCTTTAAAGTTTCTTCTTAATTCTTTTACTTCGCTCTCCATCGCGGCGATAATTAAAATCATTTTTCCGCTCCTAAAATATCATTTATTTTAGCAACGATAATATCGACCGCTACATCATGCTTAGTATTATTGGGAATAATAATATCGGCATATCTTTTTGATGGTTCGACAAATTGATGATACATCGGCTTCACAGTTAATAAATATTGGTTAATGACATTTTCTACTGTTCTTCCTCTTTCAGAAATGTCTCTTTCTAGTCTCCTAATAAATCTAAGATCATCATCAAGTTCAACGAATAACTTTATATCTGCTAACTCTCTTAGTTTTTTATCCGTTAATATTAAAATTCCTTCTAAAACAATAACCTTTTTAGGCTTAATTATTTCCTTTTTCTTACTTCTTGTATATTTTAAAAAATCATAAAGTGGCTTAGAAACAGTTTTACCAGCGATTAAATCAGTTAAGTCTTTAATTAATAATTCATTATCAAGAGAATCAGGATGATCATAGTTAATTAAATACCTTTCCTCTAATTTTAAATGGGTTTGGTCCTTATAATAATCATCATGTTCAATTATTAAAACTTCATCCTCGTTTAATTTTTCTAATATTTCTAAAACAACGGTTGTTTTTCCACTAGCAGATCCGCCGCCAACAGCGATAATAACAGGCTTCATAAAACGTCTCTTTTCTCTTGATGGCGATTAAAATAGAAAACAGCATAAGAACAGCTAAGGGTCGCTTTCAAATTGTTTTCTTTTAAATGGTCGTATAAAACATCCATCATCTCTTTCGCTATCCCTTCTCCTCTTCGAGAAGGATGAGTGTAGGTGTGAGTAATGTTAACTTTATTAGCGTCAACTTTAGGAAAGCTAATGTAAGCTACCATTTTATTATCTTCCAGCAAATATAGTAATTGGTTTTCAATTAAAATCATCGTTAAAAACTCCTCATTTCTTTTCTTAATTATACCATGTATTTTTAAAGATATTGAAGTTGTAGTATGTTTTATAAAACTTTTTAATATTTTTATTTTAATAAGTTATCAATTAATCTTTTTTTAAAAACTCTTTAAGGATGTTTGAAAATCTCAATCGTTTCAATAATCAAACCGCTTTGTTTGAATTGAAGCGAAAAATCATGAAGACCTTTTTTAAGCACTTTAAAAACACTCGCTTCTAAAAGGCCATCAAAATAACCATAAGTATATGTTTGTTCATAAAAACCATCAAAATAAATATTTAAAGAAAGCTGCGATAAGGGAGAACCCTCGTTTCTTAATTTCAATAAAAAAACATATTTGCCATCTTCAAATAGTTCCAACCTAAAGTGTTTAAAAAGATCTTTTTCCGCTTTTATAATCTCATTAATAGTAACTTTATCTTTCAACTTAATTACTTTTAATTCCGGGATAACTAAAGGGGTTGGTTTAACAATCTTTTTAATATAATGATAATAAAGATTTCCTTCTTTTAAATAATTTTCTTTTAAGGCTTGATACTCACTTTCAGTAACTTCCGTTATTAATTTAGTCGTCTTTAAAGAAGGAACAATTACCTTTTCTTGGTTTAAATAGTCACTGTTTTTAATAAAAGTTAAAATATTTTTCGCTAAAAAAACTAAGTGATCGCGATTAATTTTACCACTATTAAGTGCTTCTTTTAAATCATTTTCATGAGTTGTGGTGTCTGGAGTAACCATATAAAGATCATGACCGGCCTGTACCATTTTTGATAGTTGATATTTATCAAGAGGTTCACTTAAATCGTTTAAATGAGCCCACCAATCGGTAATAAAAATGCCACTATAACCAAATTCATTTCTAATTATTTTATATAAAGTAGGATGGCTCGCAGAATGATAACCGTTAAGATAATTATAAGAGCTCATAATTATTTTTACATCAGCTAGTTTTATCGCAATTTCAAATGGTTTTAAATAAATTTCTCGAAGGGCTCGATTAGAAACCCAAACTTCATTTTCAAAACGTTTGGTTTCTTGATTATTTAGCATTAAATGTTTTAAAGATCCATATTTCTTAGCTTGATGTAATCCTTTAACAACACTAGCGGCGATAAAGCCTGTTAGTAATGGATCTTCACTAAAGTACTCAAAGTTTCTCCCACAAAGATGATTGCGGTAAATATTCATCCCTGGAGCTAATAAAACTTGAATATCATAATTGCTCATTTCATAACCGACATATTGATAAAGTTTTTCAATTAACCCTAAATTAAAAGTTGAGGCAATTAAAGCGCCATTCGGAAGGCTAGAAGCATAAAATCCAGAATCCATCCTAATCCCTGATGGCCCATCTGCAAGCCCAATTACAGGAATTTTCTTTTGCTTTAAGTTTTCTGTCAGGCCACCTATTACCCCTGCGATTCCTGGCGTTCCTTTAGGACTACTCATTCCTTCTCCCTTTATTAAATGAGTTAAATCTTCATCACTTAAGCCTTCAATAAACTTTTCTAAGCCAACATCATCAATATCGTTAAAAGTATAATTATTTCTTAAATATTTACTGGTTTGAGATTTTTTTTCACTTGCTTTTTTAGGAGTTAAAAGCACTTCTTTACCATCTAACTTAAGAAAAGGTTTTTCTATGGGCAACAATTCTCCTTTACTAAATATTAAATCATCTTTTATTTCAAATTGAAGTTCTTCTTTTCTATCCTTTAAATGCTTCCCTAAATAAAGTTTGTATTCCCCTTTTTCATAAAGAAAATAATCTTTTAAAACATTTCCTTCTTCATCAAAACTTGCACTAAGGCTCAAATCAATTTTAAGACTTACTTGCGCTACCTCATTAGGAATTAATTGGTTGGTTTTATAAAACCCTACTAAGGTGTATTTAGGGGTTATGATATTTTTGTTTGGTTTTTCTAAATAAAGTAAAAGCGTTTGTTTCCCACTAACATTACCACTATTTTTAACTTTAAAGTTAACTGTTAAAAACTTCCCTTCCTGCTCTACTTTTTGAAGTTTAAAAGAAAAGTTAGTGTAAGAAAGTCCATAGCCAAAAGGCAGTAAAATGTTCTCTTCATCAAAACTATGATAATAACGATAACCAACATAAATATCTTCTTTATATATTGACTCTACTTCACCAAAGTTATTATAAGTGGGATCCTTTTTTAAATCTTTAACAATTGTAAAAGGCAGTGACCCACTAGGATTATTAAGGCCAATTAAAGTTTCATAAATAGCTAAAGCTCCATAATAACCGCCATAATAAGCTAATACAAGACTAGAAACATCTCGAAATATTTCCTCGATATCGATAATCGTACCGACATTTAAAATTAAAATGATTTTTTGAAATTCTTTTTTAAGCATCTTTATCATTTCTAATTCTAGTAATGACAACCGAAAAGAACCTCTTTCATTTTTAAAGTCTTTATCCTCTCCAGCTGTTCTTCCAATAACAACTAAAGCGACATCACTAAAACTTCGTGCTTTTTTAACTATTTTTTCAGTAAGTGGCATTTCTTCTTGGCTCCAAGGTTCACTCGCCCAAGTACCATTACCATGATTAAAAGGGTTTTCTTTAATAAAATCCTTATAAACATTCGCTAAATCTTTGTTTATTGTTATGGTTTTACTAGCAGAAAGAAGATCATATAAACTATAGACATAATCTGTATTTACAAGCCCTCCTGAACCAGTGCCGCTTTTATAATAATTAAACTGAATTCTTCCAAAAACATTAACTTTCCCTTTTAGAGGAAGATCGCTATTTTTTAATAAGACAATTCCTTCATTAGCAACTTCTTTGCTTAATATTTGAGTGTAATCAATATTTTTATTCATTTTCTATCCCTTAATTATCATATTGAAACTTAATACTTTTAGGCGATTTCTTTTCTGTGAAATCAACAGCAACAATTTGAATAATATGACTACCTTTTGCTAAATTCCTAAAAGTGTATTGATTAATATTAGCGTCATCGTAATATTCTCCATCAAGATAGACTTGATAATACTTTACCCCATAATCATCGTCTGGCTTTTCCCAATAAATAGTGTTAGCCAATCTTGCTGGTGCGATAAATTCAATTTTATCTGGAGCTTTTTTATCGACACGATAATAATCTCTTTGATAATATCTTACATAATCAATTTCAAAAGTAGCAGGGAAAATCTCATTGTCAACGCCTTGAACTCCGCCCCAATCACCGCCAACGGCTAAATTAAGAATTATAAAGAAAGGTTGATCAAAAGGAAATGCTTCATAATAAGGAACGTCTAAATTCATTTCTGGTTTATACATTACTCTAAAAGTTTCTTTTCCATCAACAAACCAAATCATTTCACCTGGGTTCCAAATAAGTTCATATAAAACAAATTCACTATTAGAAGTTGGGTAGTTAATAGTTTTACCAACTTGTGTACCCTGTTTATGGTTATATTTTTTGGTGTGAATTGTATGGTGTATTTTATTTGGATCATATCCAACATATTCCATAATATCAATCTCGCCGCTACCAGGCCATCCGCCATACTGACCTAAAGAGGGCATCATCCAAATTGCTGGCCAAGTTCCTCTACCAATTGGATTTTTAGCTCTTACTTGAATTCTCCCATATAAAAAATCACCTTTAAATCTCGTTGTTATACGACTTGATGTGTAATTTTTTCCTTTGTAACCTTCTCTTTTTGCAGTAATTTTTAAAATGGAATCTTCTAACGTTGCATTCGTATCAACATAATATTGGAGTTCATTATTTCCTCCTCCATCACCATTTATTTCATAATTCCATTTAGATAAATCTAATTCCTCGCCATCAAATTCATCCGCCCATTTTAAAACCCAACCATCGTCTAGTCTAGGAACTGCTCCACCTTCTAATGGTACTAAATATTTGTCCTCGTTATTCTCACACGAAACGAGAGCTATTAAAAAAACTGAGAAAACAAAAATCATTATTTTTTTCATTTTATTCACCTACTATTCCTGTTCTATCAATTGATTCTGTAAACTGTTTTTGTAAAAGAAAATAAAGTATCAATAATGGTAATATCCCCAACATTTGTCCGGCCAATTTTATCGCTTCATTCAGTTCGTTTCCGGCAGTTCCTGGCGGAAATAAACTTTCATAACTAGAAACAAATCGCGATATTTTTAGTGGTATAGTTGGTAAAGTCTGAGTATATAATCCAGTCATAAATGTTTCATTCCAATACCACACAAAGGAAAACAAAAAGACTATTATAACTGATGGCGTAGCGGAGGGTAAAGCAATTGAAGTAAAAACTTTAAATGGACTAGCGCCATCAATTTCAGCTTGTTCTAATAATACTTTGGGGGTTTGCCTAAAAAACTGATAAAAAAGTAAAATAAAAATCGACTGATTTAATCCTTGTCCAAAAATAGCTGGAAGTAACATCGTATATTCAGTCCCAACAATACCTAATTTTAAATAGACACCATTTAAAGCCACCATTAAAACTTGCGGTGGTAAAATAAAAGCAATCAACATTAAAGCAAATAAAATTCTTTTAAAAGGAAAATTGAAAGTTGCAAATCCATACCCAACTAGTGCGCTTGTTGCTGTAGCGAACAAACTTACTTTCAAAACATACCAAATACTCTCAAAAATACTAACTGGCATTTCAATAACTTTCCAAGCTCTTAAATAGTTTTCAAGATAAAACTTATTAGGAACCCATCTTACTCCTGAATCTAGCAAATCATCCAATGATTTAATTGAGTTAATAAACATAAAAAGAATCGGGTATAAATAAATGTAACTAAAACTTATTAACAAAATAATAATGAAAAACTTGAAAACTAGACCATCAGAAAAATTGTTTCCAATTAATATTTTTTTATATTTACTTCTTCTATTTGTTTTTACTTGCCCCATCGTTTCACCTCTTTCCTTTTAACACTCATTATCACAATATAAATCCCCATTATAATAATCATCAATAAAAAATAAATCCAACTTATTGCGGCTGCATATCCATAACCATAACTCCAAGTATCATCGCCAAGCATATGTGCTTTGGCATCTAATAAAATAGAGTCAGGTTCAATATATAAACTCATCGCTACAACCACATATACTATCGCTACTGTAATCAGCGGTTTAATTGACGGCAAAGTAATTTTCCAAAACCTTTCCCAAGGACTCGCCCCATCGATACTGCTTGCTTCATAAATGGCAGGATCATTTTTTTGCAAACCAGCTAAAAAGATTAAAATCGGCACTCCTGCATACCATAAAACCAATAAAAGACTATTCATTAACGTTATAAGGGGATCGCTAATCCAGCGTCCTAAATTATTAACTACAAAATCAATTGCTTGTGAGTTTTCTAAAGAAGGAAGAGTGGTTGCGCTTTGGAGTGATAATTCTTCTAAAATAGGTCCAGAAGAAATGATTACTGGTAAAAAGAAAATGGTTCTCCATATTCCTTTTCCTTTTAACGGTTGATTAATTAACAAAGCAATAATAAGAGCGAAAATGATAATTAAAGGTACCGAAAGAATCATCTTTAAAAAATAATTTGAAAATTTTGGCATCAAAGTTTGATTTCTAATAATATTTAAATAGTTTTCAAATCCTACAAAAGAACTCACAACCCCTTTTGAAGCACGATAATAACTGCTCGTAAAAGATAAATAAAAAGAATAAACGATTGGATATAACATAAATACTAATAAGCCAATCAACCATAACATAATAAAGAAATAACCAACGATATTTTCTCTTCTTTTTCTCGTCACTTTTATTTTAAGTTTTTTAAAAAAAATCCACTCCGTATTAGTTACCTTTATTATAAAATTATTAAAAAGTTTTAGTTTAAGTTTTTCTAAAACCAAATTTGTTTTTGATAAATACCACCAATCTTTGTTTTCTTTGGTTGTTATAAATAAAATAATAATTGGTAAAAAAAGTTGAATAAAAGCTAGGTATTGTTTACTATTTAAACGAAACCAGCCAATTAAAGAATGAATAACTAATAAAAGATAATAAATAAAATAAAGAGAGGAAGCTTTCTTCTTTTTAAAAACTTCTAGTAATATAAAAACTAACATGAATATCGCAATTAAAAAGAAACCTCCCCAATGTAAAACATAATATTCAAAATAAGAAATACCGGCTTCATAATCGATGTTTAAAAAGTTTCTTATTGCTAAAAATATTAATACTAGTAATAAGATAATATTTAAAATGAAGTTTTTGTATTTATTTAGAAATTTCATAAAATCACCCGATAATCTAACGCCTTCACTAACAGATCGTCAACTAAAACATCATTAGAAGTGTAATTGATGCAAATCACCACTCCATTGCTATAAGTGTTTTTAACTATTCCAACCTCGATAATATCACGTTTAATTAAATTAGCATTGATGATATTTTTAAGAGGTTCGTTTAAATAATGATAAACCGCTACTATTTCTTCTTTATAGTCGGAGTAAGTTGTTGAATAGTATTTAGCGCTATTAGTATATTTGAGTTTGCTAGTGTCTTCTTTCGTTATGATGTAATGTGGATAAATATTAAAATCAATCATCGTTAGTAATTTTGTTTGACCTACTGCATTAAAATTTAAATATGTCGAATAAACTGGCATTATACCTTGTAGTAAAATGGGAATAAAGGGCACTAAATCAGTGTAATAAAGATAAGCGTTATTACCTAAACTTAAATTCAAATAACCGTTTGTATAGTCCCATAAATAACTATTAGGCGTATTTAAAAGCGTTTCTTTATTTAAAGCTGCAATTTTTTCATAATAATCTTTGGAAACTGATTTATCATAAATCTTTTTATCGTAATAAGTAAACAAGGTGTTGCCAATACTTTCTTCAGCTAAACCAATTTCATAACTATTTAAAAAATTGCTGTCTTTAACGGCTTTTTGATAACTTTCATTCGGAGCAATAACTTTATAATAATTTTGAAAAGCTAAGCTTTGTTCCCTAATTTGAAGCAGTAATCTTGAAGCATTTTTGGCAATGTCACGATTTTTAACTCGTTTAGATAAATTAGTCGCGTAAACATAATTTTGGACAAAATAAAGTTGATTGTCATCCTTTCCGACTTCATCACTTAAATTTTTTAATGCTTTCTTACTATCGAAAAGTTTCATCGTGCTTAAACTTGCACCAGCACCTTCTTTTGCATAACCTAACAATAAAGTATTTTGGTTTTTTAGACCCGCTTCGTTTAGTTCATGGTAGATATTTAAAACATTATTAAAAGTAGTCATTTTAACCTTTTTGTTACCAAGTAATGCTTCTTCTACATCATTCATTAAATAAGTAATATTTGTTGTTATCTCAGTTTTATCATATTTGCTTGTTAACCCATTGTTTTTTAAAACTTTTTGATAATCATTTGCGATTCCAACATAACTAGCATCATCGTTTAAAAAACGATAATTTATTTTATAGTTAGTTTTAACAATATTATCAACAATGCTATCTCTTCCGTTTCCTGCTTGGTCGATGATTCTTCTATTCATTTCTCTTAAATTAAATTTAAATGAAATCCGGTTATAATTACTACTTGAATTATAAAAATTAGCATTTAAAATTAAGTGCTCATCTCCGCCATCCACATAAGCATAAAACCCTGTTTTATTTACTTCATGAATAAGGCCAAATAAAGGGACACTAACATTATTGTAATATCTTCTGTTAAATCCGATATCATCGCCATAAACCCGCCCACCAAAGGATTGTTCTCTTCTTTCTGTTAATCTTATTAAAGCGCCAACGCCTTCTGGAATTAAAAAATATCCTGGAACCTTATCCTCTCTTGTTGCGCCAAAATAAGGTAATAATCTCAGCGATAAAACTGCAAAATCACTTTCTTCTTCAATGATAGAATCGTTAATTACTTCAAAAGATAATTCGCCTTCTTTTAAACTTACATTAATATCAAAGGAGAAATTTATTTCTTTATTAATCTTAATTGTAAAAAGCAAGTCTGTTCCTACTTTAATTTCTACATTAACATTATTTTGTTTATAAGAACCTTCAATTATTTTAAAAGGTTGTTCAGGTGTTGTTGGAGAAACATCTTCTGTTTCAAAAACAACTTCTGCAAAAGTATATAAACTTGCTGTTTTAATTGCACTTTGCTCAGGCTTTTTTGAAGAAACATATTCTATCCAAATCCCGGAATTAATCAATCGTCTATTGCTAGCGTTACCTTCTAATTTTCCATCCATTCCTTGAAACTCTGGCCTTGATGAATAATAATGATTATTAACCTTATCATAAACAATAAAACTAAATGAATCTTTCTCAACATATACTTTTAAGTATTGATCTTCTAAGGAACTATACTCCTGATATCCGTAAAAGTTTAAAAAATCTTCTGATGGTTTAAAGAGCATTTTCTCATAATAATAGTCCAAAGCCTCGCTGCTTACTTCTTCTTTTTGAGTATATCTTGAACTATTTAGCATTTCACTTTCAATATAATTAAAATTTTTATAAATTGGATAAATCGGATTATCAAATCCTTTAACTACAATCGCCAATGAAGTTATTATTAAAATAATTATTGCAAAGATAGATATTTTACGCACGACTACTAACCTCCTTAAAAACATCAATAAAGATTGTTACTACTTCATTTAACAAAATATAAACGATAACCACCATCACCAACATCATTAAAGCAGTAAAAAGCGAAATTAAAATATTTTTGATTGTTGGTTTAAGATCATAAAAATGTATTTCTTTCACCATATAAATTAAATAAAAGATTGTTACACCAATACCTATATAAAAAATACTATCAAATAAAAACGCCTCGTTTAATGTTAAAACATGAGATAAGGTTAATAAAATAGGAAATGTAATTGTCATCGGCAACAAAGCATAAATAGTACCTTGATAAACATTGGAGAGACTACCTTCGCCATCTTTAATTGAGCTAACCAAATAATTGCTAAAAACCCACAACAACAAAGGCGCGAAAACCATTAACATTTGATTGAAAAATGAAATCTCTTGAATAATTCGTTTATTAAAAGTAAACTTTGTAAAATATATATAAGATAAATAACTGATGAAAAATAATATCAACATTATTGTAGCGGCTAAGTTGGAAGTTTTCTTTTCTCTTTTTATGCCATAATAACCATCAGCTGGCCTTTTAATTAAAGTAAAGTTATATTTCAATTTTTCATAAATCGGAAATTTTGATAATCGCCTATTTAAGAAAGTAAAGGGATATCTTAAGTATTTAAAAAAGGGAACAACTTTATTTAAGATAACTAAAACAATTAAAATTAATAAAAGATAGACAAGCCATGAAGCAGTTTTCAATAACGTGTCATTTCTAACCTCCCAATAAGCATTAGAATAACCTGAAACATCTCTGCTTTGTTCATAATAAGTCATTGCTTCTTGGTAATTCCCAAGAGCGTAATATGCATCTCCTAAACCTTTATTAGCTAAATCGAAATGTTTGTTCATTTTTAACACATTTTCCCAAGGTTCTTTAGACTCTTGGTATAATCCCTTTTGATAATAATCAATTGCTTGGTGGATTAAATTAGCAAAAACTGTCGGTGCAAAAATTTCTAATCGACTGTTTTTTTGATCTAGTGCATATAAATTATTTTTAGAATCTACTGCAATTCCACTTGCACTTGAAAAGCGCCCCACTTGATTAAATTCATCTGGTCCAGAAAAGATAAATAAAAGTTGCCCTTCCTCTGTATATTCATAAATATAGCCGTCTTTGCTAATAGCGAAGATATTATTATATGGGCCAATTGCAATATCTTCAAAATTATCTCTACCCCAATCTGATTTAGCAAATATTAAATTAGCAATATTCAGTTTTAAAAACCCTGGTTCATCTTTAGTTATCGTTGTAATTAAACCATTATTGTCAACTGACATATTATAAACTGGCTTAGGAATCATCTTAAACCATTTTCTTCGCTGAGTTTCATCAAATAAAACTGATTTAACGATATTTTCAAAAGTATTTGGTAATCTGTTGCCGCCAAAAAAACCAAAAAATTCCCCATCATTTTTAAATTCAGCTAAACCATTAGTATTCGCGGCTAATAATAAATAAACATTTCCGCCCTTATCAACAACAATTTTAGTTGGCTCAAATGGATCTTTTTCTTTAAAATAAGGAGAATTAAGTGGCTTTTCATATTCTACCGCAACTTCATAAGCTAGAGTAGTTTCATTATAAATAAACTTGTATCCTTTTTTATTGCCATAATCAGCAACATAAACAGCACCAAAATCATCTACGTGAACACCTTTTGGCTCCTTTAATTCTCCCAATCCAATCACGGTTATTTGATCAGTTTTTAAATCATATTTTAAAATTCTTTTATTTCCTGTATCAGCAATATAAATGTTATCTTTACTATCAACAAAAATATCTTCAGGATTTAAAAGACTTTCCGAACTCAATTTATTAATTGAAGCTAGTGGAACGTATGCATCTTGAGTAGGGATCATTTTTCTCCTACTACTCGAAACTGTAAAAGTTTGATAAGTAATGCCAGCTTCAGCGCTCTTAATAAACGTTGTTGGGAAGATTAATGACAGACTAAGCAATAAAATTATAACAATAATCTTTTTCATTATTTTATCCCCGCATGAGCCATCGTATCCATTACTTTACTTTGAGAAAAAATAAAGAAAATAAGATTTGGCAAAAATAGAATTAAACTAGAAGCCGCAGCCATCCCTTGACCAGCAACAACATTCGCTTGACTAGTAATCGAATTTAGATAAAAGGCAAACGTTCTTTTTGATTCATTATTTATATAAGTTACTGAACTCGCTGCATCATTCCAAAAAATTTGAAAAGCCATAATTGCAACCGTCGCAATTGCCGGCAAAATAATCGGTCTAACAATATGAAATAATACTTGCATTTCCGAAGCACCATCAATTTTAGCTGCTTCAATTAATTCATTGGGAACCTGTTCAATAAATTGTTTTAATAAAAACATACTAACGGGCATCGCAACACTTGGTAAAATTAAAGCCCAAAAAGAATCGACAAGTCCCAGTTTTGCAATTACTAAATATCTTGTTATTCCAACCGCACTAGAAACAAACATTAAGGCAATAGTATTAATTTCAAATAATATTTGTTTTCCGGCAAATTTAAGTTTAGCTAAAGCATAAGCAGAAAGAGCAGTTATTACTACTGTGATAATAACTCCTAGTGTCGTAGCTAAAATTGAATTTATTAAATATCTAGAAAAGGGAATTGAACTCATCGCGGAAATACTTTTTAGTTCTCTAAAATTATTAAAGGTAGGGTTTCTCACAAAAAACTTAGGTGGAAACGCAAACAATTCGCTTTGTGGCTTAAAAGCATTATTAAAAATAAACAATATCGGCAATAACATCAAGATTGCTAAAGGGATTAAAATCAAGTAAAAAGGCACTTGACTCTTATCAAATTTTCTAGGATTTATTCTTGTTCCTTGAAATGACATCTTTTAATCCTCCTTCGTTGCTAATACTTTTTGAGTAACTTTAGAAATAGCATAAACCATTAAAAGTAATACTACTCCTATTGCTGAAGCGTACCCCATTAAATACCTAGAAAAACCAAAATCATCAATATGGTTAACAATTAATTGTCCGGCATTTTGAGGAGTTGGATTAGAGCCACTTAATGCAACTCCAATTGCCCCACTGTTAAAAGTCCCCACAACCGCCATTATAGCCCCAAAAAGCATCTGCGGTTTCATTTGCGGAATTGTTATATATAAAATCTCTTGAGTGCGGTTTCTTATCCCGTCAACATAGGCAGCTTCATACAAGGTTTGATCGATATTTAAAATACCCGATAACATCGCTAGAAAGCCAACTCCCATTGAACCCCATAAAGAGACTATAATCATAATTTTCATTAAATGTTCAGGAGATTGAAGCCATTGAATTGGTTCTAATATTAATCCTTGATTTAATAAAATACTATTTAAATAACCATTAGCATCACCAGAAAAAATTATCCGCCACATTATTGCCATCGCTACCCCCATAGTTAATGAAGGCGAATAAAAAATAATGGCTAATATTGTTCGTGAACGCTTCGGAATTTGAGCTAACATCCAAGCAAGTAAAAACGCTAATATATATCCTAAAGGACCAACAATTAAAGAAAACTTCAAGGTATTAGGAATGACATCTTGCATAAACACAGTATCCATTGTAATTAATTCAATATAATTTTTAACACCTATAATTTCCGGTGTTTGAATGGAATTAAAGTAGGTGAATGATAATAAAATGGCCATTACAGTTGGAACAATAATAAAAAGGCCAAAAAGAATCCAATAGGGAATTAAAAACCAAGCTGGGTTATTCATTTTTTTAATCATGACCCACCTCCGTTAACCACTCTTCAATATTATAAATAGAAGGAACCAAATAATCTTTAACAATAATATTATTGACGACATAGCCAAACTCACTCATTTTATATTTGATTTCACGATCAGAAACTCTGACTGCTTCATCCATAGCTAGCCTTGCGTTAGAGCCATTATACACTATTTCGCTCCAAGCATTTGAAATCGATCTTTCAACCATGTATGTTCCAGGAATTCTCGCTGCTTCGATTCCATACTGCCATTGACTATTGATAACTTCTTTAAATTCACTTGGAATACTTGACGCCATAAAGGCTTCTATATTAGCAGAATTCCAAAAGTATTGCTTTCCATAAGTTGTTTCTAGTCTAAATTGAAAATCAACTTGAGTGTCTGTATCCATCCACCACTTTAAAAAATTCCAAGCTTCGGTAGGATATTTTGTATTTGCTAAAATCATGCTTGCTTGGCCGCCAACTGGTGAATATCTTAATATTTCCCCATCAATATTATTACCTGGGTGTAGATCCATTCCCCAAAGGCCATCTAGTTCTACTGCTGCATTGCTTAATAATAAATACATCGAAAGATCACTAACACCAAGTGGCAAGATTCCATATCTAAATTCATTATAAAAAGAACCAACCCTTTGCGGCATATTATAAAGTGTAAACAAATCACTCATCATTTTAATTCCTTTAATTGTTTCTTCACTATTAATAGCTGTTTCCATTCCGTTTTCACTATATAAATTTCCACCAAATTGATAAATAAAAGGTAATGTTGCAACAAAAGGCTTTAACCCCTCATATTGAGCTAAAGGCAAAAAGTAATTCATTCCATAACTTTGTAAAATAGGTAATATTTCAATTATTTCATCCCATGTGTTTGGAATTGTATTAATACCGATTGATTGTAAAATATCTTTTCTATAATAAGTAACCCAAAAGTTTTGTGTTTCTGGCAATCCGTAAACTCCATTTTCAAAAACAAAAGGAATAAAAGCGCCTTTTAACATCTTATTATTAATTTCTTCAAAGCCTTCAAATTGTCTTAAATCTAATGAAGCATCCCTAATCGCAAACTCATAAGGGATCCAGTGATTAACACCAATTGCTAAATCAGGTGCTTGTCCAGCTGTATTAGCCAAAATCAACTTGTTTTCATCAGGCATCTGCGATAAAGTTATTTTTAACTCTGATTGATAGTTTGCGTCAATTAACATTTGCATTATTTCAATATACTGACGGGGATGATTAACCCAAACAATTAATTCTTGCTTTTTTCTTTTTTCTATTTCATAAGGATTATTAAAATAAGATAAAATTAATCTTTTAAGCCCTTCCCAACCATTTTTAAATATATTAGCATGCGGTTTTGCGAGTTTAACATCATTACTAACAATTATTTTTTCTAAATCTAGGCCGCCTCTCATCATCCTTTGCATCAAGTCACCTAACATTTGACTTACGGAAGAATCACCATCCGAAAACTGCACCATTTTGCTGGGAAGTTTATTAATATTTTTAGAAATTGTTTTTAATCGCTTTGCGGCTACTTTTAAATTAGCAATTTCGGTCGGCTCTTTATTAGTTGAAACAGACAACAATAACTCGTACTCTTCTAACAACAAATCAGCCCATAACAATAAATTGTCTTTGGCTTCAGGAAAATATTCTTCAATATCCCAATCACGATATTTATCTGTTCCGCCTGATGTATATTTTTTAACTGCTAATGAAAATTTTTGAATTTCTTGCATTATATTTTTTAAAGTTTCAATTAAATGCCTATATGGATAATTAACTACTTCTAAAGTGATTTCATTAATACCTTCTTTTAAATAAAGATACAAGTCACCATCTTTATGCAATTTCCTATTAACAAAATCTGTTGTATAAGGAAAAGCATAGCTTTCCAGTTCCTTATATGGTACTTCTCCATTAAGATATATTTTTCGGTATACATTCATATCTTTTATATTATTTTGCTGATATTTAAAGGCCAAATTATAAAGCCCTTCTTCAGCAACCATAATATTATACGTAATAGTCTCGCCACCATTTAACCAAGAATTTCCGCTAATCGTATTTAACCTTAAGTATTGAGTATGATAATAAAGTGCTGAAGGATCTCGATGAGCGCTTAAATGGATGCTAGCATCAGAGCGTCTTAATAAATCTCGAGCAGATACTTCATAATAACCTTTAACTTTATTATTAGGAACTTCAGCCAAATATTGTTGATAAGTTTTAATTTCTTCCTTTAAAATATAACTTACACTAGCAATTAAAAATGCTCCAGCATTATAAGTTATCTT
>DUQU01000022.1 GCA_012837645.1 Acholeplasmataceae bacterium | reverse complement strand
TTAACTGAATATTCCAAAGTAGATTTTTCTAAGACTTCAATTTGAAGTTGCAACTTGCCTGTCTCCACTACAACAACAATCATTCTCACTCTATCACCGGGCAAATAATAAAACTCAGTGTCTAGATAATGCCAATGAGCGTAACAATTTTTAACCGCACCTTCTTGTGTGCAACCAACAGAGTACCTTCTCTCATTTTCTAAATCATAAGGGCCTTCATCTATATCTTTATTAGATGTATATCTCCAAAAGGGTCGATATGCTAGTGAGCCTTTAGAAATTGTTTTATTTCCTAAAATCACTGGCATTAAAGCCAAACCATCGTCAGTTTGATATTGAGCTTCTCCACCCAAATATAGTGATGGCGTATCCATGTTTTTATAGTTTGGATCTGCTGGCAAATTTGACTGATAATCATCTTCATAACGATTAATATCATACATTGGCAAAGTAACTTCAGCTTCAATTCCAAACCAATAATCTTGAGCTGATAATACTTTTAAATAATAAGCCCCCTTAAAACAACCTTCGGTTTCTGGACTTATTTCATTTTCAATAATTCCGTTAAAAATAGGATATTTTGCAATAATTTCAAACCTCCTTCTAACAATTATAGTTTTATAAATAAAATTAGAGACATTGTTAGCTAAATCAGAAACATAAAATACTAACTGATACTCGCCAACAACACTATTATCAAAGTCGCCTTTATCTACCGCGATTTTATCAGTAATGTTTCCCTCTAAATTATCAATTGCCATCAGCCCACCAAAAATATCAATCTCATCATTTTCATAAATTATTACTTTTGAGTAACCCGACTGTAGTTGTAAAACAGGCGGAATGGTATCTTCATAATATTTTTTATCAATTTTATTTTTATCACAACCGCCTAGTATCAACAACAATAAAACAAAACTTAAAAACTTTTTCATTTTTTAATCTTTATCAAAATAGTCTTCTGGAAGACGATACACTTGAATTAAATTAGCTTTAATTTCCGATTCTAAAGACTCCATTTTCGCTCTAACTTCACCAAATCTAACCGCGGATTGTAATGTAATCATATAACTATATTCATCTTCATATTTAGCATTATCTAAAGTATAAAAATAATCTGGATAAGCTAAACGGAAAACATCTAAATGAGCCTCACGAGATTTTTCTGTCGGATAACTAGGTAATAAAACAACATTATAAAAGTCATCCTCAATAGCTTCAATGTTTTCACCAAAATATTGCATATCGGCCCAAATTTTAAAAATAGTTTCATCATGAATCATCAAGTCTTCATACCCTGGAGGTATTAATGCCTTAGAATATGCTGAAGATATCACATGGAGACTTGTTCCATTAATCATTGAAACACGATAATTGGACATATCTTCTTTGATATTAGGTCCTTTAGGCCAAGGAACGAAGTTAATCTCAAAATCAGCACCGCCCCATTTGTTTCCGCCTTTAATATGCCATGATTGACCATTTTGGAAAATAACGTTTCCTTGTTTAAACTCCGGCTGAGAAGCATTGTTAAGGGGCGCATTATCTATCCACATTCCATCTACCTCATATAGTTCATTTAAAAAATCAACCAAGTCGACAAAAGGAGCAGAATTGACGTGAACATCTAAATCACCATCAATAATAGAAACACCGTTCGCACCAACCATACTATAAATATAATTATAAGTTCTTCCACCTAAAACATATTGAGGACCTCCATCTTCCTGGCTTCTTTCATGATCAAGCTTATCCTTTAACTCTAAGGCTAAAGATTTAAAAGCATCCCAATCCCATTTTCCTTCAAACCATAAATCAGTCGGTTCAGTACTCCTGTTTTTATCTAACACTTGCCCTAGTAAAGTAGAATTATAATACAAACCTTCATCAGCAAAAGGATATAAATCATCATAAGCATAATAATTACCTAACGCCAAACCAAAATTCTTTTTACTTTCCGTGAACTTATCAGAACCATAGGCCATTATATAGTCGTCTAAGGGACTAATTGCCTTTTCAAGTGCCAATTTAGCCACACTCGTTGATGGTATTTCAAAGACATGTGGTGGTACCTCCGCATCTTTTCCTTGTTCAATAATCCATCTTTCTCTCGCCCCACCCCATGTAGCAGTTCCTGGGTACGTTTTATAAACCACTTTGATATTATATTTTTCTTCAACCTCAGTGATTTTATTAATTTTCTCATCTCTAAACATTTTTTCATAAGTGGAACTTCTTGGATCAGCAGTTAAAGCATTATTAACCATAATAACAAACTCGATGCCACCTAAATCAAATTCATTATCATCACCATCTTTTTTACATCCTCCTACAACAATAAGCGATAACATTATAATAGTTATCATAAAAAACTTTTTCATACTTCCTCCTTTTATTTTTAACCAACAATTCCACTTCTTTCAACACCTTCGGTAAATAACGCTTTTTGCACTAAAAAATAAATTATTATTAGCGGTATCATCGTTAAAATAGCTGCAGTGTTTAAAATCATCGAAGTGAAAAGCGGATTTTCATTTACATTCGAATCAAAAAGTTGCCAAACATTCGCTGTTTGTAAAGCATAGACAATTGAATTTCTCACCCCCATTATTTTCGTTGTTAACGTATTAAAATCAAAATTCGCTGTTGTCACAAAATTAGAAATATAATAGGTATCATTCCAAGTCCAAACAAAAGTTAATATCACTGTTAAAATAATAGCTCCCTTAGCATTTGGCAACATTACTCTAAAAAATGTTTGAATAGGATTACAGCCGTCAATATAGGCGCTTTCTTCTAACTCCTTAGGGACGTTTTTAAAAAACTGCCTAAAAAGATAAATAAATATTCCTGCCTTTACGCCAAGACCTAAAAAAGCAAACATATATAAAACAAAAGGTTTACCAATAAGATTTTTACCAGTACCTAAAAAATTTATTAAAGAGTTTTTCAAAGGTAACTCAATTGTCGTTGGAGCTATAACAATCGTTGCTAAAACAAGACCAAACAAAAGCTTTTGACCCTTGAATTTAAGTCTCGCAAATGAATATCCTGCTAAAGCACAAACAAACAATTGTAATAAAGTTACCCCTATAGATAAGACTAAAGAGTTTAGCAAAGACTTACCGTAATCTAATACGATAAAAGCTACTTTAAAATTTAAGAGAGAAAACTCATTAGGTATCCATAAAACCAATGGATCGTTAATATCTTTCGGATGTCTTAAAGCTACTGCAAACTGCTGAATTAATGGATAAAGAATAATAAATGCCAACGCATACAATAAAAAGTATTTTAAGACTAAGCCTAAAAACCCACCCATTTTTCCATATAAAATCACTCTTTTATCCTTAGTTATTAAACGCCTTTGATAAAAATTGCTTGATTTTGTTTTTAAGGTTTGGAATTGTCTGTTAATCCAAGAATTATTATTAGTCTTCATAATAAAATACTCTCTTTCTCATCAATGCATAAATTAGCCCAATTATAGCAATATTAATCAAAAAATATAGTACTGAAATACTAGCAGCTAAACCATATTTATTGCTCGTGGTTGCATATTTTATAAACCTAAAAATAGGAGCCCTGGCAAAACTGTCAATTACCGTATAAATGGCGGCAGTTAAAATCAATGGTGTAATCATAGCGATAGTTATTTTCCAAAAAATTTCATACTTGGTCGCTCCTTCAATTTTAGCTGCTTCATATAAGTGTTCTGGTATCGATTGAATCGCTGCAATAAAAATTAAAATTTGAATCCCCGATAAATTTATTATCATGAAAATTCTTCCCACTGCATTCATCACTATCTCTATTAAATCTTGACCTAAACCTAAGTCTAAGAAAAACCAGGTAAATTGCTCAACAAACAAAATATTAGCAGTACTTTGTTCGGTTAAGTATTCGCCAAAGCCACCAGTCAAAGTATCATTTATTAAAGTTAAATTATAAATGACAGGAATAAAGAAGATTGCTTTTACAATCGTATGCCCTTTAAATTTTTTATTTAATAAGACAGCAATTAAAATAGAAAAGATAATTATAATTGGTAAATCAATTATTAGATTTTGAACAAATAAAACTAATTCTGAAAGGAATATTCTACTACTATCGATAACATAGCCTTGTATTAAGAACTTATAATTTTCAATACCAACAAATTTAAATGATAAAGTTCTTCCTTCAGGAGCAACCTCAAAAAAACTCCACCAAATAGTTTGGAAAAATGAAGGCAAAAACAAAATCAACATTCCTATTAACCAAGGAATTAAAAAGATAATTCCCCAAATTACTAATTGTTTTGAATAAGGAATATTTTTAAACCACTTTCCGAATTTTTTAAAAATGTTTTCTTTACTTAAAGTTTGCTTTTCAATTAAAATTAGTTTTTCCGATAATCTTTTATCTCTTATTGAGAGCATTTGATTTTTTTCATTTAAAGCAACAATTTGTTTAGTTCGTCTTCTCGTTGTTTTTAATTTTAAAAGACGATTTATTTTAGTTTCATTTTTAAACGCTTTTGCTTTTAATTTTTCTTGTTGGTGAAGAGTTTTTTCTTTTATTTCGAGAAGTTCGTTTTCTTGATATTTTTTCATACTACTATCCTCCCAAGGTATAAGTCTCTAATTCATAATTGATTGTAATAGCAATCCCATTACTATAAGTCACTTTAACTATTGAACCTTGTTTGTTTAAAGTTTCATGGTTTACAATAATAGCTTGATAAATCTGTAATTCTTCCAATCTTTTTTGAAAGTCAACACTATTATCTAACCAATTTTTATAATAAACGCTATTATATTTAGAATAAATTGTCTCTGCTAAATCATACGTCGGCAAGTAAGATAATGTATATTGAATTAAACTTCCGGTCTCCATGGCTTTTAAGAAATGCCAATTTAAAGAACGATTGCTTGAAGTATTTATACTTGCTCCAGCATATGTTTTATAACCATTAAAAACAAGTTGTAAAAACGGTATTGAATAATCAACAATTTTATGCAACGTTCCCACAGTAGGCAAATCTAAAATTACATCACCCCATAAAAGTGCGTATAAATTAGGATTTCTTAATAAAATTTCTTGATCATCATATTCTTTTAATTTATCAATAATAGAGTTAGCATAATCATTCCTAAAAGTTACCTTATTGATGGTAAAATCAGTTGCCAATCTTTGCCCAAAATCTGTTAACGCAAGCGTATTATTATTTAACTTTTTATTATATTTACTGGCAAAATCGATAATTTTATTTGTTGCTTCTTTGTTAAGAATGTATCTTTCAACTTCATTTTTATCGCTTAAAGAAGTTGCCTCATTATATGGATATCTTTTTACTTTTTCTTGAAAGATATTTAACAAATATTCGCTTTTTTTAATTCTTTTATTTGTATAAGCTTGTTGCGTTATGAACTCTAAATAAATATTAATGTTTTGTTCGTTTAACTTATTTATTGTTCTTTTTAAATCTCTTTCTCTAGCAATACTCTTATCATAAGATATACGATTCATAATTGTTGAATTAAGTCCACCATTACTAAAACCCTGATAACTAATTGCGAGATTATCAAGGCCTTTTTCTTGATATTCATTTACTATTTTAATAATATCTTCACTTTTAGTAAGTGGTTTAACTACTTCTTTTGCATATCCCAAAACATATTTTGTTTCTTGATACCCGCCTAGTAACGTTAAATGTAAATTCGGTTCAATTGTTATCTTTTCCAACTGATATTTTGTTACTATATATTGTTGATAAGCATGTGCCATATCATAGTAAGATGGCTTTTCCAAAAAGAGATATTTAGCTTTAAAATCTTCCTTATTATATTCCCTCGTATAAGTAGTAACAGGATGAGTTGTTGTTAAAGAAGTAAACTCAAAGGCATCTCTTTCACGCAAATAATAGCGGTAGTGAATAAAAGGAATTTTTTGTTTCAATTCACCGCCACTTTTTTCTGTTTTAAAACCCGCACGAACGCTAGTCATAAACTCGCCTTCTTCAATAATATTAAGATAAGATTCGCCATTTAAATTATACCCATACATTGGTAAATTAATAATTTCTTGTGTTTCTGGCTTAATTGACTCCGCACTACCAATCGCTAAATCAGAACCATAAATTCTCTTTTCATAATTTAAGGTGTCATATTTGTTATTATTATGATCAATTAAAACACCGCTTCCATCAGGGATAACCGTATAACCATTATCACCCATTTTCCCAGCACCAAAATAGGGTAAAATATCAATATAAGCAATAGGAAAATCCTCTTCCTCAAAAATTGATTCATTTTTAAGTTTAATGCTAAAACCATCTTCATTAAGTTCGTAAGCAATTACAAATTCAAAATATGGTATTTTTTTTGCTGACTCAAAGCCATATTTTTCTGCATCTGCAATAAAATCGTCAAAAGTATAAAGCGATTCTCTAAATAATAAATCATAAACAATATCTATTGAATCTTGGCTAACCTGCGTTCTAAGTTGATAATAGTTTTGGGCTTCAACAAACACAAACTGCCTTTTTAAAAAACTCAATTGCCTTCTTATATTTGAATCAGTTAAGGCTTTTTCTTCTAACGGTTCTAAAACTTTATTTTCATAATCATTTTTACCTATTATTTTTGGCAAATCTGACATTGAAACATTATGTTTGCCGCCAACTTCATAAAGGATTTCTAGGATATTATCTTTTTGATAAAAAGCATATCTTTGATAACTCACTGATTCATCATTAATAGAAATCGCTTTGGAGGCTTCTAGTTGTCTTTCATAATATAAAACAAATAATTCTTTCGTATCATAAGGAACATCTAAGAGAGGATTATAAGCATTTGAATACCAAATTGTATTTGTTTTTTTATTTAATAATTCAAAAGTTGTTGTATCGGTGTTTAAGATAAATCTGAAATTGTTATTATCCATAACAATAGTATCTTCTAAATAATCTTCTACATAAACATAATGTGATTTATCATATGGTTCCCTTGTTGGAAATTTAGGCTTTTGACGCGCTAAAAGAATAGTTATGCCAACTATAAGTGATATTATTAGTAAGGCTGAAATAACAATTTTAATAATCAAGTTTCTCATTTCTATCCTCCTAAGACGTCCTCATTATGTATTCTTTATAAACTTGTTCTAAAAAACCATATATTTGCTGCAACAAAGATAAGACTAATAAACCAACAAACAAAATCACCATTATCGCTATTAATGTAGCTATTAAAGTAACAATATTTTTAAATAGACCAAACTCGTGTAGAACCAAAAAGCCAAAAAAAGCTAAATAGACAATCCCAAAGATTCCGATATTTAAAACAACATGATAAATTTGCAGTTCTTCAGCAATTAAAAAGTTTGAAACGCCAATCATTGGAATGCTTAACCAAACATAAGGAGCAAGACTATAACCTAACATAATAAAGATTTCTTTAATGTGTCCTTTACCATCAAAAAGTGTAGTAATTGCCCAGTTACCAAGCGCTATCAAACAGACAGGAACAATAACGAATAATGCTGTTTTTAAAATAGAAACACGAGTAATACTGGGAGTAGAAACTAAAAATCCCGCACTAGTTTGTTTTAACGTCATTGATAATATCATTAATAGTATATAAGTAATAGCTACCCACATTTTCCCCTTCTTTTCCAACTTAAACTCTTCATAACCTTTAAGCGGATGAGTAATTAAATAAAAGGGGAAAACAAACAATTCAAACAATCGTTTTTTAATATCAACTTTACGGATGAAAGATTTAATTTTTAAAAAAGTATTTTTAAATGTTTTAGTCACCTAAATCCTCCTTATCCCTTTTAATAGAATTCTTTAATGTTCTGCCAATTCCAAAAATAAGACCAGCCAAAATTAACACTAAGGCATAGGGTAATAATTTTTGCAGTTTTTGATTTCGGTATTGCTCATACGCTTTAGAGTAATTATAATAGTCATAACCTCTTTTTAAATTATTTACGGCATTTTTATAATCTTCATTTCTTAGCTGTGTCCTACCTATCCCAGCATATGCCAAGAAGTAATTAGAATCTAAACTTAGTACTTCTTCCCAAGTTTCCTTAGCTAAATCATATTCCATATTTTTATAATGAGCTATCGCTTCATTGATAAGCGTTCCAAAGTCTGTTAATTCAAAAATCATTATCGCTTCATTGCCGCTATCGACAACCACTAATCGATCACCCCAATAAACAAGAGCGGTTGGCCTTTGAAACATCGATGACTGACTTCCCATTGAACCCGTTATATATAGTAAATGTCCCTCATCATCATAAGTAAAAATTCTTCCTCTTTTATCATCCAAAGCTGAAAACAAATAATCATTTTCATGAACCGCAACATCAGCAAATGAACTAGGTCCTGTGGCGACTTTCTCTCTTAAACTAGGATATCTAGCATCGCCAACAACTGAAACATATCCCATGCTATTTAAAATATTACCGCCTTTAAAGTTTAATTTTTTTAAAGGTGGCGTATCATTTTTAGCAACCGTATAAATGTAGCCACTGTTATCAATATCTATTGAACTAAAAGAAGCTTGAAACTTAAGAGCCATCTTTTCTCTTTGTTCTTTACTAGATAATTTATAAACCAAAGCTTCAAAAGCATTTAACCTAATTTCATTAGTTCCAAAGAAACGATTAAAATTACCATCACTATCAAATTCCATAATCCCTTCAAAAACGTTATCTGCGATGACATATAACCTTTCAGTTCGATCAACTAAAACTTTTTTTGGTTTAAATTTAAAATCTCCTGCAAAAATAGGGTCGTCAGGATTTTTTATTTCATCAACAAAGAGTTTTGTATTCAAATCAAAAACAGCTATTCTCTCATTGTTAAAATCACTAACATATAATTTTTCATCATATATGTAAATTCCTTCTGGTTGCTTTAATTGCCCCAAATCATCATCAGCTTTCGGAAGCGATTCTAAGTATTCATAATTACTATTAAAAATATAAATTTGATTAGCATTAGCATCAGAAACATATAAGTGTTCATTATAAACAAAGACATCCTTTAAATTAGAAAGTGTAATTGATGCCTCTTGACCACCTTCCGCCACCAAATTGGCGTTATTTACTTGCCTTTTTAAAAGATAACTTTCAGCTTGCTCGATTACATCCCCCCAAGGAGCATAATTGTAGGAAGCCTTAATTGGAAGATAAGAGGAGAAAGTTAAGATGACTATTAAAATTATTATTAGCTTTTTTTTCATCATATCACTCCTTATTTAATCCCTGAATACGCCATCGTATCTATTATTTTAGTTTGATTAATAATAAAAACAGTAATCGGCACTAACAACATTAAAAAGGCAACCGCAGCACTAGTTCCTGTTCTTGCGATTCCTCCAGCAACGATTTGGCTTAAAGCATATGACAACGGTTTTAAATTTTCTTTGAATATATAACCAGCTCCATCAGTCGACCATAATTGCTGAAATAATAAAATTACAACAGTCAACCAAGCTGGTTTTACAAGCGGCATAACAACAGTGAAAAAAGTTCTATATTCTCCAGCACCATCCATTTTAGCCGCTTCTAATAACTCGGTTGGAATCGTTGTCATAAATTGTCTCATTAAAAACAAACCTAAAGTAAATCCCCAAGAAGGAATGATTATCGCCCAAGGCGAGTCAATTAATCCCAACTTAGAAATAATTAAATAATTAGAAATAGAAGTTACAACACTAGAGAACATCAAAGAATAAACAATCAATTGATTAATAACACTACGCCCAGGAAACCGGTGTTTAGCTAATGGATAAGCAGCCAACGCAGCGATAAATACGTGTCCAGAAACTCCTAAAACTGTAATAAAAATGGTGTTGAAAAAATATTTTGAAAGAGGAATTCTCGTATTTCCAATCAAATTAAATAAATCTCTAAAATTATCAAATGTAAAATTTCTCGGTAATAATTTAGGTGGAAATATGAACATTTCATTTAAAGGTTTAAAAGCATTAGCAATCGTAAAAACCAATGGATAAGCACTAAAAGCTCCAAAAGCCAATAAAAAGACAATTAAAACAACATCTCCTTGCCAACTTCGAGAAATTCGTTTCTTACCTCTTTTCCCTCGTTTTACTAATTTTCTTTTTGCTAAACTTAATTTTAATTCTTGAATATTTTTCTTTTCCATTTTAAGTACCTACCCTCCTAATAACTTTTTGAACGAGGGTATTTGCAATAATCATAATAAAAAACAAAATAGTCGCAATCGCGCTTGCATAACCTAATTCTAGCCGTTGTGAGCCCGGACCAAAATCCATCATGTGAGTCACAATAGTATGACCAGAATATTCTACTGATGGGAATCCCAACAACGCCGTTGAAACCGAGGCTATTCCAAAAGAACTCGTTATTTGCATCAAAGCTCCAAACATTAATTGCGGTTTCATTTGAGGCAAAGTAATATACCATAATTCTTGCCACCTATTTTTAATACCGTCGATTGCTGCTGCTTCATAAAGAACAGTATCAACTGTTTGCAAACCGGCAACAAATGATAAAAATGATACTCCTAATGAGAGCCACAATTGAACAATAATTATTATTGGCAAGGCATATTTGGGTGTTCTTAACCACTGGATTGGTTCGGAAATAATGTTTAAATTAATTAAAAAGCCATTTAGATAACCATAATAATCACCAGAAAATATTAAAATCCATAATAAAAAGGCAGAACCGCTAATACTTGGAGCGTAAAATATAATAGTAAATAACCATCTTACCTTTCTTGGTAATTCATTGATTAACCAAGCAAAAATAAAAGAAGCAAAATAAGAAATAGGTCCTACAATGATTGCCAAAACAAAAGTATTTCTTAAAGCGATTAAAAACTCATCATCATGTAGAAATAAACTAATATAATTATTTAATCCTGCAAATCTAGGTGGATTTAACATATCAAAGGTACTAAAAGATAAGAAAAAACTTATCACAACCGGCAAAACAGTAAACGTGATGAATAATAACATAAAGGGAATAAGCATACTGTAATACACTTTTTTAGATTTAATTTCTTTTAATAAACTTGCTTTTCTCATAGGCCTAATTCTTTACGCTTCCTTTTTAATTCTTCATTAATCTTTAAATGATAATGATACAAAGCGTCCTCTGGAATAATTGAGCTATTCAAAACACTTCTAAAAGCATTATCGATGTGCCTCCCAACGATATAATCGCCAGGCACAGTTGGAATACCTTTAGCATATTTTCTTTGTTCAGTTAATATTAAATAGTCTTTAGCGGGCCAAGGTAATTTTTTAAAAGCTTCCAAATTAGCTGTTGGATACCTGGCCGCAGCACCTAAAATGGCTTCCATTCCTCTTGCATAATCTGTTTGTGTATCTTCACTTGTCCACCATTTTAAAAACTCCCAAGACTGAGTAATTTTATTTGATTTTTCCATAATCACTGTTGCCGCTACCGTTGATGTTGTATAGTTATTGATTACACCATCTATTTCAGTTCCAGGAATCAAACCATAATCCCAAACTCCATAGATCTCCGGAGCGAATACTGCTAAAGTGTTATATAATGAATAATTAGCAATCCCAATTGGCATTTCTCCACTTCTAAAACGATTCGCAAAATTAGCGTCTAACGCAAAACCATAATCCCAAAATAATTTTGTAAATAATAAAAACGCCTCCAACGAACTCCTTTCTAAAAGAGCTGATTCTGCACCATTATTTAAATATAAAGAGCCTTCTCTTTGCTCAATCATAGAATATAAAACCGTTGATAAACTACCTTGAGAAGTAGGAATGTAAAACTCAAAATAGTGTTTTTGTAGAAGCGGTGAAATATCCAATACTTCTTCCCATGTTTGAGGAATCTTATTAATTCCAACTTCTTTTAAAATATCGTTACGATAAAACGTTACTAAAAAATCTTCAGTATCAGGCAATCCGTAAGTTTTACCATCATACGTTAAAGGAGTTAAGCTTGAATCACTAAATCTTGTTTTAATTTCAGCAAAATCAGCAAATCTTGAAACATCTACTATGGCGTTTCTAATCCCCCAATTAACGG
>DUQU01000021.1 GCA_012837645.1 Acholeplasmataceae bacterium | reverse complement strand
ATCATGTGCTAATAAAAATAATAATAATAATAATAACATTAATGAAGAAATTTATGCTGTTTATTTACTGGGCAAAGAAGAAGGTTTGATAACTGATAGCTATGAAGAATGGCTATATTCTATTAAAGGCGAGCAAGGCTTACCTGGTGAAGATGGTAAATCAGCTTATCAAATATACTTAGAATATTATCCGAAATATAAAGGAACTGAAAAAGAGTGGCTTGATGATTTAGTGAATGGAAGATTAAAAGATGCTGGGTCAGTAGAAGATTATAGAAGATATTTTTATGGAGTTACGAGTATTAAAAAGAGGGCTTTAGATGAAAAACCTATAATTGAAGAAACTACTATTTATAGGGATAAAGATGTGATTGGCTATGCGTATATAGGCCTTGATTATGCGGAAGGTATTCCTGGCAAGCAACATTTATCTTTATTAGAACTCCTCAAGATTTAAAAAGGGTGGTTGCCAAGTGGGGTTTGCTATTAGCATTTGACAACTAAATTTTTAAAAATTTGGAAAAGGTGAAAATTATGAAAAAGGTTTTAATAATTTGTTTAACAATTTTAATATTAACACTTGGTGGATGCGATTATCCTGAAAAGGATATTAAGTTGCTATCTGAACAGGAAATACCAAAAGTGGTTACGAAAGATTTTATTCTTCCCTATGGCCGTTTAGGCCCCATTACTTATACTGTTAGTCATCCAGAAGTATTAGTCATAAGCAATCTTTATGATGTTGAAGTAATCCAACAAGATGAGGATGTGGTCGTGATAATTGAAGCGAGAGTAAAAGAGGCTTTTAGAACGTTTGAAGTAAAAGTATTAAAGAAAGGTTCTCCTTTAACTTTTAAAGAAGAAGTGGATTTAGCAATTGAAGAGTTAAAAGCAAGCATTCCTAATACGATTAAAAAAGAAATCCAATTACCGCAAGAATTAAGAGGACTTAGTTTGGACTATCGGTTTGCTAGTAACAGTAACTCATTTATGTTAGTGAAAAAAGCAGATAAAATAATTTGGTTAGTACCCGTTTTAACGGCACCAGCACAAGATTTTTTTACTTCAATTAGAGTACTAATAAATAATGAAACAAGCGAGTTTCTTCCTAATTATTATTTTAAAGTAAATTATCAATACGATGATCAAAACTTACTTGCTCAAGAAGATGTTTTTCTTTCTTTAGAAATAGATTTTAAACATTATCAAAGAGGAACTGCAATGCTTTATCTTTTTGATGGTGAAAGTGTCGATTTTAATTATCAAGGTGAAGAAGAAAATGTTAATATTTCTTTAAGACTTGCTGCTGATCATGGTGATGAAATTGTTATTAGAGATAAAGTACTTTACGTAGGAAATTTATCTAAAAATAAAAATTATGGTGTTATTGTAACTATCGACATCGATGGTATTTCGCAAGATTTTAAAGTTACAATTAACAAAAGCAATAATTAATAATTTGATAATTATTCTAACTAAATAAACAATAATAATGATACATTATTAAGTTGAATGTATTTTTCGTATTTCTTATCCAGACCGTGATATAATTATCCCACAAATAATTAGTTTTGTGGAGGATGGGATGAAAGAAATTAAACGGTTTGATTTTGATAAAAAGCCATTAAAGGAAAAGTGGTATTTAACACCACTTAAATATTTATTAGCACTACCTGAGGTTTGGCTAAGAAAAACAAAAGTTAATAAAGTTAATATGGAAGGTGTTAAACCGCCTTACATTATTTTATGTACCCATCACGCATTTGTTGATTTTAAAGTGTTAACGAAAGCGATCTTTCCGCATCCAGCTAATTATATCGTCGCTATCGATGGTTTTATAAAAAGAGAATGGTTATTAAGAAATGTCGGTGGAATTTGTAAAAGAAAGTTTGTTAACGACATTAAATTAGTGAAACATATTAAATATAGTTTAGAAGAACTAAAAAGCATCGTTGCTATTTTTCCTGAAGCGCGTTATTCACTAATAGGAACTAATGCTATTTTACCGGAATCACTAGGTAAAATGATTAAAATGTTAAAATATGATGTTGTTGTTTTAAATATGCATGGTAACCATCTTTCCCAACCCGTTTGGAATTTAAAGAAAAGAAAAGTAAGATTAGAAGCTGATATGACTAAAGTAATCTCCAAAGAAGAACTTACTAATTTAACTGTAGAAGAGATTAATGACATTATTAATAAGGCCTTTATTTATGATGAATATCAGTGGCAAAAATCTAATAACATTAAAATAACTGCTAAAAATAGAGCGGAAGGACTTCATAAAGTGCTTTATAAGTGCCCTCATTGCCTAGTTGAACACCAAATGAATTCTTTAGGTAAAAATTTATTTTGTGAGGCCTGTAAAGTAAATTATGAAATGTCTAAAGTTGGTGAACTTAAGGCAACCAATGCTAAAACAATTTTTAGTCATATTCCAGATTGGTATGAGTTTGAAAGGGCGGAAGTAAAAAAGGAATTACTAGCGGGTACTTATCATTTTGAAGATAAAGTTAGAATTGAATCCTTACCTAATTCAAAAGGTTATCTGAAGCTTGGTGAAGGTTATTTAAAACATGATGAAAATGGCTTTCTTCTCACTATTGATAATCCAGAAACATCTTTAGAACTTCTTAAAGAACCATTAACACTTTATTCTTTACATATTGAATACAATTATTTTAATAAAGGTGACTGTCTTGATTTATCGACAATCGATGATACTTATTACAGCTACCCCTTAACAAAAACTAATGTCGTCACTAAGTTGCATTTTGCAGTAGAAGAGTTATACAAATTAAAAATGAAGGAACTTAGACAAAAAAGCGCATCATTTCCTACTAATTAAAAACAATTATTTTAATTAGATTTTAAGCTCCAATAAAACTTATTTAACAATTAACGGTTT
>DUQU01000020.1 GCA_012837645.1 Acholeplasmataceae bacterium | reverse complement strand
TTTAAAAAAGTTTATTTAGTAGGACTACAAAATAGTGGGAAATCGACTTTAGTTAATAAAATCGCTTCTCATTATAAGTTGGAGACGGCCATCTTAGCTAGTAAGAAACCTGGTTTAACTAAGGATATTTTAAAATTAAAAACGCCTTATTTTACTTTATATGATACTCCTGGAGTGTATTTAAAAGGTTTTATTGATGATTATTTAAGTTATCAAGATTATTATCCTTTAATCCCTGATTTCTTTAAAGCTTTTGTTTATAATTTAAAAGAAAGCCAAACTATCATTGTTTTCGGACTTTTTATGATTACTTTGCTTAAAGGGGAGACGAGTTTTGTCTTTTATGGCAATAAGTTAAAATTACATCGTACCAAAAAAGAAAACGCCAGTGCGCTTTTTAAAAAGCATCAAGGAGAATTGTTTAAACCAACAGTGAAAGATTTTGAAACTAATTTCCTTAAGTTAGAAAATAAAAAGTATTTAATTAATTTAATGGAGCTAGGTTTTTTAGTTGTTAAAGGAGCGGTCACCTTAGAAATTACTAAACCGAAAGGTGCTAATGTTTTTATTAGTGAGGGTGTTATCGATGGACTATGAAAAAGTGATGTTAACTTATTTAAAAGCGGATAAAAAGAGAATTGCACATACATACGGTGTTAAACAGCGAGCTTTAGAATTAGGAAAAAAGTATCAAGCTGATTTAGAAGTTTTGACTATTAGTGCCTATTTCCATGATATTACTAAATTGTTAACATTAAAAGAGCATCAAAAACTTATTAATGATGACTTGCTTTTTCAGTCATTAGAGCCGTTTATGTATCATGCTTATTCCGCTTATCAATTAGCGAAACAACTAAATATTACTAATGTTAAAATATTAGAAGCGATAAAATATCATCTTTGGGGTAAAATAAAGATGAGTTTGGAAACTAAGATTATTTGTGTAAGTGACTTTTCTGAAGCTACAAGGAAGCATGAGAGTGCTAAGCTCGTTTACGAGCTGTCATTAAAAGATCTCGATTTAGCATATTTAAAAACACTTGAAGAGACGATTGATTATTTAAATAAAAAAGGGTTAAAACCCCATCAAGAACAAATAAAGACATTTAATTATTATAAGGAGGCCTATGGAACTAGTAAAAAAGATTTATCAGAGTATTGAAAAAGTAAATTTGAAAGCAGTGAAAGGTTATGATTTAGAAAACCAATCACCTTTTTATCGTTATGTTATTTTTGGAACCGGTCAAAAAAGACAAAGCGATGCTTTAATTGGTTATTTAAAAGAAGAGCTAAAAGGAGCTTATCAAATTAGAGGGATTGAAGGGAAGTCATCTAATTGGCTTTTAATCGATTGTGGGGATGTTATTGTTCACGTCTTTAATAGTGAAGAAAGAGAGTTTTATCAATTTGATGAACGTTTTTTAGGTGTCAAAGAAATAAAATTATAAATTAATAATAAAAATAAAGTAAAAAAAAGCAAAACTTGATAGATATAAATTGGTGATAGTATGAAAAGATTTATAAAAATATTTTTGGTGTTGCTTTTTTTGTTAGTATTAGTTATCTTTAAAACTAATAAAAAAGAAACTGCTCCTACTATAACAAAAAATGATGCACCAGAATTGGTCCAAGTAACGGTAATAGGAGCGGTTAATAGTCCGGGTTTAAAGACGGTTTCTGTTTTAACGACTTTAAAAGAACTCTTTTATTATGCGAAACCACTCCTTTATCAAGCCGATTTAAGCGGCTATGATTTAAATGATTTTGTTGTTGAAGGTGGTGTTTATTTAATCCCTTTTAAAAGTGCTGAAAATGAAATAAAAGAAGAAGAAGAAACTAGCAAAATAAACTTAAATTTAGCGACTAAAGAAGAATTAATGACTTTGCCTGAAATTGGGGAGAAAAAGGCAATAGAGATTATTAATTACCGCAATTTGATCGGTTATTTTAAAGAGATTGAGGAAATAATGGAAGTTACTGGTATTAAAGCGGGAGTTTATGAAAAGATTAAAGACTTTATTACCGTTTAATTACTTTCATTATTATGCTTTTAGTATTTTAATTGCTTTAATTAGCTATCAAAATTTGCTTTTTTGTGGGCTTTATTTACTATTTTATTATTTAATTAGAAATTATCAGCATAAAATTAAAGTAATCTTAGTAGGTGTTAGTTTTTTTATCTTTTTATTGGTTTTTGATAAAATTGAGAAGCCAAAGCCTCACGGAAATCTTTTTGTCGTGGTTGCTAAAAGTGAAAGAGATGGTTATTATCGTTATTTCGTTCGGGAAAAAAGAACTAAGTATTTGCTTTTTAGTAATGAAGAATATCAAGTTGGTGACTTGTTGGAAATAGCGTTTGAATTAAAAGAGTTTAAAGCTGAAAGAAGACCGGCTAGTTTTAATGAAAGAAACTATTACTATAGTTTGAAAATTTATTATCAATTGAAAGCTCTTAAAATAACTAAAGTAGGAGAGCGTTTTGTTTTAAGTAAGATTAAAGCTTCACTTCTAAATTACTTTAAGAGCTATCCACCTTTAACAAAAGGGTATATAGAGGCGTTGTTATTGGCGGAGAATGATTTTAGTGGCGATTTTAAAAAGTCGCTTTCTTTAATGGGGATTAGTCATCTTTTTGCACTTTCGGGAATGCATCTTAATTTCTTTATTGTTTTATTAGAAAGGCTTTTTAAAAGTAGCAATAAGAAAGAAGTTATTATTTTAGTAATATTAACTATTTATGTTATTGTTTTAGGCTTTCCCATCAGTCTTTTAAGAGCTTATTTAAGTTATTTGTTTTTAATGATGTTTAAAGAGGATGGCATTTCCTCTTTAGATGCTTTATCGCTTGCTTTTATGGTCCTCTTAATTAATCCTTATCGGTGTTATCATACTAGTTTTATTTTAACTTTTTTAGTAAGCTTTTTTATTATCGTGGCGGGGAAGGGTTTTTTAAAGACGGCAATAGTTGCTTTTTTAGTCTCATTACCATTTTTAAGTAATTTTAATGGAGGAATACTAATAATTAGTTTGCCGTTTTCACTGTTAATAAGCTATCTTTTTCCAATTTTTATTTTTCCTTTGACTCTTGTTAGTGTAATTCCTTATTGCAGTTATTTAAGTGAGCCACTTTTTTCCAGTCTTAATAATTTTATTGCCTTTTTTCAAGGGGGACTTTTTATTAAGTTTCCTTATTTTAAACTTTATGCAATTTCTTTATATTTAGTGGTAATTGTTTTTGTTTTATTAGCTCAAGAAAAAGAAAAAATGATAAGAAGAGGCGGCTATTTAGTTCTTTTTCTCTTGTTAGCTTATTTTTATCCTTATTATAATTTTCAAGGCTATCTCTATTTTTTAGATGTCGGACAAGGTGACGCAACTTTTATTAGTAGGCCTTTTAATCAGGCTAATATTTTAATTGATGCCAATGAAGGAACTTATCAATTTTTAAAGACGAGAGGAGAGATTGAAATTGATTATTTTTTTATTACTCATGGAGACTTAGATCATTGTAGAGACGCGGTTAAAATCTTATCTGAATTTAAAGTGGCTAACTTATATCTTAATGCTTATGATGACTCTTTAATTGTTAATGAGTTAGAACATTTTAATTTAAAGCGCACAAAAGATGATGTCTTTTATTGTGGGGATGTCTTAATAGAAGTTTTAGGACCTTGTAAAGATTATCATAATGTCAATGATAACTCTTTAGTTTTGAGATTAGAAATTGATGATAAAAGTTATTTGTTTACTGGTGATAGTAGTCAAAGAAGAGAACGCGATTTGCTTTCTTATCGAGAAAAATTAAGAAGCGATTATTTGCATGTGGGGCATCATGGTAGTAATGATGCAACGACGCTTGATTTTTTAAAAATGGTAAATCCCGCTTACGCAATTATTAGTTCGGGTGTTAATAATTATCGTCATCCTCACCCTGAAGTTTTGGAACGTTTAAATGCTTTTGGGGTGGAAATAATGGCTTTAAAAGAGACTCAAACGATTACGAT
>DUQU01000019.1 GCA_012837645.1 Acholeplasmataceae bacterium | reverse complement strand
AGTTACGTTATCATAAGTTACTTCAGTTTCTAAATCTTTGATAAACGCTGGAGTAATCTCTACATCTAAATCATAACCACTTAAATAAACCGCCAATACTAAATTAGTATACTCTTTTGCAGTTAAGTAGTCTTCATTGATCATTAAATGTCTTGGTTTAACAATAAAATCGATTTCTGCTTCACTCAAAATGTCATTGAGCATGTCGCTAGCTAATATGTATAAATCTTCGTACGTCAAAACAACACGCAGTAAGTGTTCTACTAATGGGATTTCAAAAATATTTTTAGTTATTTCTTTGGTATTATCTAAATCTAGTATTCTCGCAATATCTGCAATCTTTTCTAACTTAGTTAATTCATCAAAATCATCAAATTTAAGAGCCTCTATCGCAATAAAGATTTGTCTAGTTGCTTCTTCATCGAATAAGTTATAATTAAGATCTAAATCTTCTTTCGTAAAATGACTAAAATTAGCATCAGCTGGAAGATTATCATCGATTAATTTATTAATTTGCTCTAATAATAAATTATTGAAACGTTGACTTTCAATAACACTTTCAATCGCTTCTTCCAGGAAAGAGATTTGATAAAGATAATAAACTCTATCTTGTTCATTTGTTGAAAACTCAAATGCTGGTTGTAAAAACGAATCTACAAAGGCTTTGGTAGTGATTTTATCATCGCTAATAAGTTCCCAATCCAAAGCTGCTCCTGCAGTTAAAAGCGAAGAAATCACTTCGGGCTTTAAATGGCCCTTTTCATCAACATAATTTGCAAATAAGGAAAAATCACTATTATAAATTGTTAATAATTGTTCGCCGTCGATAACTAACATTTTATTAACAACATCAGCATACCACTCTAAAAGTCCCTCTTGAGTTAATACCTCACCAAGGACTGAACCAATTAATCTAACTTCTGAAAGCCAATCAATAGTTGACTTTTCATCATATAAAACTTCTTTTAATTGAGGAATTAAAGCTAAATTAATATCTTCATAGTTAATATCTGTCTCTAAAAAAGCTTTGGCAGCATTGAAAAGTCTAATAAATTCATTACGGTCAAATAATTCGGGGATTAACTGATCATTTATTCTTCTAATTGAAGCAAATAAACTATCAAAATCTAGCTCGAATTCAGTCCATATACGTTTATCTAATGATGTTCCGGCATTAATTTCTTCTTCTTTTAAGTTCGTTATAATATCACTAACCAACTTAATTGCGTAATCTTCTATTACGGGATCATTTAAAGCATTAGTTATCAATTCAATTAATAGATTAGAGCGCAAGAAAGAGGCTAATTGGGTGTTTTCAATACTATCTAGATACTCAAAAACGACATTCATATCAAAATCATCACCTAATAATCTAGGATCGATTTTTAAATCTCTTAAACCACCTAAAAGGTAAAATAACTCATCTTCTTTTACTCTCTCATCTTCTAAAGCATAAACAAAGTAAACAACATCTAAACCAACTAAATCTGCTGGTAAAGCTTCAGCGATAATTTCTGTAATAAAAGCCCAAACAGCTTCATCAGCTAAAATATCTCTAAAGAAACCATTAATAAATTTAGCATAAGCAAGATCTTCAACCGTTTCTACATTAAGATTATTATAGAAATTTAAATATTCACTAATTTCTTTTTCACTAACAAAATCACCCAATTGGCTAACATTCATAAATTCAATGTATTGATTGACAATGTCAAACAAGACTTCAAATAGCTCATTTATAGCCGTCTCGGTTACATAATTATCTTCATCTAAAATATCAACTGGTAAACTCGCTTGATAATCTTTAATAAGATCATTTAAAATAGGTAGTAGTTGCGTTTCTAATGATTTAGTAACACTTGCTAATACTATTTTTGAATCAAAAAAAGTTGCTAAAGTTTCATCGTAGTTATCAATTAATTTTGTTAAAACAGTTTTATCTAGATCTTTCCAATTGTTGCCAACATCACTAACATTATTTAGCGATAAAACAAAGGGAGTATCGTCGCCCGCATATAAAGAAATAGTGCCAATAAGGGCTGATATCACAGTATTAATTTCCGTACGCCAAACTTCTTCACGATAAGGAAGTGAAATAAGTTTTTCAGGGATTGCTACAAAATCTTGCAAGCCTTCATTATTATTAAGTGCAACGATATTATGAACTGCTAACAAATAAAGCAAACCATCTTTATCAGCTTTTTTAAACTCAAGATTTTCTTTAACCTCATCCGCAGCTAAAACATTTGCTAAGTTAATGTCTTTATAACTAGCACCATCAACTAACTCTTTATCCATAGTAACCGCAACAGAGCGGACTATATCTAACAAACGGGTTAAATCTCTATCTAAGGCAAAAACACTGGGAAGTTCTTCTTCAGGAATAGCTAAGAAATCACTCTCAATTGTTTTTTGCAAATAAACAAATAATGATTTATTAAACCTTTTAACAACTTGTAATTCTGTTATCGCATCTTTTAGGTTTTGATACTCGTCATCATCTAAACCAGCAAAACTTTTTATTATTCCGATAATTTGATCTTCATCTAAATCACCTAAATCCAGCAACTCTTCAAAAGGAATAACTTTTTGAATCTCCACTGCAGCATTTAAAACGCGTTTTAATTCTAAACCATATTCAAACTTTTCACCATCAAAGTCTTTTATTAATTCTAAAATACCATCTTTTAAATCATCGTCTTCGACAAATTTATCAACTAAAATTGGAGCCGTAATACTGATGATTTTATTAATAGCGTGACTTTCCACTAACAAGCGATCGATAATATCATCTAAATCTAATTTGTTTTCACTAATTAGTTTGTCTATTAGCGGTCCATACTTCTCATCACGTAAAGCTTTTTTAAGTCCAAATGAAGTTATCTTATGATAAACATCACCTAAGGTTGAAATATCTTTACGCCAATCAGTTTCTTTCAAAGAAGCTGATAACTCTTCAGAAACCGCACTTAAATCATCACCAAATTGTACGAAAATAGCATAGTCAACCAAAAGCGGAAGAGCTTCCATAATAGTATTAATATCGACAAAAGCTTCTAAAACATCAACAACCATTTGAGAAGTCTTTTCATCTAAAATTAAATCTTGTAAGTCATCATCATTAAGAAGAGCTGCTAAAATTTCGCTATTATAATGTCTAACCACGAAATCTAAATCATCACGATAAGCTACTCTTTCCATTTCATCAACCGCTTGATCGATGAAACGAGCAATCGTGTCTACTAATAAAGCATCAATTTCCGATTGATAAATTAAAGATGGATCAAGATCTTTTTCTAAAGCTAATTGTTCTCTAATTTCCGCTTCAACGTCATCAATTTTATCTTTATATTTCAAAATAACCGCTTCAATATCAGGGTTAGGATTTTTAATCGAATCATACAAGTAATCTAAATACTTCTTACCTGCTTCTTTTTCTTCTGCACCATAGCTTGCTTTATCCACCAATAAAACGCGGACAATTTTCGCTATCTTTGTAAATAGTTCATCTTCTTGCATAAAACGGGGATTATCCAAATAAAAGTCTAGTGCTTCACGTAAGTAATCTTCCGTTTCAGTTCCATTTGGAAGCCAAGAAATATGTTCTTGAACTTCTGGCAAAGTAACTACATAATCAAGAACCAAAGAAATTAAAACTGTTGAATTAATACCATCAACCAATTCTAAAACTTCTGCCAAACCAGTTCTTTTTTCTATTGTTGTTTCAAGTAAATAATTAATATCAGCAAACTTACTCAATTCGCCCACATTATCAATTGTTAATAAAAGTTTTTCGATAATTTGATAAACAGTATCGAGTTCATCTTTGAAATTTATATTTGAGAATTCTTTTAAGGCATTTTCTGCGTGGGGGTGCGCATTAACATCAAAACCTTGTGAATCCAAAAAGTAAACAACTCCAACAGGACCTGCTGTTGGGATGATACCGGTAACAAGCTTCGAGCTATTAATTGCCTTAAATAACATTTCAATATCAGGCAAGTTTTCTTGAGAAATCTCCATTAAATCGAAACCGTCATCTAAATAGCCATTTTGATATAAGCTAATAGCAGCTTTCACTATCGGACCAAATTCCTCTGTGAACTTCACCTTTTCTTGTTTTTTATCTTGATATTTTATTTTTGAATTAATAACCAAATCAAATGTCGCTTCACCTAGAGTTTTATTACCAATGTGAGGCTTATTATAAAGAGCACCAATAGGACTATTGTTAAAAGCTTCAACAACTTCAAGCCAACCTTGAATATCTTCAGGAATGGCAGCTTGATTACTGGCAGTGAGTTCATCGCCTTCCGTATTAGCAACAGTCGATCCTTTAATGAAACCTGCCATTACCGCGATTGGTAGCAATAACAACAAGCCCACTAAGGCTCCTCTTAAAAAACCAAAAAAGCCACCAGCAAAACGGCCTAGGACAGACTTTTTATATTCAACTTGAAAACCACTGACATTTTTCGCTAAAATCGAATACCCTGAATCAATATGAGTAACTCGAATAGGATGCCCTTTCGTTTTCTCGTAATTCCTCCAAATTGGTAAACCGATAATTAATGTTAAAAGCCATTTGACAATTGGATAAATAACAAAGAAAGCCACAAGTTTAACAACTAAATCAACTAGTGCATAAATAACCGCTAAACTATCAGGGTTATCTAAAATGCTAGCTCTTACACTTTCCGGTAAGCTAGTAAACCGCTCTACTAACTTAATTAAATTAGCATCGCTTAAAAACGGCCTTACCGAAATAAACGAAATTAAAAACAAAACTAACACCATTAATATTACACTTAAAACTGAATAAAATAGCGATTTTTTTGCCCCCCTCTTAAAACCAATAATAAAGTGGAGTAATGCAAAAAAGCCAACTACTCCCCATTGAATCCAAACCACGTATTGCGTCATGGTGTTCCCCCTCCTACATTTTTCTCAAATATAATTTATTATATTGTATCATAAAAAAGAGCAATTACAAAATAAAATTTAACCTTTCTACTAATATTTCCTAACATATCTTTCAAGCACTGATAAAAAATAAAAAATAAGCCGCCTAATTAAAGGGAAATCGTATAGATACAATAATAAATTGATTTATAAATTATATTTTTTTTAAAAGTTTTTTAGAAGATTAGTTTTTAATTATAAACAGCAAAAAGACAAAAAATCTCTTTACATTCTCTTGAGTTTTCTTTACTCATTTCTTTTAAATAAATTCTCAATATTATTACTATTTTTGTCCAACAATTATCGTGCTTTTATAATAAAAAATATTCGCATTTTAAAAAAAGGTTATTTATTTAACGATTAATACTAAATATTTCAAGATATCATTTTTTTAAAACTCTCTTTATTTACTATTTGCCCACTTTACGGTAAACTATAATTGATTTGCAAAAGGAGGGACTCTCATGGATGGCAACCTTATTTACGATCCATTAAAAAGTTATCAAAATATTTTTAGAGAAAAACATCACACTAATACTACTGCTTTTTTTGACGAACTTGTTAAAAAATCAGAAATCAACATTGCTGAAAACAAACAAGTTGTTGCTGAAATTGACAAACTCAATAATAAAATTAACAATTTGGAAAATGAACTTTCTAAAAGACGGGGCTTTAAAACTTTTCTAATTGTTGTTGTTGTTATTGCTTTTTTTATCTCTATTATTAACATTTATTCAATCGTCAACATTCATAACAGTGCCGGCAGGGCATCCCTAATTCATTATGTGCTCTTACCCATTAGCCTTATAATTGGAATTGGATTAATCGTTTTAACCATAAAGAAAATCAATCCTGTTATTAAAACCCTTGTTAAAGATAAAGCTGAACTTAAGGAAAAATTAAATAAAAAACTCTCTATAGCATATCAAGGGCTTAAACCACTTCATGATTTGTTTTATGAAGGTATTAGCGAGGAGCTTTTTTCAAAAACATTACCAATATTCAATATGGATCCTATGTTTGACAGCAAGCGCTTGGATTATTTAGTTAACAAGTTTGGACTTTATGATGCCATCGATGAAAACAGGTCAACACTTTATGTTAAATCCGGTGATATTAATGGCAATCCCTTTTATATTGCCAATGATCTCGTTCATACTTTAGGCACCAAAAAATATACAGGTACGCTTACTATTACCTATACAAATTATGTATATAGAGGAGGAAAACGTGTCGCCCAACGTCAAACACAAGTATTGTCAGCTACTATCGAGAAACCTTGTCCATACTACAACGAAGAGTCCTATTTAATCTACGGAAATGAAGCAGCACCAGATTTGATTTTTAGTAGAGTTGACTCTGATGCTGAACATATGACACAAAAACAAATCGATAGATTAGTAAGAAGGGATTATAAAACTTTAACTAAAAAAACTCAAAAAAGCGTTAGAAAAGGTGGTACTTACACGGCTTTGGCCCACGAAGAATTCGAAGTTTTATTTGGAGCTATCGACCGAAATAATGAAGTTCAATTTAGGCTTTTATTTACTCCTTTAGCCCAAAAGCAATTATTAGAGTTGATGAAAGACAAAGAAATTGGCTATGGTGATAATTTTGATTTTGTCAAATACAAAATGATTAATGGCATCTTCCCAGAACATTTAAAAGGTTTTGAGTTAGATGGTAATCCCAAACTATTTCTTCACTATGATTATGAAAAAGTTAAAAATTTATTTATAAGTTATAATAATCTTTATTTTAAAAACATCTACTTTGCTTTCGCACCTCTACTTTCAATCCCCTTATATCAACAACAAAAGCCCAGAGAGTATATTTATAAAGATTCATATGAAAGTTACGTTAGTTTTTATGAACATGAAAAAGTTTGCAATAAAATAAACATCGAAGAATTTAAACACCCTTTATCTACCACAAGAAATATTTTAAAAACAACTACAGTTAAAAGTGGCAATGAAATCGATACTATTAAAGTAACGGCCTATGGCTATCAAACAGAAAATAAGGTCGATTATATCCCTACTTTAGGCGGCGATGGGAGAACTCATTTAGTTCCTGTTCACTGGGTTGAGTATACTCCCGTAATGCAAGAAACCGATGTTAATATTAACGTTATTAAAGATAAAAAAGAAGAAACTTACCGCGATAAAATCGCTAGCAGGATTGAGCGCTTAAAAACAAGAGAAAACCTCTCTGAAAAAGATTTATACTTATTTGGACGTTTTCTAGCACATGTAATAAAAAAATGATATAATTAATTTATTAGGAGGTTAAAAACATGGCAAATGAATTAGACGAACTAACTGGTGTCGTTAGTAAAGAAGGAAGAGACATAAATGTAATTCACCAACAATTACCTGTTAAAATTGGAGCAGGGTCACTAATTTTTGAAATTCTTTTATGGATCTTAATTATTCCTGGCTTAATCTTTTTATTTATGAAAATTAGAGCCAGACACTATTTGAGAGCCTTACAACAAAAAATTCAGCATAATGCTTCTCAAATTGATAACTATTTAGAACAACGCGTTGTTATCTTACAAAACGTTGTGGGGATTGTTGAAAAATCCATTAAACTTGATACTGACGTGATGAAATCTGTCGCTCAATTTAGAGGAGGAATAAATCCCACCGATGAAAACCGTAACGAAGTAGCAGGCGAGTTAGATGCAGCTTTAACTAACGTTCGAGTAGCATTTGAAGCTTATCCTGAGTTAAAAGCTCATCAATCATTAGCTGATGCGATGCAACAAAACAGTTATTTGCAAAGAGAAATAACAGCCGCAAGAGAAGTATACAATGATACTGTCTTAAGGTGGAACCAAGATATATTCGCATGGCCAACAAAAATGATCGTTGCTGCTAGAGCTAATTACACAACAAGAATTCCTTTTAGCACTAGTCAAGAGATGAAAGAACAAGCAAGACAAACATTTTTTTAAAAACAGTTTTTACTTAATAAAAACACCTCCTTATTTGGAAGTGTTTTTTTATTTTATCTACTATTAAAATGGCTGTTGTTTAATTACAAATTGAACTAATTTAGGTGGTAAGTTCTCATCACTTAAGAATGAGCGTATCAAACTTTCATCAAATGCTTTAAAATCAGGAATAAATTCAACTACTTCTTCGATCATTGTAAATAAAGTCAAACCATCGTAAAAACTAATCTCCTCTCCTTCTTGAGGTAATGTCAATGCTTTATTCATCTCAATAAAGCCAATCGCTATCATATCAACTTTACGCAAATTAGTCTTCATATCTTTTTCAAATAAGGTCGCCAATTGGTCCAATTCACTTAAATCAAAGTCACTAGTCTGGCTAATTACTTCCTCTAAAGCACTAAGTAAACTCGGGTTACCATTGCTACCATTTTCAATCCCTTCCAAAAATGGATCGATTATAATTGTTGAGATAAAAACATTATCATTTTTATCTTTTTTAATTTCACTTACTAGAGTTTCTAAGTTAGTTTTTAAACCAGAAATTTTCTCTATAAAGTTACCAAAACCGATGATTAAGTCAAATAAAGGACTTAACTCGGATAAATGGAACGCAAATGGAGAAAAATTAACAATTAACGATTGGAAATGAGTCTTAATTTCCATATTTAATGTACCAATATCAGAAAATATTGGTAGCACTTCATCTTTCTTATTAATTAAATATTTTAAGTCAATTTCATTTTCATTTAAAAGTGCTATTTTTTCTTTAATAGTACTTAATTTATTAATTATTTCGTCAAACTCTTGATATTTTTCTTGATAATTATAACCAAGGAAAAGAACTACTGCTTCTTCAATTTGGTCGATACTATCCATAATATTTTCATATGATTTAGTAAGCTCATCAACGTTAGTTTCAATATCATGAGCTAAATTGTTATATTTAGCTTTTAACTGATCCCTGTTTGCATTTAAATACGATATTGCTGTTGCAGGCGACTTATAACCCATTTTAAAGTTGCTATCATTAAGGGCGTTTATTAACTCTCCTAGCTGGCTAAAGTTATCTTTATCGATAAACTCATCCAGATTACCACTTAAAAGTTCCTCTAACCCATTAAACAATTGATCTAGCCCCTCATCACCTTCTTTAATTGCTGTAAACTCAGACACTATCATACTAACTCCATCTTCTAATTTATTAAACTGGCTTAAATCAAAGTCTTCTAAATTAATAAAGCTATTCATTA
The DNA here is from genome assembly GCA_012837645.1 of Acholeplasmataceae bacterium. GTDB lineage: Bacteria > Bacillota_I > Bacilli_A > Acholeplasmatales > UBA5453 > DUQU01. Next base: position 62,901 of record DUQU01000019.1, on the reverse strand, counting down.
AGTCGTTAATATCAAATTGTTGATAAGTTGCTTGAATGCCATCAAACTTAAAGTTTTTCGCTTTTATTTTTAAATCAATTTCTAATTCTTGCCCTGGCATAGCCATATAAGCTAGTGTTAATGTTTTCCCTGCTAATATTTTCGTTAAGGCATTTTTAGCCTCTATTAGTTCAGCATGCTCTGTCGAGAGGGGAATTTGAATTTGAGCACCAAAATATTCTTTAAAATATCTATCGGCATTTAAATTAGGGGTAAATGTAATTTTAATATCGACATTTCCTGTCGCCCCCTTAATTTCTTGATAACCAACAATATTATTTTCAAGCTTATACATTATCTTTATATCAAAAGGTAACTGGGCTTGATATTTTTCCTTTTCTAACGCTAAGATGTAATAAAAATTATCCTGTTCCTCTAATGATGGAATTAAGGCTTTATGCTCTTCTTCAGGAAACAATATTTCTCCCAATGGTGAACTAATGTTTAAATTCCCTTTGGGAAGAAAATAGCCATAATCTTCATAATAGGAAACCTCCGTATTTGATATTTTATTGGAGGCCTTAATGTTTTCAATCATTCCGTTTTGCTTAATGTCAACGTAAATGATTTCCTCTTTAACAGCTTTTTTAGATGTTTCAAGGTCAGGAAGGATAACATCGCCACTTGGGGGATTGTCATTGTTAGGATTATTAATATCGTTGTTGTCGCAAGCAAATAAGCCTAAGCTTAAAGCAACTAAACTAATTAATATTATTTTCTTGATTGTTTTCATTTTTTATCTTTTTTCTCCTTCTTATAATACTTTTTTGAATCAATTTATCAAACGTTAGTAAAAGTGCGGGCAAAATAAACAACACTAAAGCCCCTGAGATTAGGGCACCTCTACCAATTAACATACCAATTTCTTTAACTATTCCTAACTTGGATATTAGCCAAACCACAAAACCAGCTGACGATAACACTAAAGCGGAAACGATAATTGTCGGTGTTGATTTCGAAGAAGCTTCGATAATCGCTTCTTTGGGACTTAAAGTCTCTCTAAATTCTTGATATCTACTAGTGAGCAGGACCGCATAATCGATCGTCGCTCCCAATTGTAAACTTGATACTACTAAATAACCAATATAAACTAAGGTTCCGCCAGTAAAGACTGAGAAGGCAATATTCGTCCAAATGGAAATTTCAATTAATACTACTAATACTAAGGGAATAATCGGTGACTTAAAAATAATTCCAATTACCAACCCGATAATTATTGCCGATAATAATTGCACAAAAATCCCATCAGCATTAACAGAAGTTTTTATTTCTTCAATTGATACTGGCATCCCCAAGAGATAACTATCACTAGAAAGGCTTTCTAACACTAATTCTGTTATTATTTCACTTAATTCAAACATTCTCTCGTTTTCAGTAGTAATATCTAAATAAATGATCATCCTAGAATAGTTTTCACCTTCAAATTGTGCTTTCGCTTCAGGTGGTAAAATATCTTCTGGTAAAGTGGGATCAATACTAGTAATCAAACTTTGAATTTGTCTTACTTCTGGTATTTCAAATAACATATTCGCTAAATGAATAGCCTCTTGTTTATCATCGTTATTATATAAAACCACTACCGGTTGAAAAGGCCCAAAGACTTCCCTTATTGCCAGTTCATCTTGATAATTAGCATCTTTAACATCTTCTAATGCTAGTTCACCATAAAGATAATTAGTTTGAGTTTGTTTATAAAACATATAACCACCAAAGACTACTAAAACCACACTAATGATAATTTTATATTTAGCAAGAAATCTCGTTATCCCCTTATGGTTACCTTGACGCTTTTTCCTTTTCAATTTAATTAGTGGTTTATCCAAAATTATAATTAACACTGGCAACAAAAACATCGTTACCAAATAACTAATTAATATCGCCTTTGCTAGAGCAATCCCAATATCAAAGCCAATCCTATATTGCATAATAGTTAGTGCTAGAAACCCAAAAATAGTTGTTAGAGCTGACGCTGTCACACTCTTAAGGGCATCTTTACTGCTTTGGATAACAGCGGGGATTTTATCTTTTGTTTCTCTTTCTTCATAGTAGCGATGTACTAAAAACAAGGAGAAATCTAAACTCATCGCCATTTGTAAAACACTCGTAATCGCAATCGTAATGTAAGAAACACTACCTTGCAGGAAATTAGTTCCCATATTTATTAAAATTGCTACTCCTAAATTTATTAAAACGATTACCGGCTCAAACCAAGAACGAGAAGCTAAAAATAAAATTAAAACTGCAATTGGTACCGCGACAATAAAAATCCAAAACATTTCATTATCGACTTTATCACGCGAAGAAAGGTTGGTTACTCCTTGACCTCTTAAATGCGCTTTAATGCCACTGTTTTCCGCTATCTCTCTTAACAAATTAATATCACTTAAATAATTATCCTTGTCGTTCTTTTTAACCCCATAATCATCAAAATCAAACTCAATTGTAAAAAGAAAACTATCATCATGGTAAAACTCTTTAATCATTGCTTGATCCATTTGTTCAATTGGCTTACTAATATCATCGACAATTCCCAACCAAACAACAGACTTAACAGTCTCTATTTTATTAATTTCTTCTACCAACATGTTAGCTTCAATAATTGAAACATCTTTTACCATCATTTGAATCATAGAATTATTGCCAAATTCATCTTGCATCGCTTCTAATGATGATTTAGTATTAGAATTAGCTGGCAAATATTTTGTCATATCGTAGTTGATTTCTACAGCATTAATCAGAAAAATAGAAAAAAACATTAAAGCTGTAAAAACTGCAACAATTATGATTCTCGTTATTTTATTAGCTAAAAACTTCATTACACACCTCGCAAATGCTCATTTAAAACCTTAATTTTAAACGCTTGTTTACAATATACAACAATTATGATAAAATAACACTATAAACGGTGATTGAAAATCTATTTAAATCATCATTTAAAATGTCATTTGAGGTGAGAAAATGGAAAAACAAGGTAAGGATATTAAAGACGTTATCGTTAAAACCACTAAGATTTTATTAATGGAGAAAGGCAACGCAACCATCAAAGAAATCGCCGATAAGGCTTACGTTAATGTCGCCGCAATCAACTATCATTTTGGCTCTAAAGATAACTTAATTGAAATCGTTATTAAAGAAGTTATTAGTGATTTAAGAAATGAGATTCTAGCGTCAATTGACAATTTTAATATTGTCGACTACAATTTTGAAGAAACAATTATGTATATGTTTGAAATAATATTTACTTTTGCAGAAAAAAATGCTGGTATTATTAATTATTCCTTTTTACAGTTAGCAAATCAAAGTAAAGCAGCAAATATCTTGGTAGAACTTTTTATCACTGACAAAGACTTTATTAATACCATTACTAAGCAATTAGCGTTAGTACTTCCTGACGCTAGTAACGATGTGCTTTTTTCTAAATATATAATTTTATTTTCTGCTTTTGTAGTTCCTTTCTTTTTAAGTTTTAGCGGCTGGTATCCCTTCTTTAACAACAAAAATCAAACCACTACTACCTTTCTCGATAAATACCGCAAATCATATTTACAAGAATTAAAAAACATTGTCTTTTGTTAAAGCGATAAAACCATAAAAAAAACCAATTTTTAGGAAATAAATTCATCAAATCTTAAAATTGGTTTTTTTTTATAATTTTTATCTCGTTACTTTATCTTTAATTGCTTGTTCGAAAACTTTTTTACTAACCGCTTGATGAAGGCCTTCATCTAAAATTGAAGGCATAATTTTGTTTGCTTTAATCTCTTTTGGATAAGATGCAATCGCATATGCCGCTTCAACCATCATGTTTGCGGTGATTTTAGTTGCGTTCGCTAACAATGCTCCTTTAAACAATCCTGGAAAAGCTAAAGCATTATTAATTTGGTTTTCATAAAGATTACTACCGCTCCCAACCACTTTAGCTCCAGCCTTTTTTGCTAAAGTTGGAGTTATCTCTGGAATGGGATTTGCTAAGGCAAACACTATTGGATCTTTATTCATTAACTTAACCATCTCTTCATTAACAAGATTACCAGCGCTAACTCCAATAAAAAGATCGGCATTACGAAGTGCTTTAGCTAAATCACCGTTCAGCTTTTGATGGTTAGTTAATTGGGCGATTTGATCTTTAAGGGGATTATCTTGTTTTTCAGTTCTTGTTAAAATACCTTTTTTATCGACCATAATAATATTGTTATTTCCCATTAATAAGAGAAATTTCGCTATCGCTATTCCTGCAGCACCAGCGCCATTGATAACTATTTTGATTTCTTTTAAAGATTTTTTAACTATTTTTAAAGCATTAATTACTGCCGCTCCAACAACAATCGCCGTCCCATGTTGATCATCATGAAAAACCGGAATATCGAGCCTTTCTTTTAAAGCTTCTTCAATAATGAAACAATTTGGAGCTTTAATGTCCTCTAAATTTATCCCCCCAAAATTGGGAGCTAAATATTCGATTGTTTTTATAATTTCATTAACATCTTGAGTATTTAAAGAGAGGGGAACGCAATCAAGATCAGCAAATCTTTTAAATAATGCACATTTTCCTTCCATTACAGGCATGCTCGCTTCAGGTCCAATATTACCTAAACCTAAAACTGCAGAACCATCAGTAATAACCGCTACTAAATTAGCTCTACCAGTTAAAGAAAAAGATTTTTCTTTGTCGGCATTTATCGCCAAACAAGCCTCGGCAACTCCTGGTGTATAGGCAATCATTAAATCTTCGTTTGTATTTAAGGGTGCTTTTAGTTTAGTTTCAATTTTGCCCTTCCATTGATAATGCTTATCAAGGGCTTCTTTCTTTAATGTCATTCCGCTATTTTCTTTAGAGGTGGTTCTTGATGTAACCAATGTCTTAAGTTGATTACCAGACGAATAATTGCCGCAATTAAAATCACGCCACCAATAGACCATTCAATAATTAAACTAGTAGTAATTGTTCCAGGAGAAGAAACTAAGTTGCTAAGCAGATCAAATGGGACAAAAAGAAAAGCACTTATCCTTAATAAACTCTCGCTAACATGAGCAACCAAAATTAGCGCTAATAGTTCTACTAGAGCAATTTTAAAACCATCTGCAGAGTTTTTAAAGATTGCATAAAAAAGCAAGACGATAAAAGGCCAAATAATCGTTTTAAAGCTTGGCGCTTCAAATTGAAATTGTTTTTCTTTCAATAGTTTATAAATTAAAAATGTTGCAAAAATAATTAATAGAGTATTCAGAAACCCAATTTGGATATTAGCATCGCTAAAATTAATTTTCCCGGCTGCCACAATTCCTGCGACTCGAATTAAAAACTTATCTGCGAAACCGACAACAATCTTTACCAAAGAAATCACAATGGCAGCCAAGTAGTTTTTTTCAATTAAAGCAAATATAATTGCGATAATAATTGCTAAACTAACAACGATGCCTTTTGCTTGAGTAAAGTCAAAATATTTTAAATCAAGTCCTAAAACAAAATCATAAACAATCGACGCAACCGTCAACAAAACAAATATTAAAACTAACAATAAATTTTTCTTTTTCATAAAGTCCCTCCACTAATAAGGATACCTTATTTGTGGTTTTTAATCAATATCGTAGTTTAAACTTGTTTTAAGACTTTTGGTTTTAGTGGTTTTATTTGATATTCTTGATAAGTAAACGCAATTAAATCTTTAACAGTATCCTTTAATGGCCTAATTTCCCATCCCAATTCTTGTTTCGCTTTACTATTATCAAAATTAGCATTACTTCTTAAAACTTTGACTGAATATGTACTTAATAACATTTTTCGTTTCGCAATCAAATAATACAGTTCAGCAAACTTACCCATAATCAAAATGAAATGATAGTTAATCGCTCTTTTAAGCGGTTTTTTATAACTATATTGAGCCACTAAATCTAAATATTCCTTTACGGTTACATAATGCCCAGAAAGCAAATAACTTTCCGCTTTTTTACCTTTTTCTAAAGCTAATACTATGCCTTTCGCAACATCTTTAACATCGACATAATTATATCCGCCCTTAAGATAAACAGGCAGTTTATCATTGAGAAAACTTCTCGTAACCTCGCCCATATATGAACCTTTATAATCATAACTTCCAATGACGCCAGCTAATAAAGTTACTACTAAATCCAAATCATTTTCTTCCGCAAAAGCTAAGGCTTTTTTAGTTGCGAGAGCTTTAGATTTAGCATAATTGCCTCTTACTAATTTGGGGTCGAAAGCAGTTATTTCTTTCATAACCTCGCCTTTTTTTAATTCCGGCAAAGCGTGAACACTAGAAGTATAAACTACCCTTTTAACATTGTTCAACAAACTAGCCTTTAAAACGTTTAAAGTCCCTTCCACATTGACTTGGTATAAGCTTTTTTTATTGCCACTGCCAATATCGATAATTCCCGCCGTATGAATAATATAATCCATTCCTTTAAAAAGATAATTGAGAGCCTTTAAATCTAAAATATTGCCATAAATAATTTTGCAATCATTTTTAATATAATCGATTCTTTCGAACGGTAAAACAAGGCCATAAACTTGATAGCCTTTATTCTTTAATAACTACATTACCTACATGTCCTGTAGCACCAGTAACTAAAACATTTTTCATCTTTCCACCTTCTTTTTAGTTCCATCTTAATTATACAATCATAAAGGTGAAATAAAGATTGAAATACCATTTGATTTTTAAAAACTTCCCTTTTTAAAACTCTAATCGATAACTCCTTCTTCTTCTAATAGTTTCCGGATTATAATCTTGCCATTGTTGCTGAATTTTAACGTTTTCTACTAATTCAGGACCTGTTAAAGCGTATTTTATATTTCTTTTTTCACCTTGATAGTAGCCATCTTCCATCAAGAGTGCTAACGCTCCTTTTGATTGATGTTTTGGATCAACAGCGACAAAGTAAAAATCGATGATATCATGTTTTTTAAGCGCCTTTAATATTCTAAACAAACCAAAGGGAAAGAGCTTACCTTTGCTTTTTTTCAGTGCTAGAGCTAACGAGGGCATCATAATTCCAAAAGCGATTAATTGATCTTTTTCATCTAATACAAACCAAATATAATCTAGTTGGACAATTAACATCACTTGTTTAGTGTAATATTCCATCATTTCATCGTTTAAAGGATGAAAACCATATAAATTCATATATGCTTTGTTATAAGTTTCAAATGCCTTTTTAGCATATTCTGGAATTTCTTTTTTATTTTTTAATTTAACTAGACGATAACCATAACGACTTTCTACCATCCTACTCACTCTAACAATCTTTTCAGGAATTGTTTGCGGCCAATCAATTTTCATTTCGATCCAATCAGCGTCTTTTTTAAAGCCTAATTTTTCTAAATGTTCATGATAATAAGGAGCATTATAAATAGTAATTGCCATATTTAAAACGTCGAAGCCTTCCACTAACATTCCCATCCGGTCCAAATCAGTAAAACCCATCGGTCCAATTAGCGTTGTCATTTCATAAGATTTAGCCCAATCAATGATAGTGTTTATTAAGAGTTCTGTGACTTTAATATCATCAATCATATCGATTCTCGTTAGGCGAGCAGTCTTTTCTTTCTTAACCTTATTTAATTCGGTGTTGATAATTCCCCCAATTCTTCCTACCACTTTACCAGTTTCATTTAATGCTAAATATCTCACTACATGACAATATTTATGAGCGGGATTTTTTTTAGGATTAAAAACAGCTTCTTCGTCCATCGATAAAGCTGGCACATAATAAGGATTATCAACATAAAGCTTATTGGGAAATTCGGTAAATCTTCTTGAGTCTCTTCTTGTTTTTACTTCTTTAATCACATACATAATTTTGTTATGACTTTTATCAAGTCTTCTCCTTCTTATTTAATAAAAGCTATTAATTTTGGTAGTACCCCTTCAACATAATTAAGTTTAGATACATTCCAATCTTCTTGTTTAAATATTAATTGTTTTAAATAAAAATCCTGCTGATCCAATTTATCAAAGTGGACGAGTTCTTTTTCTAAAACTTGAAAATGATACTTATTAGTTAAAATTGTTACATCATCGCCAAAATAAAGATTGTGGAAAACTGTTTGATGGCTCGCTCCAACAAAACCATCACTATAGGAAAACATTCCTGTCGTTGTATTACCACTTAAATACGAATTAACAACTAAAGAACGGTGAATATCGTTTTTATAACCATAACCGATTAAGGCCCCTAAATAAACTTCTCCTCCAGCGTCGATGTTACCGATGAATTTATAAACGAACATCTCCTTTAAAACATTATAACCATCACTAAAGCCGATTATCCCACCTAATTTAGCATTGTTAACATTTTCAATTTCAACAACAACATCCTTAATAACAATATTTTCAAAACTACCATATTTATCTTGATAACCAACAAGAGTTCCTAAATTAACTTCATTAGCATTTTTAACTTTAAAATTAAAATTAATTGCTTCTATATTTTTAAAAATTAAAGGCCGATAACTTCTTCCTACAATTCCTCCAATAAACAAACTTTGTTCATTATCAATATAGAAATTGAAATCTTTAAAAGAAATCTTTTCCATTACCCCTTTAAATTCAGAAAACAAACCGATATCGGCTTTAGTTTTTTCTTCATCAACAACAATATCAACATTTTTAATAGTAAAGCCATTTCCTAAAATAACGCCAACAAACTCATAAGGCTTCCAGTTAAAACCTTTTCCACAAATATCATTACTTAAACTATAAATATAACCATTTTCTAATTCCTGTAACTCTTCAATAGTGGTAATACTTCTTGTTTCTAAAGATTTAACACGATAGAAACTCGTATAAACATAGGAAATGTTTTTAGTAATTAACTTATTATTAAAATCTTGGTAACTAATGTCAAAAACAGAAGCAGTTAAAAAGCTAGCCCAAACCTTGGAAGATTGATAATTAATAATAATCTCTTCTGGACTAATAACTTCTAGGTCTGGCCCACTAAAGGTATGAATAATATTATTGATCCGTAAAGAGACAGCTTTAATAGGATACAAAGACTTATTATCGAGACTAAGAACAAACTTAACATCAGCACTTCTTAAAAGGTAATGTGCTCTTTTAATCTCTTTTAAAGAACAAACTATTAGTTCGGCTAAAACATGTTTTTCTTGTTCTGGGCTTTCTTTTATGTCTTGAAAGAGCGTTTGTTTATACGATTGATAAATTACTTTAGTTACTTTAAAAGTTGTTTTACCTGCGAAAGATGCTAACGGTAGTTGCAACTTTATTTTATTATTCTTTTTTGACAATACTTGACAATCAACTTCATTAATAGCGACCGACTTAATATTAACTTCGCTAGGGTTATTAACGGTCAAGAAAACTTGACAATTTTCTTGATAATCTAAATAGTAATCTTCAACTAAAAAATGGAAGTCTTTAATTTCTATCGGCTCCGCTCTCGTAATTGCCTCTAGTGAAAGTTCTTCTAAACCTTCAGCTATTAAATAAGTGATTTTAACCTTATATTTAGTGTTAGCACTGAGATTCTTAAAAACCAACTGTTCTAAATTAGTAAGTTCAGATATTTTTTTCTTTTCTTTAAATAAACTAACATGGACTATCTCTATTTTAGTTAAGGGTGGAATCTTAATTGCTAAATGAATTTCTGTTGTTGTAAGCTTTGTAAAAGTTGCTGAAAACATATTTTTTCTCCTTTTTTGCTTATAAACATTATACACTTTAAAAGATTTTTATACAACAGCGCCTCTAAAAATAAAAGAACAAAAACTAATTAGTCTTTGTCCCTTAAAATTCTTTTTTCCCCTTCTAATTCCCTTAGTGGTTTAATATTTTGAGTCACTTCTAAAGTTCCCAAGTAATTATTTTCTGGATCTCTAATCGCGAAATAACTAATTAGAATAAATTTATCTCTTAATTGAATCCAAAACTCTTCTTTATCTTTTTCACCCGACTCAAAGCTTGAAACGATCTTTTTTACGGTTGCTACTGACTCAGGAGGATGGCACATTGTAACGTGTCTTTTTAAAACCGTTTTTGGCCTTTCAAATAATCTTTCTGGTCCTTGAGTAAAATATTTAACATAGCCATCTTTATCAACAAATGTCATATCAAAGGGAATAGTGTTTAAAATTTGATTAGCTTCTAAAAAAGATAAGACGCCAGCATCGAAAGGAATTTCTCCCGCTTTAATAGCCGGCTTTTCTAACTGTTCTTCTTTTTTAGTCCAGCGCACTTTTGGAGTTTCAAGAAAATAACCAATTTCATCTTGAGCACTATCTACCAAAATCCAATCAAAATGAGAAAGGTTTTCAATTAGTAGTGGTAATAAAATGTTATCTTCCTTAAAAATCATATCCTCAACACGCTCGATTACAGCAACTATTTTTTCACTCGCACTATTTACTTCATAATCTCTACTATTAACTAATTTAATTACCGCTTTTAAATCAGCTCTAATTTCATCATCTACACCCCACATCACTTGAGGAGGGGTGGTAATCCCTTTTCTTTCTAAGCCTGGAAAAAACAAGTTTTCTTTTCTTTTATAATGTTTATCTATTTCCGCTAAGCGGTCCAATCCTATTCTTAACATCAAATGAGCCTGCTTACTAGCATTAAAGAGATAAGGTTTTATTTCTTCTTTCATTAACCTTTCAATTCTTCTATTTTCATTTAAAAAGATTTCAATTGGGTGCCCTTCACTTTTAGTATAATCACTTAAACCATGGATATCGCTAATGGAACCTTCAAAAATAGCGGCGTGTACATCACATAGTTTTTGAATTTCTTTTATCGTTACGCTTCCTTCGAGAACGAGAGTTTGTTCCAAAGAATAAATTTCTTTAGTTGTAATGTTATTAGTCACTACTTTAATTTCTTGGTTAACAACTTATAATGGCGCCCAAAGAAGATTGCGCGCTATTGATTTTGAAGAAACAAGAAAATCTCCTCAGTTATGTAAACACTGCTGATGAGCAAATACTAAACCAAATTGGTTTAATCACTAGTGCTAGAGAGGCTTTTAGTGAAGCTTTTAAAAATCATGATGAGCAGGAGTCATTTGAAAACTTTCAAACTATTGAAACTACTTTTTTAGGTTTGCTTTCTTATTTAGAAGATATCCTAACAATTGGACTTCAATCGGTTTAACTTCTAAACTAATTGATGAGTTTAACGCCACTACGAACGCCCTCACATATGCTATTGATAACTACAATAAGTCTCGTTATGATTATAATCTTTTTATTGTCTTGTTCCCGCAAAAGCTATTTTTAAATAAATTTCCTGAAAATAATAGAGTTTTCATCCAACCAGCCCCTAGCATTGATGAAGCTTTTAAAAGCGAATGAAAAAGAAACTGCTACTGCTAATTTTAATAATTAAGAGTAGTTTTCTTTTATTGGCTTGTCAAAAAAGCTCCCCTTTAACTAAACCTAGTAAATCATTTTATGTTAATGACCACGCTGATGTTTTTTTATCATCAACAAAGTATTACTTAAATTATAATAGTGATACTTTATATCAAGAGTCTTTATCGTATTCCGATCAAAGCTTACGGGGGCCTCAATTAGTCACCTATACTTATTTAGGATCGGAAAACGATTTAGATACGACTGCTATTTTTAATAGTTTTGGGGTGGGGAAAAACGATTTAGGACCGATGCTTTTTATTTTTTTTGAAGAGGTTGATGAGGAGTTGTTTTTAACAGCCATTATCACCGAAATTGGCATTAAGATGCGTAACTGTCTTCCAGCCTCTTTAGTGAGCACTTTAATAAATGACTATTTTTATCAAGATGATCTCTATTTTCAAGAAGGAATAGTTTCATTAACTTATCATCTTATCGCTACTATTAGAGAAAAACTCTATCAATTAGATGATGATGATACTTTTGAAAATTATTTAAATCTTGCCGATTTCTTAAATGATGAATTTCAATATTTTAAACCTTATGAAACAAAAAAGTTCTCTTTAAAGGCTTGGCATATTGCCGTTATTGTGTTAGTTATATTATTGCTCGGTAATAGTTCTTTTTTTCTGCTTCCCGCTTTATTTAGTTCCTTTTCAAGCACTAAAGGGGGAGGAGGAAAATCCCTTGGTTATAAGTTTAGGAAGTGATTTTACTGTAATTGTTGCATCGCTGCAATTGCTCGGGTTTGAAGTTCGTCAATCGCTGCTCTTTTGGGCAAAAAGATATTAGGATAAATTGGTTTCCCTACTAAGAGTTCAATTTTATCTTTCATAAAAAAGGGGTAATGAATTCTCCTTTCTTTTTCGATAAAATTGATTCTTAAAGGAACGATTGGCACTTTAGCCTCTTCAGCAAGCATAAATGCACCCCGCTTAAACTCTCTTATTTCTTCTGATTTAGTTATCAGTTCGCCTTCTGGGAAAAAATGAACATATCTTCCTTTAACTAATTTATCTTTTAATTCTGTAAAAAAGATTTTGGTTTCCAAAGGAGTCGCTGGAATTGGAGAAGCTCCTAAAATATGGACCAGAGAACCGACAATTGGAATTTGAAAATTACTAGGTAAAGAGGTAAAGATTGGTTTTTTAGGAAAAGCAGCAAGACCTCCCATTGCAGAGTCAAGTTTATGTACATGGTTAGAAATAAAGATCGCACCATTCTTTATTTTTTTCAAGTTCTTTTTACCTTTAATTCTAAGTCCTCTAATTAAAATAAAATAAAACATCAAAACTGGCATCGCGAAGAAATAATAGAATAAGAAGGAGGCTGCTCTTCCTTTTCTTGTTTTAACGATACTTTTTTTAATTCTTTTTCCTTGCTTGGAATGAGCTGCTTGTCTTCTTTTATAATCATAAATTGTTTCTTTAAAAAATTCTTCTAAAAGACTTATTGATTTTTCAATTTGATAATTTCTTAAATAGTTTCGATATTTAGCTTCTAAATGTTTCCTCCGTTCATAAAAATCGATAAAATAATCAATTTTTTGGGCTAATTCTTGATAATCTCGTACTTTAAACAATGATTCTTCCGTTAAAGTAAATTTTTGCGTTGCTGATTGTTTTGATTTAGCAACGATTGGGACTAAGCCGCTAGCGATCGCTTCCAATGCTGAAATACCTTCGATTTCTGCTTCAGCCGGATGAATATATAAAACACTTTTTTCAATCTTTTTAATTAACTCTTCTTGGCTAAAGAAACTAAACTGACAATTTAAGCGATACTTTTTCGCTAATTTTTTTAAGTGCCGTTCTCGAGGGCCTTTACCTGCCAGTATCACTTTAATATTATCTTTATATTTACTTTTATTAATTGCTTTTAATAAAGTATCTTGTCTCTTTTCTTTTGAATATCTCCCGATTGTTAAGATCTTGATCAAGTCCTTTTTGTCGTTCCGATCAGGTGTGGTGAAAAATCTTTCTTCTACTCCATTAGAAATAACATGAAAGACATTTTTATAATTATGTTTTATTAATTGATCACGAATAAATTCACTAGGACAATGAATATGGGCTACTTTACGATAAAAACGCCACTTCAACCATTTGTAAATAAACCAAGCCAAAGGGCGGCCAAAACGATCTAATCCCATTCCATATGTAATATGTTCGGGCTGCATATGAAAAGCGGCTGAAACAGGTATTTTCATTTGCCTTGCTACTTTTATCGCAACTCTACCCGATTTATAGGGTAAAAAGACATGGACTAAACTAGCCCCTTTAAAAGCTTCTTTAAAAACTTTTTTATCAGGTTTAGCAAAATTCATACTTTGCTTTTCCGCGAAATAAGAAACCAGAGGTATCCTTCTTTTTTTTAGTTGATAAAATCCCTCTTCAGTACTTTCAGCGGTGGAAACCACTCTTACTGTATAGCCTAATTTTTCTAAGTGTTCTTTTGATCTTTTCGCTGTTATTGTAGTTCCGTTTGAAAATTCCCCATAGCTGTCAATTACATAGACAATAATCATTAGTAAATCCCCTCTTTAAATTGTTTCTTTACTGTTAATAAGTATAGCATATAATCTTTTAAAAAGTGTTTTAATCACTAACAACCGTCACTTTAAAATTAAGATTTATTAATAAAATAAAGTTTATATTTAAACTTTTTTAATGTGTTTTACGCTTTTTTAAATTTCTCGTTATAATAATTTTTTCATAAAAATAATCGATAATAGTTTTATAAAGTTCATTTTTTAAGAGTTTATCTTCCCAGCCACTGTCGATGCTAGGATTATCATTGATTTCAATTAGATAAATTTTATCATCGCGTTCTTTTAAATCTACTCCATAAAATCCATCTCCAATTATCGCTGCCGCTTGTAAAGCAGCTTTGATAATCTTTTTAGGCACTTCATCTACTAAATAAGTTTCCACCTCACCAACTACAAACTTATTGTAATTCTCTTCCCAATGATAAATTTGCCAATGGTCTTTTGCCATAAAATATTTACAAACATAAAGTGGCTTATTATTTAAAACTCCTACCCGCCAGTCAAAGGCTGTTTTTAAATACTGCTGGGCGAGAATTATTTCGCTCGTTAAAAATAGTTCATCCAATTTCTGTTTTAATTCCTTTTCATCATTAATTTTAAAAACACCTCTAGAAGCGGCACTATCAGGCTGTTTTAAAATAAAAGGAAAACTTAAGCGCGTGATAAGAGTATTTAAATCAGTCTTTTTAGTTACGAGTAAAGTTAGAGGTGTTAAAAGATGATGTTTTTCAATACTTTCATGTAAAAATAGTTTGTTAGCACATTTTAAAATTGACCAAGGGTCATCGATAACTACCAATCCTTCGCTATATGCTAATCTAGAAAATTGATACGTATAGTCATTAACATTTGTAGTGGCGCGAATAAAAAGAGCGTCAAACTGATTGAGGCGATGATAATCCTCTTTAGAAATGAATTCGCAATAAAACCCTCTCTTTTCTGCTGCGTATTTAAAGTTAGCTAGTGCTACTTGGTCGGATGGCGGAGATAAATCATTTTCATCTATTAAAATCGCTAAATCATATTGGTAGTTTTTAAACTTAGAGTTGCTAAAGCGTTTTTGTTTTAAAAACTCATTAGCACTCATAATGAAATCATCATCAACGATAATGTTTTCTTCTTTTAAACTTACCCTTTTTAAAGACCAGTTCTTATTTTTAACAAAATAAAAATTTAAAAAGGGAGCTGCGAAAATCTTATATAATGCTTTTGCAAGCATTTGATATTTTTTTAAAAGAGCGTTACCCCATAAAACAGTTAACTTAAAATCATCACTTTCCACCTCTTTAAAAGTTTTATTCATTAACTCGCTAAAATCTTCACTTAAAGAAGCGATAATACTTTCATCCAAAACATCTTCAATCGTCACTACATTAGGAAAAGCGCGTTGATTGCGGGCGGAAGCTAATAATGAAACATAGTAACCGAGTGATTGATAATGATAACTACTAACTAAGTTAATAATCCGGTATTCTTCGCTTTTATAAGTAGTGGAATTAATAAAATTCTCGGCCCACACTATTTCAACATTAGTTAATTTAGTAAGCCACGATTGATAATTGTCAATAACGATAATGTTTTTAACTTTTTTATAACGCTCTTGAAGTCTTAGTTCCATTTTTAAAGCTGCTTCACCACTTGAATAATAATTAGGCATTATTTTCACTGTTTTAAAGCCAAAGCTTTCATACCAATTTATCAATCGAGGTTCTTTTAAATCTACTTCTAGTGTGAGGCATTCTTTTTGTTCTTGTTTGGCCTTTTTAATTACGAAGTTAATAAGTTCTTTTCCAAAGCCGTGCTTTTGGAAAGCTTTTAAAATAGCGATTGAATATATTCTTATCATTCGCTGATAGTTAAAAATAGTAACGCTACCTACTTTTTCATTATTAAAAATTATTATATATACTATTTGTCTTTTACCCGCAAGACTTCTTTTTATTTGACTTTCATTAAAACGCCTCTCAGTTTTAAATGCTTCTTTTTCTAATTTTAATAAAAATGAGAGAGTTGTAAGATCGGCTTTTTTAATTTCAATCACTTTTAAGCACTATTCCTTTCTATTTTAATGATACGCTCTTTTTTTAAAAAAGTAAGTCAATTTCACTTTTTCACAAACAATTAGTAAACTCTTGATTTATTGGGATTTCCATGCTATATTATCTCTCGTAAGCAGGTGATTAGATGTTAAAAATTCTCGACTTTTTAAATAAAAAAATGATAAAACCAAAACTCTATGGTTCTCTAAGTGAGTCTTGGTTTTTTTATTTATCTTTTTTAATTATGATTGTTTTAATTATTGTTGCGGTTATTAAAATGAAAAACATTAGTGAAAAGAAGTTAAACCACCTCTTAAGAAGTTTCGCTCTCATCCTAATTGGTTTTGAAATTTATAAACAAGTTATTTTTACTCATCAAAACAATTGGGAGTATTATTCTTGGTTTGCTTTTCCTTATCAGTTTTGTTCAGTGCCAATGTATATCGCTTTAATCGCTAGTTTTGTCAAGCAAAAAGCGGTTAAAGAGGCTTTAATTGTTTTTTTATCGACTTACGCACTTTTTTCTGGTCTTGCGGTAATGATCTTCCCGGAAACCGTCTTTGTCGAAACAATTGGCATCAATATTCAAACGATGGTTCATCATGGTCTTATCGCTGTTTTAGGTTTTGGACTTATTTTTAATACTAATTATTATAAATTATCTTCTTTAATAAAAGGCAGTTTTGTTTTTGCTGTTTCCATTTTTATTGCCGTTTTGCTCAATTTTATGCATAATGCTTTTATTCAAGAAGGTACTTTTAATATGTTTTTCATTAACCCTCTTTATGCAAATAAATTACCTATTTTAAAAGATATTCAACCGCTAGTTTCAGGAAGAATATTTGTTTTAATTTACTTTTTAGGTTTTAGTCTCATTGCTTTTTTAATTTTATTTATTAAAAGAGTAATTATTAAAGCCTATCACCATCAATTTATTATTATTAATAAAAATTTAGAATATTAAAACTTTTTAAAAAACTTTAAAGCCAATCAACTAGTGGTTGGTTTTTTTGTTTTACTCTTAAAGATTTGTGCTCTTAGTAAGAGGATATTGAAGGCGATAAACATCACAATTACAATTGCTAAAGTAATTAAAGTTTCATTAAGGCCACGTGGAGCTAAGCCTAATAGTAAGAAAAGTGGAAAACCTAAAGCGATTGCGTAAAATGATTGATAAATTAAATTGCTTGCTGCTGGAGTTTCAAAGTGCGGATCTACTTCTCTTAGTAAAATCATTCCCGTTGAATTTGTACCAGTTAACATTCCAAAAAGTGAAACAAATGCTTCTTCTTGATAACTAGGAAACATTTTATACGCGAGCGTTCTAACATAAAAGTAAGTCACTATCGTTCCCACAAAAGTAATAATAACTAACGGTAGTACTAAATGCTTCATTACTTCAATTTCAATCGCGGCTGTTCCTGCAATAATCATTAAATCAAACATGAAACCACTAATTCTATTAAGTAAATAATTATTAGGATAATCTCTCGTCATTAAATCTCTTGTTTTTAGTCTTTTGAAAACGAATTTCAATAATACCGCAAATAACGAGCCAATTAAGAAGTTAAAACCCCAAATCATCGGCTTTAAAGTGTCATCACCAAAAGCACCTATTTTTAAATTTTCAACCCCAAACATCAATAAAAAAGTAATAAAATAAACTACCATAATCAAAGCGACCTGAATAGAAAGTCTATCGACAGTTTCAGAAACTGGAATTTCATTTGGAGAAACCGTTTCTTCGATAGAAGTAAAAGTAGCATCCTCACCAATTTTAATACGACCTTTCCTTCTCATTAAATTGATATGAAAAACACCTACTATTCCCGCCACTAAAAAACCAATCGTCGCGATTGAAAGTCCAAAACTTGTCCCACCTACAAAACCATGTTTGGTTTGAAACATGCTTCCAAAGTTATTCGCTTGCCCACTACCTTGTCCAAAACCTAATGGCAGTAATAAACCAGCAGCGGGAAACAAATCTTTTAAAAAGGTTACTGCTAATAAAACAGTTAATGCCGTTCCTACTATCGCTTGAATTAAATAAGTATTAACGGTAATAAGTCCTGCATTAAAAATTTGTTTTTGAGCTTCTTTATTTTTATCTTTAGTCGTTGACTTTAACATCAAGGCAATTACACCTAATGCTAAGGTATGATAAGTAACAGACTCCATAAACTTATTCATCTTTTTAACGTCAAAAAGTTGATCAAAAAGCCCAAAGGACTTTAATATCAACATTATTAGTCCTCCAATTAAAGCTGTTGGTAATAAAGAACTGCGGATAAAACCCACCTTTCTTCTTAAAACATTCGCTAATAAAAAAACAATAACTAAAATACCTAAAAAGACCCAAACATCAAAAGTATTTAACTCAAATTCCCAAAAATTCATCTTCTTCTCCTTTTGTTTCGTTTTTAATTAATGTATATAAATGTAAGTACTTTAAAGCATTAAATTTACTATCACCCTGAAGATGATACTTCTCATCCCTTAAGTTGACGATTAAAGTGTTATGATAAACAATTGCTAAAGAAACAATCTCCTCTAATAAAAACTCTCTTTTACCATCAACACCGTCTATTAATAAGCGCTCTTTATTTAAAGACAGACGTCCTTTTAAAAGTTTTTCTCTTTTTTGGTGCATAAAAGCTTTTACTAAAACGATATTATCATCACTATAAGTTAAACCTTGATAAGGATATTTTTTAAGATATTCAATTTGAAATTGATAATATTCTTTAATAGTTTTAAATTTAAAACGATCATCATCACTTTCAAAAAGCAATTTTTCAGTATATTCCACTTGATAACCACAATTACCGCAGCCAAAGTAATTACCTTTAGAGTAGATAGTATGAAATTGTTGGCACACTGGACAAAGATAAAAAACACTTTCCAACTCCTCAGCCCGTTTTTTACCCTTATAAGGTAAATCAAGTTTACTATCATCGACAGTGAGAGTGGTTTTAATAACTTCTAATAATTCTTCATTACTAAGAGTCTTCACTTCTTCAACAGTAAGAATCCTTTCTACCTTACCAAATATCTTTCCTTTTCTAATATCAATAGAAAAGCGCGGATTAACACCAAATACCCCTTTAATTGAGTAAAGCACAACCGGAACTTTTAATAGTTTTGCAAACTTACTAATAGCGATATCAATAAACCCTAAACTACCACTATATGTTCTATTTCCTTCCGGAGCGACACCAATATTACCGCCCTCTTTAATAATTTTCAGTGAAGTTCTAATCGCACTAGAATCACGAACAGATTTTTGTTTGGGGATTGGAGCCACTAAATAATTTAAAATTTTAGAAACATAAGGAATATTAAATAAATCTTCATTAGCGATAAAATAGGTTGGCCTCGTAAAAGAAAGTCCTACAAAAACCGGATCGAGATTGCTAACATGATTAAATAGAATTAAATGTGGTTCCTTAGGTAACTTATATAATTTAGAGCGGAACCGATACTTCAATCTAAAAATACAATAAGCTATTCTTCTCGCTAGTTTATGGAAAATCTTATGTCTTCTTTTTACCCACATAGCTTCCCTCCCAAGAAATTTTTTATCGATTGTTTATATTTTAACATAAGGAGCCTAAAAATAAGATTTTTTTTACTTATTAGAATTAATATTTTTTTAAAAACATTCTCTTTTGATTACCTTTTAGTCTTCGAAATTACAAATAAAAAACCCTCTTTTCTTTTTAAAAAAAGAATCAAAGGGTTTTCTTTAACTACTCTCTTAATGCTTAAACGATGTTATTGTTTTTAATAAATGCCATCGTATCTCTCGCAATTACCAATTCTTCATTGGTTTTAATTACGTAAATTTTAACTTTAGAATCAGGACTAGAAATAAGCAGACGATTGTTGTTGTTGGCTTCTTCATCGATTAAAACACCTAACACTTTTAAGCGCTCTAACACCAACTTTCTCAGGTAGGGTGAATTTTCGCCAATCCCAGCAGTAAAACTAACCGCGTCTAATCCTCCCATATAGACATAATAAGAACCGATATAATCAGCTATTCTTTTTGCTTGAAGTTCAAAAGCTAATATCGCTTGCTTATGACCTCGAAAAGCTGCTTCTTCTAAGTCTCGAGCATCACTTGAAAGTTGACTAACTCCTAAGTAGCCACTCTTTTTATTTAAAATTTCATACATCTCATCACTACTAACATTTAACTTCTTTTCCATATAGCTCAAAATCGCTGGATCAAGAGAACCCGTTCTCGTTCCCATTGGAATACCTTCTAAAGGCGTAAAGCCCATACTTGTATCAACACATTTACCATTAACAACCGCGCTTAAACTAGCACCATTACCGATATGACAAACGATTACTTTACTATTTTCTAACTTTAAAAGTTCATTAGTTTTTTCACTAACATATTTATGACTACTACCATGAAAACCATATTTTCTAATTCCATAATTTAAATACCACTCGTAAGGTGTTGAATACATATAAGCATCAGCTTTCATCGTTTGATGAAAAGTAGTATCAAAAACAACAACGTGAGGGATATCGGGAAGGACTTTTAAAAAACCATTAATCGCTTCTACATGAGCGTAATTATGAAGTGGCGCCATTTCTCCTAAAATTAAAATTTGTTCAATTACCTTTTTATTGACTAAAGTACTTCTATCGAAGACTTCTCCACCTTGAACAATACGATGTCCCACTCCATTTATTTCTTGCATACTTGTTAAAACTTGCTCGTTTATTAAACCATCAATTATCAATTTTGCTGCTTGGGTATGATTTTTAACTGCTAAAGTCTCTTTTCTGATTTCGCCGTTATGCTTTAAAGTACAAACACTATCTTTAAAACCGATTTTTTCGACTTGACCACTCGCAATAACTGTTTCTTCTGGCATTTGATAAAGCTGAAATTTTAAACTACTCGATCCACTATTAACACTAATAATTTTCATGATATCTATCTCCAATCTTTATTTCACCAAACATTAGTATACCTTAAAAAGCCTTAAAATGATACCTGTTTCAGAAAAACAAGTTTCCCTATTAAGGTACTTTTTATTTTTTGAAATTACTTAAATAATCTTTTCCTTTTAAAGTATCCGGCTCCACTTTAGATAAATTATTAAAATCTAACTGCCGCAAATATTCATAACTTACAATAGCGACGCTATTACTTAAATTAAGAGATCTAATTTTATCATTATGAGGGATTCGGTAAACATGAGCGAGATTAGTGGCTAACAAAGTTCTTTCCACACCAGTTGTTTCTTTACCAAAAATCAAATAGACGGCCCCTTTAAAGGCCTTAAAGTCGATTTCATGGTAACTTTTTTGGCCGTAACGGGAAAAATAAAAATAATGCCCTTTATTAACTTTTTCAAATAGAGAAAAGTTTTCATAAACTGTTAATGAAACTTTTTTAAAATAATCCAAACCACTCCGTTTTAAGTACTTATCATCCAAACTAAAACCTAAAGGCTTAATTAAATGTAGTTTAGCATCAATGCCCACACAAGTTCTAATAATATTTCCAGTATTTTGGGGGATAAGCGGTTCATATAAAACAATATTTAACATCAGCTTTCTAACCTCTTTAAAATCTTTAGAGCATCTTCTTTGTACCACTTTGGGTATTTTTGATCAGCAATAGTTTTTTTAATTTGCTCATTATAGTTAGTATTTTTAGTTTTTAACAAGAGTGTTAAGGCATTTCTTAACAAGAGCGTCTTACCTTTCCATAAATAAGCATGCTTGCCATATTTTAAGTTAAACTGTTTATTACTTAAATTAAAAAGATCGGCAATTAAAACATAAGTAGTTTCCCTTTTTTTAAAATGGTGATGCCAATCATTGACAATACCTCTATTTTTAGGACAAACACGCTGACAAATATCACAACCTAATAGTAAATAATTTTTCTTTATTGTAAGTTCTGAGAGCGGCCCTTTTTTTTGATTTAAAGCGCTCAAGCATTGAGCTATTTTAAAGCCACCTCTTAAAGCATTAACCGGACAAGCCTCTATACAAAGCTGGCAATCCCCACAAGAATCATCATTTTCAACAATTACTTCAGGATATCTTTTTGGAGTTAACACTAAACCGATAAAAAAGTAACTGCCAAACTGTTTAGAAATCATTAAATCATTTTTAGCCCAATAAGCTAATCCTGTCAATTCCAATGCTTTTCTTTCATTAAGTTGATGGTTGTCAACTAAGACTTGATAGTCTTCACCTTTTAAAACCTCTTGAGCAAGCCTTCTAATAACATCATGATAATCAAGTCCATAAGTATACATACTAGCTAAAAAAGCATCAGATTGATGAGGATAAGTAAGATTAGGATAAGCAAGTCCTACTACGAAAATGCTTTTAAAACCAGCTAACAAAGCTTCCTTTTGATAATTGGGATAACGAGTAACATCGATAACTCCCACAAAATCAAAGACAGATGCTAATTTTTCTTTAATCATTTTCTTATCCCTCCTTAATAGTTCTCAACTAACAATCTTAAGCCACTTAAAATTACTAATAAAGTACTCCCCTCATGAATAACAACTGCATAAGACATCTTCATTAAACCAAAAATATTCAAAATAAACAAGAGCACTACTACTCCTAAAGCAAAGATAATATTTTCTAAAACCACTCTTTTTAAACGCTTACTAACACGGTGGATAAGTGATAATTTGCTTAAATCGTTTTTTACTAGCACCCCATCAGAAACTTCAATCGCGATATCAGTTCCATCACCCATTGAAATTCCAATGTCAGCACTTTTTAAAGCGACTGCATCGTTAATCCCGTCCCCAACCATTAAAACGCTTTGATTATTTTTTTGAAGAGTTTTAATAATAGCAGCTTTTTCTTCCGGTAAAACATCACTATAACAAGCCGCAATCTTTAATTTATTTTGAACTTCTAAAGCCGTCTTCTTATTATCGCCAGTAATTAAAACCGTTTTAATATCGGCGTTATTAAAATAGGAAATAACATCATTAGCACCCTCGTTTATTTCATCACTAAAAGCTAATAAAGCGAGCGTTTTATTGTCTTTTTTAAAATAAACAACCGTCTTCCCTAACTTTAAAAAAACAGCTTCTCGTTCTTTTAACTCTTTCGCTAAATTACCGTCAGCTTTTAAAAGACTATAAAGGTGATTGTCATAATTGGCTTTAACACCAATTCCTATTTCATTAATAACTGTTAAATCAAGGTTAGTTTGATCTTTAAAATAATTCATCACCGCTCTTGCTAGAGGATGATTTGCTTGATACTCTAAAGAATAAATTATTTGTTCATAAAAAGCTTTTTCTTCTTCTTTAACTTCACTTGAGAAAAGCAGTTCATTTAACTCTGGTTTTCCTACAGTGAGAGTACCCGTTTTATCAAAAGCAATAACATCTATTTCACTAACATTAGCTAAAATATCGCCACTTTTAAAAATAATCCCTTTCTTTGCAAGAAAAGATAGCGCCGATAGGGTTGCTGGAATATCGGTAACCGCTAGTGCACAAGGAGAGGCACCAATTAAAAGCACTATCGTTCTAATAAAACTATCATGATAACCCCATTTAAATAAAAATAAGCCTGCTAAATAAAAAAGTGGTGCTATTATTAAAACAACGCTCACGAAAATTGGTTCTATTTTTTTAATTATGAGGGCTGTTTTAGTGTAACTGGTTTTAGTTTCTTTTACCATTTTTACTATCTTAGCTAAAATCGTTTCTTGTTCAGTTTTATTTATTTTAACAATTAAAGTACCACTATAATTAATCGTCCCTGCATAAACTTCTTCATCGACAGTTTTAAGTTTAGGTAGGTCTTCACCAGTAATAATCGCCTCATCAATTTCACTAATACCACTAATAATAACGCCATCACGGGCAATAACATCACCAGGAAGCACCTTAATTTCATCATCGATTAAAAGACTTTCACTACTGACAATCTCAATAGTTCCATCAGCACTAATTAAACGAGCTTTGGGAGGAGTTAAATTTAGTAGTTTTTCGATGTTAGCACTACTTCTTTTACTAACTAAATCTTCTAAAAAATGAGCTCCTCCAAAAATTAAAAAGAGCAAGACTCCTTCAATATATTTGCCAATAATAAAAGCACCCAAAACACCAAGGCTCATCAAAAGGTGAATATCAGGAAGAAACTTTTTTTCTTTTATTAACGCTTTTAAAAGTTTCATTGTTGCTTCAAAAACAATTTCAACTCCCATTAATAAAACCATTAAAACATATAATGGTATTAATAAATAATTACTTGGAAAAGCAAATTTAACAACTTTTAATGGCTCAATAAAAAGACTCGCCAAAAAGAGTGCCACTCCCACAAGATAAAGTATTAAAAAAATTTGATGGTGATGATGGTCTTGTTTTACTTTTTCATTGTTATTAGACATTTTTTTCCTCATTAATCATTTCTTTAGCATGTTCCACTGCTTGAGTAAAGATTTGATAGACATGATCATCGTTTAAACTATAAATAACATATTTACCTTTTCTAATTCCTTTTACTAACGCAGCTTCTTTTAAAGTTTTTAGTTGGTGGCTAACCGCACTTTGACTAATTGTCAAGAGCGCCACTATTTCAGAAACAGAACGTTCCTTTTGGCTTAACAATGTTAAAATATCTAACCTTGTTGAGTCTGCCAACCCTTTAAATATACTTGTTAATTTTTCTTTTATTTTAAATTCCAACAACATATGAGCACCTCCACATATGAATTATTACTCATATATTATAACATAAATAAAATGACTAAAAAAGCAGCAATTTACTATCTTTTTTAAGCGATAAAAAAACGTTACCAAAACCCTTTTTAATTTAGGTTTGATAACGCATTAATGTTTATTGCTCTTTTAAAATTTTATAATTCAATCTTTTCAAGATAGTGATTAATCAGTTTTTTTCTTAATTCCCATAATGGCTTTGATAAATCAACATAATACTTATGAGCAAATTCAAAACGTTTAACTTCATCCCATAAAGTTTTCATTTCTTCTTTATGGTAACTTCTTATTTCTGTTAAACTCGGTTTATTATAGACGAGATTACCATTAATAAAAATCGGTGTCAGCAAAGAAACAACGCGGTAATTAGTAATCGTCTTACTCTTCCAAGGATGGATAGGATCAAAAAGATGATATGGTTTGCTGGCATCGATGACTTCATCGGATAAAGTAATAACGTCAGCGATTGCTTTATTATTTTCATCATAAAAACGATAGAGCCCTTTTATTCCCGGCAAAGTCGTTTTTTCAACATTATCGCTTAATTTCATTTTTGGCACCCATTTGCCCTTTTCCATTAAGGCCGACAACTTATAAACACCACCAAAAACAGAATCGCTCTTTGAAGTAATGAGACGTTCTCCGACCCCGAAAGAATCAATTTTAGCATCTTGACGTAACAACTCTTGAATCAAATATTCATCTAAGGCATTAGAGGCTGTAATTTGAGCATCTTCTAAACCAGCTTCATCAAACATTTTTCTAATTTCTTTTGATAAATAAGCCAAGTCACCAGAATCAATACGAACTCCTTTAAGACGATGCCCTCTTGGGATTAAGTATTCTTTGGCAACCTTAATTGCGTTGGGAATTCCTGATTTTAAAGTAGAATAAGTATCTACTAGAAAAAGAGCGTCATTAGGATAGGTTTTTGCATAGGCCAAAAAAGCCTCATACTCACTGGGGAAAGATTGCACATAACTATGAGCCATCGTTCCTAAAGCAGGAATGTTAAATCTTCTTTCTGTAAAAGTATTAGCGCTCCCGATTACACCTGCAATATAAGCCGCTCTCGCTCCATAATTGGCAGCGTCATAACCTTGAGCTCTTCGTGAGCCAAACTCAATCACATTTCGACCTTGAGCAGCCGATACTATTCGCGCCGTCTTAGTGGCGATTAAACTTTGATGATTAATAGTCAGCAGCAACATCGTCTCCATAATTTGGCATTCAATAATAGGAGCTATCACAGTCAAAACCGGCTCATTAGGAAAAATTGGTGTTCCTTCTTTAACTGCATATAAAGAACCACTAAATTTAAAACTTTTTAAATAAGTCAAAAACTCTTCAGCAAAAATCTTTTTAGTTCTTAAAAACTCAATATCTTCGTTACTAAATTCCAATTCATCAATATATTGAATGACTTGTTCTAAACCAGCCATAATAGCGTAACCGCCATTATCTGGTATTTTTCTAAAAAAAAGATCAAAAGAAGCCAACTCATTTTTACCTTGTAAAAAATAGCTGTTAGCCATTGTTAATTCATAAAAATCGATTAACATTGTTAAATTTCTCAATCCTTTTCACCTCTTACACTAAAAATTTGTACTTCCTTTTACATCTCAATTATACCATATCAATCATAAATCCTAATAAGAGCCTTAAAGAAAAAAAGATCCTTAATAATTAAGCACCTTTTGTAAACGAAACTTCATTGTTAGTTTTTTTTTGAGCTTTTTGGTAAAAAGAAGCTAACATTTCACTATAAGCACTAACTGGATGAGCTCCAGGCAAATAAAATCTTTTATCAATTACAAAGGCAGGGATTCCTTTTAAATTAAGTTCTTCTAATTCATCGGTATTATCAAAGATTTCCCCTAAAAACATTTCGGTATTATAAACGGCTTCAACATCTTCTTTTTTAAGTCCCACATAACTCCCTAGTTCTTTTAAAACTTCCAGACTAGAAATATCTAAATTATCGACAAAGTAAGCTTTAAAGACATGGTCAATAAAAATACTTTTAAGTTCTTCGTCTGTAATCATGTGCATAATTTGATGAGCTTTACGAGAGCTTGTAACGACGACGTTGTCAAAATTAAAATCAAACTGATAGTATTTTTCTGTCAGCATCTTATGAAGTGCTTTTGCTTCATGATAGCTAATTTCTTTATGTTTTGCTAGCATCATATGAACATCTTCTATTAATGTTTCTTTAATATATGGTGTCACACAAAAGCTTTTAAAAACTACTTTAACTTTTTCTTTTTCTTTAAAATTAGCTAGCGCTTCTTCAAAATGTTTTTTCCCTACATATGAAAAAGGACAAACAAAATCAAACCAAATTTCTACTTCCATTTTAATCACCTTACGTGCTATTATATGAGTTTCTCAATTCTTAACCAATCAATATGCCTTTTTATTTAAATAATCATCTAATTAAGAAAATTAAAAGATAAAAAAATAATCTGCTTCATTAAAAAGCAAATTATCTTTTAAATTATTTCTTTTTAAAACTTTATTTTTTCGGTTCTTTAACAATTTCAGCCAGTGAAGTTGCCAAACCAGCAACGGCACTTAAATTAGAAGGGACAATAATTTTAGTTGCTTGTCCTTTGCTCATTTCCGCTAATGCTTCGTAAGCCTTTAATGTCAAGACCGCTTCATCAGCATTGGACTTGCGAATTAACTCAATTCCTTTCGCAGTTGCTTCTTGGATTTTTACAATCGCTTCTGCTTCACCATTAGCTTTTAAGATTGCCGCTTCTTTAAATCCTTCTGCCTCTAAAATCGCTGATTCTTTATAGCCTTCTGCTTGAAGAATTTTAGCTCTTTTTTCACCTTCAGCACGCAAAATCGCTTCTCTTCTTTCCCGCTCCGCTCTCATCTGTTTTTCCATTGCATCACGAATATCGCTTGGCGGTAAAATGTTTTTAAGTTCCACACGATTAACTTTAATACCCCAAGGATCGGTAGCGTCATCGATAATCGTTCTAATTCGCGAATTAATAACATCTCGACTTGTTAAAGTTTCATCTAAATCCATATCCCCAATAATATTACGCAAAGTTGTTGCGGTTAATTTATCAATTGCGAAAATCGGTTTATCAACCCCATAAGTATATAATTTAGGATCGGCAATTGTGAAAAAAACGACTGTATCAATTTGCATCGTAACGTTATCTTTAGTAATAACTGGTTGCGGATCAAAGTCAAAAACTTGTTCCTTTAAATTGACTTTTTTAGAAATCCGGTGAAAAAATGGCACCAAATAATGAAGACCGGTGTTCCAAGTCTTATAATAAGCACCCAATCTTTCAATTACATAGGCTTGCGCCTGGGGAACTACTCTAAATCCTGAAGCTGCAATTAAAAGCAGCACTACAATCACTACTATTAAAACAATTAATCCTGGACTAATAGTACTTAATATTAAATTCATTTTTAGTTATCCTCCTCAATTTCTTTAAATTTACTAACAACTAATTTTACTCCACTAATCTCTTTTACTACTACTTTGTCTCCAACTTTAAAACTACTCTCATCAAAACTTGCAGCTCTCCAAATACTATTTTCAATACTAACCTCACCATAATGATCAGCCGTTATCTTTTTAGTAACGAGTGCTTTTTTGCCAATAAAACGATCGACATTAGTTTTTTCATGCCCTTTTTTAGCAACCTTACGAACTAAAGGCTTAGTGACGATTAACAAAACTGTTGAGGTGACGATAAAAATAACAATTTGCCAATAAATATTAGCACCGAAAATCCCAGCAATAAGCGTTATTAGAGCACTAACACAAAACCAAACAGAGGTTAAATTAAAAGTTTTTAATTCAATAATGAGAGCTGCTAAAAAAATTGCTCCCCATAAATAAAGCAATTCCACTTCTATTGCTGCTAAAACAACCATCTTAAAAACCTCCCTTTATTGATGAGCATTCCACCTTATTTTAACGCGAATAGGTTCTAAATACAAGTAAATTAATTAGTAAAAACTGCGCAGGAACCCTAATTTTTTTCGTAATTATAATACTTTTAGCGTTTTTTTGAAGATGATATTTTCATTAAGACTAGCCTCCGTTTCCTTTCTTTTAGTGATTAGAGATGCCTTTTCTTTAGAGTTGCGGTATAATTAAAACGGGGATAAAATGAAAAGACTATTAAGATTTTTAACAAATAAAGTTACAATTATCGCTTTTATTACGTTACTGCAAATAATATTTTTTGTCTTGATTGTGCTTTTTTTGGCTGAAAAATATAATTACTTATTAGTTGTTAATTATGGTTTAAGCTTTATAATGGTCATTATCGTTTTAAAGAGCGATGACTTACCCGTTTATAAAATGAGTTGGGTCGTCCCGATGTTAGTAGCGCCCATTTTTGGCGGACTCTTTTATCTCACTTTTAAACCTTTTAGTCAAAGAAGGAAAATTAGAAAAACAGTTATCCAGCTAGACAATATCAGAAAAGAATCTTTACTGCCTTATTTTAAAGAATTACCGCAATTACCAGCTCGCTATCAAAAACAAATTACCTATTTAGAAGGCGAAGGTTGGCCTTATTTTGCTAATACAAATCTCACCTTTTTACCTTCAGGAGAAGCGAAATTAACGAAAGTTATCGAAGAGTTGAAAAAAGCTCAAAAGAGCATCTTTTTACATTATTTTATTTTAGATGAAAAAGGTCAAGTTTGGAATCATATCTTACCTATCTTAGTTAATAAAATAAACGCTGGCGTCGATGTAAGACTGTTATATGATGATTTTGGGACCTCTTCTAAAGTTAAAAGCAATTTCAAACAACGAATGAATCAGTTAGGCATTAAAACAACTATTTTTAATCCTTTAAAATTGCGTTTTCAAGTTTCACTTAATTATCGCGACCACCGTAAAATGATTATTATCGACAACGAAAAAGCTTTCACTGGCGGTATTAATATCGCTGATGAATATGTCAATATTAAAAAAAAGTTTGGTCATTGGCACGACGCTGCCATCTTTTTAGAAGGGGACGCAGTGATTGCGATGACTGCTTCTTTTATCGAAGCCTGGAATTTATATAATCCCGATAAACTAACTTTAACTGACCATTTACCTACTAATAACTTTGCTTATGATGGTTACGTCATCCCTTATCACGATTCTCCTTTTTTAAAAAACTATACTACTAAAAATCTCTTTACCCAAATGCTTTACGCAGCTAAAGATGAAATCTTTATTACTACCCCTTATTTTATTGTCGACTCGGAAATAATTAATACTATTAAAATCCAAGCTTTAAGCGGTGTTAAAGTAACTATTATCATTCCTAAAATACCCGATAAAAAGTTTGTTTATGTCGTCACTAAATACTATTTAAGAGAATTGGTTGACATTAAAAACGTTTATATCTATCAATATACACCGGGATTTATTCATTCAAAAATTGTTTATATCGATGGTGCTAGCGCCGCTATTGGTACTGTTAATTTTGATTTTAGAAGCTTTTATTTACACTTTGAAAATACCGTTTGGTTTTATCAAAGTAAAACCCTACAAGAAATTAAAAAGTTTTTAGATGAAACGATTGCTAAATCAACTCAGATGAGTCTGAAAGACTTAGACAACAAAAATATTTTTTACCGTATTTTTCGCTCTTTACTAGTAGGAGTTAGTCATCTCTTATAGTTTTTCAATAAAAGCTAACAATTCTGCTAAGCTCCATTTTTGATAACTTTCACCCGCTTCTAAATAACTAATGTCTAGTTCTCTTAATTGTTCAATTAAAACATCATCTTCGATATTAGTAAAAATTAATTTAAGATCGTTTTCTACTGCAAAGCCTTTTAAATAACTAATAAAAGATAACTCTTTTTTAGCGAAGCGGTTTATTTTCTCATGATAATAAAATATTTTAGTAGTGCTTAAACTCAATTGCTGTAACTCATTAGTACCAATTAAAACTCCCAACTCGGATAATTCTGTTAATTTTAAATAACTTTTTTTATGAGCATTAACTACGATAATATCGATGAGATGATAAGGAATTTGATAAGTTTTAAAAAGACCAATTAAATAGGCGTTAAAACCTCGTTCTTTAATAGTGTCTTCACTAATTACTAATGCCAGTTTTAAATATTTGCCGGTTTTTTGATAAATTTCCGCTAGAGCTTTAAAGCTCTCTTTTAATAAGTATCTTTCTAAGAAAGCTAACTGATTATGAGCTTTCGCTAAATAACGATAATAATCACTTTTAATTGAGAGGCTTTCCGTAAAAAGATCGACTAAATAAGCATAAACCTTATTAGTTTTTAAATTGATAATTTGTTTAAATTGCAACTGCAACTGTTGTTGTTCAATAAGTGTTAAAATTTGAGCCAATAATTCACTTTCATATTTATCTTTTTGATAAAGGTCATACTTAAAATAAAAGTAAGGAAGACGATTTAATTTAGCATAGTGATGCGCTAAAGATAAATAAGTTAAAATTTTATCAACAGCACTTTCTTTAGTTTCAACAGGGTACCTTAAAACTCCCATCAAAAAATAATCTTTTAAAGCCAACTCTCTCAAATAATTATTAACAGTTCTAATATCATTAAAAGGTAAACTAACTAGAAAACTACTACCATCATATTGATAAATAGCCTCCTCTTTAAAAACAACCATTTTAGCTCTTAAACGTCTTAAAATTTCTTCTTTACCGTAAATTTTAGCTAATTGCTGCTCTTCTTTTAAAGAAACTAATAAAAAGGTGCGTTTTTCACCCTTTAATTTTGAGAAATCTTCTTTAAACTTAACAAGCGTTTGAAAATCATCATTAGTTCCATAATTGGCCTTAATAATCGCCCTTTCTAACTCTTTAACAAGTTCAGTAACGTCAGTTAAGGAACCGTAAATAACCGTTTCATAAAAGAGCGTTATTAAATAACTTTTTTCTAAATACTTTAAAGTCAGAGTGAGGGGGGCTTTAGTTTGATAAACGGCCGTTAAAGCCTCGTTTAATTGATTGCGTTCATGAAAAGGCCATTTTAATAAAAAACTATCTAAAGATAATTGTGATTTTGTTAAAAATAGTTTCTTAAAATTATCATTGCCATAAAGGTAATCATTCTCTAAATAAAAGAGCGTTAAAAAATCATTTTTAAAGAAAGATTGATAAATTTCAGTCAAACGCTCCTTTTTTGTAAAACTATTTACTGTTTTTAAATAAAAACCTAGCCAAGCACTAAGAAGTTTTAACTTTAAATCCTCCTCATAAAGTGGATATAACTCTTCTTGATAAAACATTATTGCTTGCCTTTTCCCTAAATAATAAACAAAAACTTGTTTAACAGCACCATCAAGAAAAAGATTATCAGTAATAATGTTATAATTGTATTTAGTTTCAGCTGTTAAAAAAACATGATCTTCTTGATTGTTTAAAGCTATACCAAGTGGAGATTTTAAAAGTTTTTCCTCATTAAAATCTTTTAAATATAACCGTCCTTTTTTAAAATGATAATAACTTTTATCGAGCACAATTAAAAGATCACTAAAATTAAAATAATTATTGATTATCGTTAATGTTTCTCTTAAATTATCTTCTAAAGAAGTCGCGTAAGGCAGTTCTTTAAGTTTATTGAATACTTCTTCAAAGTAATAAAAAGCTTCAGCAGTTTTAACTTTAATTTCTTTTTTAATTTTTAAAGGCTCCGCTTGAGTTGTTATTTTAGGAATTACCAATTGAGGTTTGACTTTTTTAAGAGGCTTTTTTAACTCTTTTTCAACTTCTTTTAATTTTTTTTGATAAAAATCTCGACTCTTTAAATCGCTTTTTGAGTAATAATTAGTTAAGTTTTGAAAAAGCACTTTTTGCTCTTTTAACGACAATAAAGAGAAGTTTTTTTCATATTCAGTTTCTAGTTTTTGAACTAGTTTAAAATTGTTTTCTTTAATATTTATTAAAAGTTGATAATAAATGCTAATAATTGAATCATCTAACTTTTCCTTTAATGCTTCTATCTCTTCTGCTTCATATAAAAGTCTTAAT
This sequence comes from Acholeplasmataceae bacterium, assembly GCA_012837645.1. Classification (GTDB taxonomy): domain Bacteria; phylum Bacillota_I; class Bacilli_A; order Acholeplasmatales; family UBA5453; genus DUQU01. The sequence goes on along the minus strand of DUQU01000019.1, from coordinate 30,118 downwards.
TCTAACTGAAAGAGTTTTTCTAAGTCTTCATTAGTAGCGATAGTTTTTAAATAAGCGATATCATCTCTTAAAACATTTTCATCTTTCGTGAGAGCAATTCTTTCTAAAAGTAATTCCGTTAAAATCTTTTTATCAATCCGGTAGTATTTCAAATCATCGATTAAATGAAGATAAGGTTGCTTAAATGTTTTATGATAGGCAATTATTTTTAAAAGATATTGGCCTTCTTCCAAGATTGGCAAGGCTTCTTTATAAAGGTAAATATATTTAAGTGCTGTTTCATTTTCTAAAACAAGAAGTGCCGTAATAATATTTTCTAAAGTTTCTAAATAAAGTTGATTTTTATCATGATGTTTAAAATAAGGCAAACTAAGAATTAAATACTCGGAGGCTTCTTTTAATTGACCATCATTAAAAAGCAGTTGTCCAATCTCTAAATTCAAATAGTAAAAATCTTCTTGAATAGAAGTAGCCAAGTTAGAAAATAATTTATTTAGTTTTTCTTGCTTATTGTTCAAATTTTATCAACTCTTTTAATAATGTCATCGCCTCTTTTAAATAATTATCCGCGACCGCTTTAAAAGGGATATTTAATTTCTCGCTTAATCCTATTTTATCTTTATATAGCGCTACTAAATGCCATTGTAAAGCTTGACTAGCGCGTTGATAGTAAAGTCGATGTAAATCGCTATTTAAAGGCGTTCTCCCTAAATAAACCTTTAACAAATTAAGACCATGGTTAAAATCGATATTACCATAACATGCAATATCAAAATAAGGATCATTATTACCGCTAAACTCAAAATCTACTATATACATTTTCTCGCCTTTAATAAAGTTTGATGGTTGGGCATCACCATGAGTAAATACTAGTGGTATTTTTTGATAATATTGTTGGTATTTAGCTTTTAACAATTGTTTAGTTTGATAATAATTTTGGCTTAAATTTTCATTAATACTTTGATACTTTTCGAGACGTTCAAAATAATTATAATCATATTTAGATAAAGGGCTTTGATGAATGGTTTTTAAAACAGCACTTACCTCTTCCAAATAATTATTAGGATCCATATCAGAGAGTATTTCTCCTTTAACATAGTTGGTGATTTTAACACCACTTTTCAAATCAAAATAAATCGTTTTAGGAGTGATCTTTAATTTTTCCGCTCTTTTTAAGTGATACAATTCTTCTTCTCTACTTACAAAAAGATGAGCGTCTTCACCTGTCACTCGTGTTGTGTATCTTTTATTTCCATCTTTAACGACAACAACATAATTACTCATGCCACCCATTAAACGATAATCAATAACGGGATTTTCTAAATAATTTTTAGCCGCTAAAATAATCTTTTTTTCCATTTTTACCTCTTTTCTTGTTTAACTTCCTTGCTAATTTCTTTAAAGCTTTCCCCCGATGGGAAAGTTTTCTTTTTAAACTTGGCTCTAACTCTGCTAAAGTTTTTTGGTACTTTTTCAAATATAAAAGCGGATCATAACCAAAGCCATATTCTCCCTTTGGCTTTTCGCTTATAACTACTTTTAGTTTACCAACAAAATAACTAGCCTTCTTAGTATTAGGATCATAAAGAGCGATGACAGTTTGCATCACTGCTTTTCTACTTTTTCCTGCTAATTCTTTTAAGAGTTTACGATTATTTAAAGTATCATCACCAGCATATCTTTTTGAGTTAATTCCTGGTCTATTATTAAGCGCTTTAACCATTAACCCAGAATCATCAGCAAGCGTTATTAAGTGGTGTTTATCGCCGAAGTGTTTCGCTTTTAAATAAGCGTTTTCTTGAAAAGACGAGCCCGTTTCTTGCAGATCTTCTCCATCTTTTAAATCTCTTAAAGAAAGAAACTCAATTTTAGTGTTTTTAAAAGTTGCTTTTATTTCTTCAATCTTATTTTCATTTAAGGAAGCAATTAAGATTTTTATCATTTCACATTTAACTTTCTTTCTCTATTTTAAAAGATGAACGAATTTAGTAACCTTATGAGAATTAGCAATGACAATTAGTTTATCTAAGGGTTTAATGAGTGAATCCTTTTTCGCTAATATCGCCTTTTCATCTCTAATAATTAATAAAATATTAACTCCGTATTTATTACGAGGATCAAATTCACTTAAAGCGACTTCTTTAAAAGTATTTTCAACAATAAACTCATAAATACCATAATCATCAGAAAGATGATAATAATCTAAAATATTATCGCTCATTATTTTATGTGCTAGTCTTCTTCCCGCCAAGGATTCCGAATCAATAACGTTAGTAGCGCCGACTTTTTCTGAAACTTTAGCGTGATATAAATCATCCACTTTCACTGTTATTTCAGCGGCATTAAGATCTTTCAAAATCATCGTCGTTAAAATTGAGTTTTTGACATTACCCGGAATACTAACAATAACATGATTAAAAAGTTCCGCTCCGATTTCTTTTAACACTAAATCATTAGTTGAATCACCAACAATTGCTTTTTCGACACTATTAGCAATTTTGTTAACCTTTTCCTCGTTAAGATCTAAAACAGTAACGTGGTAACCAAAATTAGCTAATTCTAATGCTAGGGCACTACCGAAAGCATCTAAACCTATTACTAAAAATGTCTTTTTCATAATTCCCTTCTTTCATGAAAATAATAGCATAATTACTTTTTAAACTCAATCAAATGATGTATAATAGTCTTTGTGAACAAGATGAATGAAAGAGAAGAAATTATTTCCTTTGACGATTTATTCGAAGAAGATGAAAGTAATAAAAAAACTGAAAAACCACTGGAAAATAAGCGTACCTCCCTCATTATTATCGGAGTTTATTTCGCCATCTTCTTTTTAGGTACTCTTTTAGCAAGTTTTCTTTTTTCCTTAAATAAAAACAATTTTGAAAGTTTCACAGCGACAGAAACTATTATTGATTATTTAACTTATAACAGCGGAATCTCTTTCGCCTTTGAAAGCGAATTTTTAGAAAGCAACAATAACAATAATGTTAACTATTTAAAATATCAGGAAGATGTCATTATTTATAGTATTGATTTAGAGGATACTATTAAAAAAGCTTTTCTCGATACCACTGCTCTTGAGGAAGATGAAATTAGCGATTTTTTTAAAGCTGAAGTAAGCTATTTAAAAATTAATAATCTCAACAATAACAACTTTTTAACTACTTTTAACTTAACTGCTAATGATTTTGACCTTCAAGTTGAAAATAGTCGCAGTTTAAAACTAAGTGTTTCTGCTTTAATTAACTTTCTTATCTATCTTCTCACTAGTCTCTTTTTACTCGTTTTAGCGAGAACCTTCTTTGCTAGTGACTTTAGACTTTTAAAAAAGCATAAAGTTCTCACTGTTATTAGTATGGTTGTTGTTGGTTATTTATTTTTAATGATTGGTAATATTTTAAGTAACTTTTTATCAACTGTCGTTAGGAACTTTTCTAACACAAAAGAAATAATTAGCTTAAATCAATTTTATATTAATAAAATATTAAATTCTAGTAGTGCCTATTTGATGATTGTTCCTACTGTTATCTTAGCACCCATTATCGAAGAACTCGTCTTTAGAAAAGCTTTCTTTTCGCTTTTTAAAAATGATATTGTCGCTCTTATCGTTAGTTCTTTAGTTTTCGGACTTATTCATGTTTCTGGTGAAAGCGGAATTTATTTATTAGTTAATTTAATCATTTACGCCATTCCTGGTTTTGCCTTAGGGTTTGTTTATTTAAAAAACAATAAAAATATTTATCCTGTTATTTTCGTTCATGCTTTAACTAACTTAATTAGTGTTTTAGCAGTTTTATTTCTACTTTAATAGTTTTATTAAATGTTTGTTTTTTAATTTTAAAGCATAATCTAATGGGGTCAGTTGATACTGATCCTTTTTTTGAGGATGTTTTAATAATAAACCAGCAATTTTTTCATCCGCTTTTAATAAAACAGCAGCTCTTAATGGATTGGATTCAATGTTTTTACGATAAACGCTCGTCTGGCGATGAGAAGTTAAAAAATCTAAAAGTTCAACGTCTTCATTTTCGAGCGCAAGATCGCTAATAGTATTGCCGTATTTATTAACAACATCGATATAAGCCCCATATTTTGTTAGTAATTTGACATTATTTATTAATTTTAAACGCGCCGCGACAAAAATGGCAGGTTCTAAATGTTTATTAACTAAATGGGGATTTTCACCTTTTTCCAGTAAATATTTTAAAAACAGTTCATTGCTAAAGGAACTCGCTAAATGAAGCAAAGTATTGTCATTTTTATCAAGTTTTTTAAGCATTTTAGGTAAAGTAAGCAAATAATTAAAACATTCGATAGAACCACCTTTTAAAGCAGCAAACAAGGCTGATTCACCTTTATTATTAAGATGTAGGTAATCGGCGCCGTTTTCGATTAATAATTTCACTAAAGTCAGCTCTCCTTTAAAAAGCGCTATAAAAAGTGGTGACTCCTTTTCATTATTAAAAACATTTACCGATGCATATTTATTTAAAAGACTAATCACCATTTCTTTTTTATTTTTCCGCAATGCTTCAAAGAGCGGCGTTTCGCCTCTCTTATTAACAATATTAGTATTAATATTATTGTTTAACAAATAGTAAAAAACCTCACGAGCATTACCTAAAATTGCATAATGAAGTAAAGAATGACCTAATTCATCTTGAATATCTAAATATAAAGGGTTTTTATAAAAAAAGTCCAAGTCATTGTCTCGGGCTTTTAAAAAAGCGTCCATTTCACACCTCAAGATAATTATACCTTAAAATAAGAAAAGATAAAGGACTGAATTTTTCTTTTTTTAAGACACTAACTTTAAAAAAGTCAGTTTAAAGCACCTTAAAGACAAAACTATCACTAAGAAAATTTTAAAGATAATGTTAAAGATGAAATTATTACAATTTAATTAAAAGTAAAGCCAATGCTTTCGCTAATTTTTAAAGAGAAACAAAGCCCTCTAGCGGCGGTTGTAACACCGTGATTTTTAACTAGCGCTTGCATGATTCGTTCTTTTTTATATGTTCTACAAACAATTAATAATAAATCCTTTTCTGAATGCAATCTAATTCCAAAAAAGACTGATTTTTCGGTTGTAACAGAAGATTTACCATGTAAGATTGTCCCACCACTAGCTCCTGATTTTCTGGCTTCTTGCATTGCATCATATGCAAATCCATGATTGCAAATAAAGATGATTAATGATTGTTCAAATTCTTTACTCATCGCTTTTACCTCCCAGCAATTCTTTCCTCAAAACTTCTAAATTTTTAGCCGATATACTACTTAATTTAATTCCAAAGGCAACTCCTTTACCTTTTGTAGTAAAATTGAATTTTTCTTCAATCAATTTTAGTATTAAAGATAAATCACTTTCTTTAACTAATACCATGGAAACATCCTTTTCAGTGGTTGCTAAAGATAAAAATTCTAATATTTCAGTTGGTGCGGTCCCTTTGCCGATAAAAGTTATTCCACTTGTAATGTAGTCAAAATCATTATTTAACTCTTTTAAAATAATATCTGCCTTACCATGATTGGTAATTAAAAGCAATAGTTGCATTTTATTTTCCCCCTTTGTCCATTTCGATAATGCTATCATCTCGTTCTTCTTGCGGTTTCGCAACTCTCTTTTGACGAAACTTAAAAACTAACCCTAGTATCTGAATCGTAATCAGTGGGCTCATCGCTACAAAAGCAACCACCCCAAAAGCATCCGTTAAAATATTGGCACCTAATACTTCACCTGCACCAAAAATAAATGGCATTAAAAACGCTGATGTTAAAGCTCCTGAAACCGCACCACCAGAATCAATTGCAATCGCATAAAATATCTTTGGGGTCACAAATAACATCGCCAAAATAATTAAATAAACTGGACCTATAATCCACCAAATACTGATGCCTGTTAACACTCTTATACTCGCTAAACCTAGAGCGATGGAAACTCCTGTTGATAAGCTAATGTACATCATTTTTTTAGAAATTGTCCCACCTGACACTTCTTCAACTAACTTATTTAAAACAATAACCGAGGGTTCAGCAGCGATGGAAACAAATCCAAATAAGACTCCTAAAGGGATTATTAACCAAGCCTGTTTAGAACCTGCAAAAAACGTTCCTAAAGCATGGGCCATATTAACGAGTCCCGCATTAGCTCCTGTTAAAAATATCACTAAGCCAATATAAACATATAAAAAAGCAACAATTATTTTGATTACTCTGCCTTTAGTGTATTTAAAAACAAAGATTTGAAAAATAAAAAAGAAGACTAGAAAAGGTAAAATGGCAATTAACATTTGCAATAAATTTAAAATAAAATAATCAAGAAAAGTAGAAGTAAGATCGATTGATGGTACCGATGGTTGGAAAAAAAATCCTAACAGTAAAACTGCAATAATCGGTCCAATACTCGCAATACCAACTAGTCCAAAAGAGTCTTCTTCAATGGCTTTATCTACTCTCGCTAACGAAAAACCATAAGCAAGCGACATAATAAATGGAACTGCCATCGGGCCTGTCGTTGCACCACCAGAATCAAAAGCGATCGGAATAAAAGAAGGATTAATAAAAGAAACAATAATTCCCACCATAAATACTAACCCATAACTAATTATTATTAAAGCCTTTAAAGAAAACTGGAAGATAATTCTTAAAATCGCTAAAACAACAAACAAACCAACCCCAATTGAAATTACAAAAATAAATGTTAATGGATTAACAACATCTTTAAATTGATCGCCTAAAACCCACAAAGCCGGCTCTGAAATTGTAATTAAAAGTCCTACTATAAATACTACACCGACAATTAACATTAATTTTTTTGTTTTTATTAATGAAGCACCAATATCAGAAGCTAACGCCATCATCGATTCTTCAGCGCCAATTGAGAAAATAGCGAGGCCGATAATTAAAAAAAGAGCACCCAAAAGAAATCCTAAAATAAGTTCTATTTCAATCCCAATACTAAAAGTAATTATCGTTACGATAATTGTCATTGGTAAGACTGCTTTTAAAGATTCAATAATTTTTTCCTGGAGTGATTTCAGCATTTTAGCCTTCCCTTATTTTTTAAATTTTAACATAAATGGTTTTATTTTAAAATGCTTTTAAAAAAAAAAAACATTTTAGTTCCGCCACCATCCATTTTTAAAAATTAGAAAGGCTTCTCTTTGAGCCTTGCTTTTTAATTTAATATTAATTTTAAAACCACTTAAAAACGGGTCTTTAATCATCTTTTCTGCATTTATAAGAATTCTAATAAAAAAAGACCCGAAGGTCTTAATTTGTTATCTTACTGATTCTTTCAAATTTTTACCCGCTCTAAATGCTGGTGTTTTTTGTGCTGGAATTTGAATAACTTTTCCAGTTCTTGGATCTCTTCCACTTCTCGCTACCCTTTGTCTTACTTCAAAAGTTCCAAATCCAGTAATTACTACTTTTTCATTAGTAGCTAATGTTTCTGTAATAGTTTCAACGATTGCAGCTAATACTGTTTCTGCATCTTTTTTTGTTACAGCAGCTTTGTCTGCAACAATTGCAATTAATTCTGTTTTGTTCATAATGAACCTCCTTTATATCTTTATATCGCCATTATATCACTTTTTATTTAGACTAGCAACTTTTTTAGCTGTTTTTTTTCTCGTTTAAGTGATAACTATGCGGTTAAGAGCCTATTTAGAGATTGTTTTATAATATTTCTTCTTCTTTTAATTTTCGCGCAAGTAAGCCGTATATAGCCTTTTTAAAGGGTATTTTTTCAAAAATTACTTTGTAAGCGGTTGTAATAATGGGTAAAGATAATTTTTCTTTTTTTGCAAGTTGATTTAAAGCTTCAATCGCTCTTAAACCTTCAATTGTTTGTTTTTCTGCTTCATAGACTGCTTCTATTGTCAATCCTTCGCCTAACTTAACTCCTGCCCGATAATTTCTAGAATGTGTTGAAGAAGCGGTGACTATTAAATCTCCTACTCCTGTTAACCCAAAAGCTGTTTCTTTCTTACCGCCAAAAAACTCTACTACTCGGGCAATCTCTAAAATACCTCGCGTAATTAAAGCGGCGCGAGCATTTTCTCCCAATTGATAGCCTGTTATCATTCCACTCACCACTGCAATCGCATTTTTAGTCGCTCCTCCTACTTCAGCACCAATAACGTCATTAGTCGTATAAACGCGAAGATAAGAGTCATTAGAAAACACTTTTTGAATTGTTTTAGCAAAACTATCGTTTGTCGAAGCCACTGTTAATAAGGTTAATTTTTTCAAGATTACTTCTTCAGCGTGAGACGGCCCCGTTAAGTAAGCATAATTTCCTAAATAAGCATCACTTATTTCCTCTTCAACTAAAGTACTCATTCTTTTTCCACTCGTAATTTCTAATCCTTTAGAAACCACAATAAAATTAGTTTTTTGGGTTAGCAACTTATTAATATCTCTTAAAACTATCCGCATTACTTTTGTTGGTAGAGCTAATAATAGAGTATTAGAAAACAATAAAGCCTTGATAAGCTCATTAGTAGCGGTTATAGTTTCGTTAATTTTAACATCGAAAAAGGGATGAAGTTTCTCATCATTTATTTTATCCACATTAGTTCTTTTAACATCATAAATTAAAACCTGATGATTGTTGTCTGTCAGTAAGTTAGCTAAGGTTGTCCCCCAAGCCCCTGCCCCAATAATAGTTATTTTCATTAATCCACCTTCTTTTTATAAATAATATTTAATGGCGTTCCTTTAAATAAGAAAGCTTTTCTAATCTCATTTTCTAAATATCTTTGATAACTAAAATGTAAATAATTTAAATTATTAACCCAAATCACAAACGTTGGTGGTTTAATAGTCGTTTGTGTAATATAACTAAAGCGCGCTGTTCCTTTATTAAACAATTTTGGCGGAGTGATTGTGGTTGCTTCTAAAAGAAATTCATTTAAGACACTTGTTTTAAGTTTTCTTTGATAGTTTTCAAAGGCGACATCGATGCTTTTAAAAATAGTTTCTATTCTTTCATTTTTCAAACTAGAAACAAAACAAACATCACTAAAAGATAAAAACTTAAATTCTTCTAGCACTTCTTCTTCTTTTTCTTTCATCGTTTTAGTATCTTTTAAAACTAAATCCCATTTATTAACGACGATTACACAAGCCTTTAAATATTCTAAAATTAAACCAGCAACGTGTTTATCTTGATTAATTATCGCCCTTGAACCATCTAAAACTAGTAGCACTACATCAGCACTATCGATCGCTTTTAAAGCTCTTAAAAGAGCATATTTATCGGTAGACTCATAGATTCTTCCTCTTCTTTTTATTCCAGCAGTATCAATAATTGTATACTTTTTATTATTTCTTATAAAAGTAGTATCGACAGCATCTCTAGTAGTGCCTGGGATGTTTGAGGTAATTACCCGCTCTTCTCCTAAGATGGTATTTACTAAGGTTGATTTTCCAACATTGGGATAGCCAATTACCGCTAGTTTAACCGAATCTTCTCTTGCAGGCTCTTTAAAGTCTTTCATCTCAAAAACAATTTTATCAAGTAAGTTACCAATCCCAATACCATGATGAGTAGAAATAGGGATAGGGTCGCCTAAACCTAAACTATAAAATTGATAACTTTCCGCCATCATCTCCATACTATCGATTTTATTTACTACTAAAAGTACTGGTTTATTAGTTTGATATAATGTTTTTCTTATTAATTCATCTGCTTCATCAATCCCAATTCTACCATCCAAGACAAAAAGCACTAGGTCACTTTCTTCAATCGCGAGTAGTGCTTGTTGGTGGATTTGTTCTAAAAAGGGAGCATCGCCAATTTCGATCCCCCCAGTGTCAATAATTGCAAATTTTTTTGTAAGCCAGCTAGCAATACCATAGATCCGATCCCGGGTTACGCCAGGCTTATCATCAGTAATAGCTTTTCTTTCTCCAATAAGTCGGTTAAACAAACTTGATTTACCTACATTTGGTTTCCCAACTATCGCTACTGTAAAAGGCATCTAATCACCCTTTATAAGACAAATTATTTTCTTATTCTTTTAACTCTTCTTGAGATTCTTCTTCAACCTCTTCATCAAGGTCTTCTTCCAACTCTTCATCGAAATCTTCTTCTAACTCTTCGTCGAAGTCTTCTTCCAATTCTTCTAAATCGTCTTCTAAACTTTCATCAAGATCTTCTTCAAAATCCTCTTCTAAACTTTCATCAAGATCTTCTTCAAAATCCTCTTCTAAACTTTCATCAAGATCTTCTTCTAAACCTTCATCAAAATCTTCTTCTAAGTCATCATCATTTAAAAAATCATCAAAGAGGTCACCTAAAGTCGTTTTTTCTGCTTTATCAGTTAAAAATTGTTGATATTCTTCTTTATTACTTTCGATTAAATATTTTTTAATTGACAATACTAAATGCCAACTCTTTTTATTAACTTCTATTACGGTCGCGGTAACTTTGTCGCCGACTCCAAAATAATCTCTTGGACTCGTGATTCTTTCTTCTTTTAATTCATTAAGAGGAATAAAACCATTGACACCTTTAGCTTCGACAGTTAAACCATTTTCTAATATTTCTAAAACTTTACAATCAACAACTTCTCCGCGTTTAAAATTAACATTTTTCCAAGGATTATCTAATAATAATCGTCTTGATAAACTAATTTTTTCTTTTTTAGTATCGATTAAAGTAATTTTAGTTTCTACTTTATCACTTATTTTAACAAAGGAAGCGAAATTATCATTAGGATTCCAACTATATTCGCTAACATGAAGTAATCCTCTCACATTTTCAGCTAGTTCAATAATAATTCCAAAAGGAAGTTTTTGAACTACTTCACCGACAACCGTATCACCTTTTTTATGATCTTTAACATAAGATTCAAAAGGTGTTGGTAGTAAAGCTTTAATTGATAAATCCAAAGACTTGTCTTTTTTAATAACTTTGACAGTAACTTCTTCTTTAAGTTTTAAAACATCTTTTATATCATCAATACGACTATAACTAATTTGAGAGATTCTTAACCTACCAACAACATGCTCAAATCTAATAATCGCCATGTGTCTTTCTATTCTTTCTACAACACCAGTAATAATATCACCGGTTTTAATCGCGTCAAACTCTTCTTCTCGTTGGCGCTGTTTTTCTTCTCGTTCTCGAATTCTTTTTTGTTCAAAGATTTTCTTTCTAGAAACGATAATTCTTGGTCTTCTACCTTCTTTGGCTTCAATAACATTAACTTCTAACGTTTTGCCTTTTAATTCGTTTTTATTTCTAATATACTCATTATCTAAAAGACCATAAGGTAAAAAAGCACTAAAACCTAAAACACGAACATGGAGACCACGTTCATCAACTTTAGTTACTTTGACGGAAATCACTTCTTCATTTTGATAAATCTCTTTTACTTTTTGGAAGTTTTCTTGTCTAATAATTCCTTTTCTGTCCAACAAAATAAAACTAGCATCGGGATTTTCTTCTATTTTCGAAACAATCGCTTCGATAACATCTCCTTCTTTAATAACATCTTTAAAGGAATTGAGTTTTTCCCCAAAATGATTTAAATACATCCGTGCTTCTTGTTTGTTTTCTAAAGTGACATAAATAACGTCTTTTTCAACTTTAAAAACTCTCCCTTGAACTTTTTGTCCTCTTTTTACTAGCGTAAAGCTCTCTGTTTCTAAAATGTGATTATTCTCGGCCATAGTAAGCCCCTCTCTCCTCTATTTCTTTTTTTATTCTTTCCACTGTTTCAAAAATTGAATAGTGGGTTGTATCCACAATTATAGCATCTTTAGGGATAATAAGTGGTGAAACTTTTCTTAAACTATCTTTTTTATCCCTTTCTTCGATATCTTTGACGACTGAAAACAAGTCAACATCAAAACCTTTTTCTTGAAGTTCTAACATTCTTCGTTTCGATCTTTCTTTAATATTAGCTGTTAAAAATATTTTTAAATCAGCTTTGGGTAAGACAACTGTTCCGATATCTCTCCCGTCCATAATTACTTTTTTACCTTGGGCGGCTTCTCTTTGCACCTTCACTAAATATTGTCTTACGTAGGGAAAAGAAGCTACTTTTGAAACATTTTTGGTAACTAAATCGTCCCTTATAAATTCACCAACATCGATCTTATCAACAAATATTTTGTCATCTTGATAAGTGATGGTTAATCTTTCAATGAAATGATAACTTTCTTCATCATTTAAATCAATACCTTCTAGCAAGGCCATATAAGTTATCGCTCTATACATCGCACCAGTATCGATGTGGATAAATCCTAAATCGTGAGCAATTTGTTTACTAATTGTTGATTTTCCACTCCCTGCTGGGCCATCAATCGCAATATGAAACTCTTTCATAGATTCCTCCGCGCGCCTTCATTATAACATTTTTAATCATAGATATCTATTATTGTTGTTTTATTTTATGATATTTATACCGATATAAAGTTTTAACTTCATGAATTGTCAAAGGCCGATAACTGCCTTTAGAAACTCCTTTTAATGTTAAATCAGCAAACTTGATTCGCACTAATGAAGTAACTCGATATCCTAGTTCTAAAAAGATCTCTTTAACTTGATGATTTTTACCTTCTCTTAAAGTAATTTCAACTAATGATGTTTTCTTTTTGAAATCTTTTTCTTTAATTTTAGCATAACTAGGCCTACTTTGATATCCTTTTAATGCTATTCCTTGAGCTAAAACTTTTAATTCTTCTTTTTTTATTAAACCATCTAAACTCGCCAAATAAGTTTTAGGAACATTATACTCTGGTCTCGTTAATATATATGTTAATTCGCCATCATTAGTCAAAAGAATGAGGCCAGAAGTATCATAATCTAATCTTCCTACTGGAAAAACATACTCTTTTCGATCTTCTTCATACATAAGATCTATAATTGTCTTCCGACCTTTTTCATCATTTAATGAGGAAATAACCCCACGAGGCTTATTCATCAAAAAATAGAGGTAATTAGCTTTCGTAACTTTTTTGCCTTGATAGACCACAATATCATCCTTGTCAAGATGATGCCCAGGAGCTAATATCACCGCTCCATTGACTTTAACTAAACCTTTTAAAATCAGTTCTTTACTTTTTCTCCTCGAAGCAATCCCTGCCTCACTCAAATATTTTTCTAATCTCATTTTATCATCAATAAAAAAGGTGAATTATCACCTATTATCTCTCGCTACATATGAACCATCTTGGGTAGAAATAATTATTTTTTCACCTTGATTAATAAAAAGCGGCACTTTTACTAACAAGCCAGTTTCTAACACCGCATCTTTAAGTGCATTTGTTTTAGTATCTCCTTTTACACCAGGCACCGTTTCTGTAACGGTTAGAGAAATTTTATCTGGTAAAACAAGCCCTAAAATTTCACTACGCTCGAAATAAATAATTTCCACTTCTAAAGTTTCATATAAATATTTTGCTTCTTCACTAATTTGATTTAAATTAATTTCTACTTGATCATAAGTATCTTGATTCATAAAAACAAAAGTATTATCGGTTCGATACAAATACTGCATCTTGACTCGTTCGATATTAGCTTGTTTCATTTTTTCACCAGCTCTAAAAGTATAATCAATCGTAGCCCCAGTCCTTAAGTTTTTAAGTTTAGAATTTACATAAGCTTGACCTTTACCAGGTTTTACATGTAAAAACTCAATTATTTGATAAATGTTGTTGTCATATAAAATAGTCAAACCAGTTTTAAAATCTGCAGTACTAATCATCTTCTTACCCCTTTACTTTGCTTTAAACTATTATATCATTTTTTAAGCACTTTTGATAATAATTTTTCTAGAGCTTGATAGTAACTATCTTCTTTTAACCCCACGACATAAACATCAGCGAGATCACTTAATAAATCCACTCTTCGAAAAGTTTCTCTCTTATAAATATTTGATAAATGACAGACGCCTTTTGGTACTTTCACATAACTAAATGCGTCTCTTAAACTAACACTATAGTGAGCTAACCCTCCTGGATTTATTAATAAAAAATGATAATCACTTGCTTGCTGTAATAAGTCGATAATTTGTGCTTCACTATTAGATTGAAAAAAATCAAAAGAAACAGTAGGAAACTTCGCTACAATAGTTTGATTTAACTCTTTTAATGTTAAACTGCCATAATGCTCTGCTTCTCTTAACCCCAACAAATTTAAGTTCGGTCCATTAATTATTAGCGCTCGCATATAAATCCTCATCTTTCAATAATTTAATTATTTTTTTAACCACTTCATCGACTGAATGGTTACCATCGACAATAAAAGTTTGAAAAAAATAATAATATTTCCTTCTTTCTTGATATAGTTCTTCAAGACTTTTTGTTTTTAATAAAGGTCTTATCTCTTCTTTAGCCTTTCTTCTTTCTAAGTTTTCTAAACTTACATCCAAATAAATAATTAAACCTTCCATCAAAAATTTATTTTCTCGCGATAAAACAATTCCTCCGCCAGTTGAAATCACTATATTATTATGTGTTATAATTTCTTTTAAAGCATTTTTTTCATACTCTCTAAATTGTTTTTCCCCTTCTTTAGAGAAAATATCAGTGATAGATGTTTTATGTTTCTTTTCAATATAATCATCTAAGTCTATCGCTTTAAAAGCGAGTTTTTGAGCTAATTTTTGAGCAATAGTTGTTTTTCCTGCATAAGGCATTCCAATTAAATAAATTCGCATTCTATCACCAAAAAAGTGCTAGCTCTTTAATTATTTTATCAAAAGCTTGTTCATCATTATTAATTTTAATAGTTTGCATTTGATTATTAAAAAAAGTTTCTTGTCTTTTCGCGTATCTTCTTGTATTTCTCTTCATTAGCGTTAAAGCTTCTTCTTTTGTTAATGTTCCCTCTAAATATTGATTCATTTCCCGATATCCCAAAATGTTGGGCTTAATGCCTTTATTTCTTAAAGCGATTACTTCTTCTAAAAAGCCTTTTTTCATCATGATATCAGCTCGAGTTTCAATTCTTCGATAAAGTTCTTCTCGTGGTAGCGTTAAATAAATAATTTTGTATTGATATCTTGGTTTATCTTTCTTTCTTCTCGCACTTCTTTTTATTCCTTCAGCTAAAAAAAGCGCTCTTAAAACTCTTCTTCTATTGTTGGGGTGAATGTTTTGGGCTGACTGTGGGTCTTTTTTTATTAAAATTTGATGCAGTTCTTGATTATTATATTCATGGTAGAGGTTTTCTTTTTTAAAATCTCTTTTTGGTCCTCTAAAATCATAATCATCTAAAACGGCTTTAATATAAAACCCCGTTCCTCCCACAATTAAAGGATGTTCAATTTTCTCAATTAATTTTCTGGCTTCCTCTTGATATCGAGAGACATCATATTCTTCAGAAGCCGCTACATGATCGATTAAATGATGAATTACTCCAGCTTTTTCTTTTACTGTTATTTTAGCGGTCCCTAAATCAAGTCCCTGATAAACTTGTGTTGAATCACCATTAATTATTTCCGCTTGAAAAGTTTGCGCTACCTTAATCGATAAACTTGTTTTACCAACTGCAGTGGGCCCTACAATCGCCACAACCTTTTTCATACTATTCTTTTAAACCACTTTTCTACTTGATAACTACTATAAAAAACAATCACTGGTCGACCATGAGGACAGTAATAAGGATTTTTAGCTTTTTTTAAGTCTTTTATTAATTGGTTTACCTCTTCATTGCTTAAAGCTTGATTAGCCTTAATAGCACCCTTACAGGCGATGCTTTTGGCGAGGTTATCCCTTAAATCGCTTAAATTTAAAGTTTGATATTTTTCTAATGATAAAATTATCAATTGAATGAAATCATCAACATCTCCATCATCAAGCCAAATTGGTAAACTTTTTAAAAAAAAGCCTTGATGACCTGCAAGTTCTAATTCAAAACCTAACTGATGGATTTCCTTTAAATGGTTTTTTAATATTAATTCCTCTTCTTTAGTTAAAGATAACACGAGAGGGATTAAAAGGTTTTTAAGCACTGTTTTTTTACCTAAACTTTGATAATATCTTTCATATCTAATTCGTTCTTCAGCAGCGTGTTGATCGATTAAGTATAATCCTTTTTCATTTTGGAATAATAAATAAGTGCCTTGAAATTGACCGATATAGTCAAACTCGGGAAAGATTGTCAGTTCTTCTTTAATGCCATCGTCATGAGGATATTCTAATTCCAATTCATTTAAAAGATAATCCTCACTTGTTATTGGGGTAAAGATTTCTCTTTCTACGGGAAGATGTTTTTTATGGAAGGCATTTTTTACCTCTGTTTTTATTAAACTTGCTAAACGATATTCATTAATTATTTTAACTTCTCTTTTTTGAGGATGGATGTTAACATCAACTAATGAAATATCAATATCAACAAAAAAAATAGCGACCGGATATCTTTTCGTCATCAACATCGTCCCATAACCATCGATAATAGCGTTCGTTAAAAGGTAATTGTTTACCAGTCTTTTATTTACTACTAAAAAAATATTATCCTTTCGAGTTTTAGTAAATTTAGGATCACCTAAATATGCTTTTAAATGAATATTATCGATTGTTTTAGAAATAGTAGTAATATTTTCACTTAAAGCTGAACCAAACAAAGTGTTGAAAATCATTTTAAAATCATTGTTTCCATAAGATTGTTTTAAAAGTCTTTCATTATGATAAATCTTAAAGGCAACTTGAGGATTAGAACTAATAAAACTATCACAAGTTTTAGTTAAGTGTCCTAATTCAGTCGTTAAGTTTCTAATTTGTTTTAAACGAGCAGGAACATTATAAAACAAATCTTTAACAGTCACTTCGGTACCTTTATTAAGAGCGACAGGCTCTAATAATTGATACTCGCCACCATGGTATACAATTTTATAACCACCACTACCTTGATTAGACTTTATTGCCATTTTAGAGACTGCAGCGATAGCCGGAATAGCTTCTCCTCTAAATCCTAAAGTTTTAATATAATCTAAGTCGTATTCACTTTTTATTTTTGAAGTTGCATGGCGTAAAAAGGCTTTGGGTAAATCAGTTTTACTAATTCCTTTACCGTTATCAATTACTTTAATTTCTTGCATGCCGCTGTTTTTTAAAATAATTGTAATTTCACTTGCTTCAGCATCAAGAGCATTTTCAATTAATTCTTTTAAAACGCTATTGGGACGTGTCACAACTTCTCCCGCCGCGATCCGATTGGCAACTTTATCTGATAATTTAATAATCATTTGCTTTCCTACTTAATTTCTTCTTGAAATTTTTTAATCAATAACAACGCTTCGATTGGCGTTAAATCATTAATGTTAACTTCTTTTAATTGATGAATAACATGTTCGTTTACTTGATCAAAAATCGCCCCTTCTTTGACATCATCAAAGTTGAAAATTGTTAAAGCGATTTCCTGTTTCTGATTTTCTTCAAAACCTTCTAAAATGAGTTGACTTCTATGAATTAATGGTTTAGGTAACTTAGCTAGTGCCGCTACATTTATCCCATAAGATTTATCAGTCGCACCTTCACTAACTTGATGAAGGAAAATTAACTTCCCTTTTTCTAAAACAGCCTTAACATGAATGTTTTTTACCCTTTTTAATTGCTCCAGTGCAGTTAGTTCGTGGTAATGGGTTGAAAAAAGCATTACCGCTTTGACTTTTTCATGAACATATTCTACGATACCTTGGGCTAAGGCCATTCCATCATAGGTAGCTGTCCCTCTTCCAATTTCATCAAATAACATCAAACTATTTTTAGTAGCGTTTTTTAAAGCGTAGTTTGTTTCTACCATTTCCACCATAAAAGTAGATTTGCCACTAGTAATATCGTCTTGAGCTCCAATTCTAGTAAAAATAGCATCAAATAACGCAAGCTTTGCTTCAGTTGCCGGAACAAAAGAGCCGATTTGAGCCATAATAACAATTAAAGCAACCATCCGCATATAAGTTGATTTACCACTCATATTAGGACCAGTAATAATTAAAATTCCATTAGGCATAATACTAACATCATTAGCAATAAAGGGCTCTGGGTTGAAAATTTCAATTATAGGGTGACGCCCTTCTCTAATATGAATTTCTCTATTCGTTCTAATTTCTGGCTTAACATAATTGTTTTCTAAAGCGACCCTCGCTAAAGACTGCATCACATCAATAAAACTTAGTTTATCTGCTAGGATTTGTAATGACTCCTGATAAAAACTTACTTTTTCTCTTAATTCTAAAAAGAGTTGATATTCTAATTCTAATAACGACTCTTTGGCGTTTAATATTTCTGCTTCACGAGCTTTTAGTTCACTGTTGATATATCTTTCGCTTCCGACAAGAGTTTGTTTTCTTAAATAACCAAATTCTTCTTTTACTAAAGGAATATTCGCTTTGGTAATTTCAATATAATAGCCGAACACTTTATTAAAACCAACTCTCAGGTTTTTAATATTAGTTTTTTCTCTTTCTTTCGCTTCGAAATCTAAAACCCATTGTTGGCCTTTATTTTTAAGATTTGCTAATTGATCTCTTTTTTCATGATAACCCTCTTTAAAAATTCCTCCCTCTTTAATCGTGATGGGGGCGTCATCTTTTAAAGCGCTCGTTAACAATTCTAATAATTGTTGATGAGAATCTAACTTTTTAGCAAATTCAGTTAATTTTGTTTTTTGATAACTTAATAGAGCCTCTTTAACTTTTGGCACTTGTAATAATGAGTTTTTAAGTTGAATAAAATCTTTCGGATTAGCATTAAAATTGGCTATTCTTGCCGTAATCCTTTTTAAATCATAAATGTTATTTAAAGCTTCTCTTACTAGGTAAAGTGGGCCTTCTTTTAAGGCTTCAATATAATCTTGCCTAGTTTTAATTAAAGTTTCATCAGAAAGCGGATTTTCAATCATTTGTTTTAATAATCTCGAACCCATATTAGTTTCATTTTTATCGAGTACTTTAAAAAGGCTATATCCTTCCGTTAATTCCAATGCTTTAATACTATTGTTGTCTAACTTTAAATACTTATTAGAATCAGCAATTTCTAATTCATTAAAAACATTAATCAAGGACTCTTCAATTTGAGATAAATAACTAAGAAGATGAAGGACTGTTTTTTTACTTTGAGAAGTTAAGTTATCAGCTAAATTATGGGCGCTCAAATAATTATTATGTTTTGATATTAAAACATCTGGAAAATATTTTTCTAAATGATAAACTTCTTTACTTAAAACTAATTCTTTAATCGCTTTTTTAGTTACTTCATCCTCTAATTCATCTAACGAAAGTTTCTCCCATAACACTATTTCACCAGTGGAAATATCGGCGTAACAAAAACTATAATTAAGTCTTTCTACTCCAATCGAGGCTAAATAATTGTTTTGCTTTTCCGCAAGCAGTAAATCATCAACCACCATTCCTGGAGTTATTAATTTAACAACTTTTCTTTCTACTAGTCCATCGCCAGGTTCACTAACTTGTTCGGCAATAGCGACTTTATAGCCTTTATTAATTAACTTTTGCAAATAAGGATTGACACTATGGTGAGGAACACCACACATCGGGATCCGTTCTTTTGCCCCTCCATCTCTAGCTGTTAAAGCAATTTCCAACTCCTTAGAAGCTACTTTTGCATCTTCAAAAAAAAGTTCGTAGAAGTCTCCCAAGCGAAAAAAGACTAAGCAATCAGCGTAGTCCTTTTTAATGTCTAAATATTGTCGAATCATTGGGGTGTACTTCATTTAAAGGCCTTCATTAAAATTTATAAATTAAAAAAATCATAAATTGTTCTAGGATTATATAATGGATACGTTAAAATATTTTTTTTGAATTTTCTTTTTTTCCTTCTTCTCTTTGTTTTTAAATTAACAAAACTATGGAAAGGATAAATATTAACAGGCTTTTGAGATTTTAAAGGCGCAACTGGGATTTCTTTTTCTTTTAAGTCACCATCTTTTTCAACAATAACAGGGAACTCAGTGTCTTTTAATTCTTCGATCTCAATTGATAATGCTTCGATTTCATCTTTTAATTCATCGATGTGAGTTAGTAAACCACGTAATTCCTCTTCAGAAATGTCGACGGATTCTTTTTCCTTAACAACTTCTTTAACGATGATAGGTTCTTCTTTGACAACAACAGGTTCTTCTTTTATTGGAGTCGGCTCTTCTTTAATAACTTCCACTGGTTTTTGAACTTCTTCTATAAATTCTTCCTCTTCAAATAAAATTCTCGGAACTAATTTTTCATAAATATTAGCATCAGTAGGAACAAAATAGTTAGCTTTAGTTTCTTGAGCATTTTTTAAGATATATTCGATAACTTCTTCTTTTTTTAATTCTATCGAAGCTTTTATTTCGTTGTTAATGGCGTATCTTTGTAA
The DNA here is from genome assembly GCA_012837645.1 of Acholeplasmataceae bacterium. Classification (GTDB taxonomy): domain Bacteria; phylum Bacillota_I; class Bacilli_A; order Acholeplasmatales; family UBA5453; genus DUQU01. The sequence continues at coordinate 9,778 of DUQU01000019.1, read as the reverse complement.
GATAATAACTGACATATTATCAATTTTTTCGCCTTCGCTATCAGTATACTGACCTCTTTCTTTTAAAACATCTTTAACTATTTCAGCCAGTTCATGTTTTTTAAGTCTTCGTGGAACGGAAACGCCATATTTTAAACCAATTTTCCTAATTTCAACTAAAGTCGAAGCCTTATAAAGAGCACCTCTAAAGGTATCTGGATTCAAACCATCGATTTCATCTTTTTTATCAAAAAATAAAGCATCTAAATTTTCATTATATGCTAAAATGTTTTCTCTTGTCGGGCTCGTAATTTGCTCAGCCATATCTACTAACTTGTTAAATTGAGGTTCAGAAACCTTTTTCTCAATCATTAAATTAACAAGTTTATGCCATAGTTCAACTTTGTAAGCTTTTATTAGTTTACCGTCATTAAACTGCGGTAATAAATTAATTAGTTGTGCATCAGAAAAATAATCATACCAACCAATTCGATAACGCATCTCATCAGATAACTTTCGCACTTGTTCTTTATCTTCTAAATAAGGATCAAGAACCGTTCGAGCGGTCATCATTCTTAACTTCCTTGGTAACGATAATTTTAGTGTTTGGAAATACTCTTTAATTTCCTCACTTGGCAATAAAATCAATTTTTCAAGAATATCGCTTAGTGTAAAGTTTTTCTTGTTTATTTTAATCGTGTCTTCCTTTTTTAAATAGGTCATTATACCCCTCCCTGTCATTTATAGTTCAATTTTACTATATTTTTTTCGATAATTCAATCTATTTTAAGAAAAAAGCCTAATTAAACATTATTCCTGCTCTAATATAGGCAATTTCAGTCCGCTTTCAATAATCCTTTTTATCTCAATTAGCAATTGATTTAATTCGTTTTGAAGAGTTAAATAGTTGTGTAAAAGAGGATTCTTGTTTAAAAGATTTAATTTTTCTTGATACTTTTTTTTAACTTGCGATAGCATTTTAACTTTATCTAAGTATTGCAAGTTAACAAGTTCTTGTTGCAACTCTTTCAATTCTAAAATTTCTTTTAAAAGGTATTCATCTTTATGAATAATTTTTTCTAATCGTTGATATTCAAGAATTGTCTTATCCTTTTTAATCAATTCAATTAATGCTTTTTTACTCACAAAGTTCACCTATTAAAAACCATGTTTTAGCTTCTGTTATTTTTACCTTTACTATTTTGCCTATTAAAGATGCTTCACCTTTGAAATTAACTAATTTGTTGTGTTCGCTATAACCGGCCAATATGTTATCGTGCTTTTTAGAAAAACCATCTACCAGGACTTTGATTTCTTTGTTCAAAAACTTTTTAGAACCGCGCAAATAACCTTTGTTAACTACTGTATTAAGTCGTTTTAAGCGATCTTTTTGTTCGTTTTCGGTAACATTATCAGGATAATTATATGCAGGTGTTCCTTCCTTTTTAGAAAATATAAAAGTATATGCACCTTCAAAGTTGACGGTTTCAACTAGTTCAATTGTCGCCTTAAAATCCTCTTCAGTTTCATAAGGAAAACCAACAATAATATCTGTTGTAAGGGAAATATCAGGTCTTACTTTTCTTAGTTTTTTGACCACTTCTAAATAGCGTTCTTTAGTATAACCGCGGTTCATTTTCTTTAAAACTTTATTGGAACCACTTTGAACTGGTAAATGGAGATGTGGCATCACTTTTTCCAACTTAAAAGCGTTAATAGTTTTATCATCAATGTCGCGGGGATGAGAAGTCGTAAAGCGGATTCTCTTAATAGCAGTATCATTAAGATCTTTTAATAAATCGCCAAAAGTATAATCTCCACTTTCGAAATCTTTTCCATAGGCATTTACGTTTTGGCCTAATAGTGTTACTTCTTGATAACCCGCTCGTGCTAGTTCTTCAACTTCTTCAATAATCTCTTTTTTCGCCCTAGAACGTTCTTTCCCCCTTGTATAAGGAACAATACAATAAGTACAAAACTCATCGCAACCATACATAATCGTTACCCAAGCTTTGTATTGATGATCTCTCACTTTAGGAAGATTTTCAATCACATCCCCTTCATATGAATAAACTTCAATAACGCGTTCTTTAGTAAAAATAGCTTGCTTAATATATTCTGGCAATTTATGAAGATTATGAGTCCCAAAAACAAGATCCACATAAGGATATTTATTTAAAAGCCTACTAACAACTTTCTCTTCTTGAGGCATACAACCAGCAATTCCTAAAAGTAAGTTAGGGTTAGTTTTTTTAAGACTTTTCAGTCTCCCCAATTCTCCCCAAATTCTATTTTCAGCGTTTTCTCGTACCGCACAAGTATTTAAGATAATAATATCGGCATCTTTTTCATCTTTTGCTTTTTGGTAGCCCATCTTTTCAAACAAACCAGCAATAATCTCGCTATCAGCTTCATTAGCCTGACAACCATATGTTTGAATTCTATAATTAAGACCAACACCAAGATTTTGATAAGACTTGTCAAAAGAAAAATCTAAATAATCAATTTCAGCAATTCGCTTTCTTGCTTTTTTATAACTAGGTTTAAAATATTTACTAATATCAACTTTCATTTATTGCACCACCGCAAACATTATAAAATATTTTAAGGGCCAAGGCAAAACATATGATAACTTAATTATTATTGACATTCTAAATGAATCCTTGTAATTTTCTTTAAATCAAAATCCATTAAAACAGCATTGAGTTGCTTATCCCCATCTTCTACTTTATTAGGTTTAGTAAAACCATTTAAAAAACGATTAATAACAATTTCCTTATCAACACCGATAATGCCATTTAAAGGCCCAGTCATTCCGACATCAGTAATATAAAGAGTACCTTTTGGTAACACTCTTTCATCAGCGGTTTGGACATGAGTATGAGTGCCCACAATCGCAGTTGCTAAACCATCTAAATAATGTCCCAAAGCAATTTTTTCACTAGTCGCCTCAGCATGAAAATCGATAAAAGCATAATCATATTTTTCCGTCGTTAAAATATTTTTAGCCACTACAAAAGGGTTTTCTAAATTGGCGTCCATAAATGTTCTGCCTAATAAATTTATTACTAACAACTTTTTCTCATTATAATTAATCGTTAAAAATCTTTTTCCTGGCGCCTTTAAATAGTTCGCAGGTCTTGCAATATTTGCTTCATCAATAAAATTAGCTAACGTTCTTTGACCCCAAACATGATTTCCCATGGTAATAGCACTAACGCCAAGTTTCATTAACTCTTTATAATAATCTTCTTTAATTCCTCTTCCGTTATTTGCACTATTTTCACCATTAACAATAACGATATTTGGTCCATAAGTTTGTTTTAGATACGGCAAATATTTACTTAAGGTCTCTCTTCCTGCTTTACCATAAATATCACCAATAAACAATACTTTCATTTTATTACCTTCCTTAACAAAAAGGGAGAAAACTCCCCTTTATTTCGCGATATCAGTCGCTCTTGTTTCTCTTACAACTGTGACTTTAATCGTCCCTGGATATTGTAAATTCGCTTCAATATCTTCTTTAATTTTACGGGCAATCTTAAATGTTTGCGCGTCATCTATTTTAGTAGGCTCAACTATTACCCTTATTTCTCTTCCAGCTTGAATAGCATAGGAACGCTCTACACCTTCAATTTTGTTTGAAATATTTTCCAACTCAGCTAATCGTTTTAAATAATTTTCAATCGATTCGCTTCGTGCACCTGGCCGTGCTGCTGATAAAGCATCAGCCGCAGCTACTAAAACTGCAATAATCGTTTCCGGCTCCTTATCACCATGATGGGAAGCTATTGCATCAACAACTTCTTTCGGTTCTTTATAACGGGAGACTAAGTCAACTCCAATCTCAACATGAGATCCTTCAATCTCATGATCAACAGCTTTACCGATATCATGTAGCAACCCTGCTCTTTTAGCGATTACTTCGTTTTCACCAATCTCCGCTGCTAGCTTTCCTGCGAAAAAGGCAACTTCAATACTATGCTTTAAAACATTTTGTCCGTAACTAGTGCGAAATTGCAATTTACCTAATAATTTAATTAAATCAGGATGCATTTTTCCAACGCCAGTTTCGAAAACAGCATTTTCGCCAGTTTCTCTAATAAAGGTTTCCACCTCAGCTTGGACTCTAGCAACTACTTCTTCAATTCTACCCGGATGAATACGGCCATCTTCAACTAATAAAGATAAGGTTCTTTTAGCAATTTCTCTTCTAATAGGATCAAAACCTGATAAAACGACCGCTTCTGGAGTATCATCGATAATCAAATCGACACCTGTTAAGGCCTCAAAAGCTCGAATGTTTCTTCCTTCTCTTCCGATTACTCGGCCTTTCATCTCCTCAGTTGGTAAATCAACCACGCTGACTGTTCTTTCAGTTGTTGTTTCACTAGCATATTTATTTATCGCCAACGACAACAATTGTTTCGCTTTATGATCAGCTTCAATTTTCGCCAATTCTTCTTGTTCTTTAATATACAAGTTGATTTCATTAGCCATTTCATTTTCAACTCGGGTCATAATCGTCCCTTTGGCTTCATCAACCGTAATTCCTGAAATTTGAATTAACTTTTCTTCTTGTTCTTTTAGTAAATCATCCACTTTGTTTTTTAGTTCATCGACTTCAATTCTTTTTTCATCTATTCTAATTTCTTTAGAGGCAAGATGTTCTTCTCTTTTGTCTAAATTTGCAGAACGATTATTCAACATTTCCTCACGACGAGAAAGTTTGTTTTCCAAATCAACAACCATTTGCTTGCGTTCTTTAACATCTTTGTCAAACTCTTTTTTTAGATTAAAAATTTCTTGTCTAGCTTCTAAAAGCGATTCTTTTTTATAAGTATCTGCTTCTTTTTTGCCTTCTTCAACAATCTTTTCTGCTTCTTCTTTGGATAATCTTATCGATTTTTCATGATGAATAACACGTAAAAAATATCCGCCAATTGGTCCAACAACTAGCAACAACAAAGTGGAGATAAGTAAAATAATCTCTAAATTACTCATATTTATTCCTCCACATATTTATTTTTATATTTGAACTACAAAATATATTTATCTTCTTAGTTTAAAAAAAACTTTAAACTATTGTTATTATAACCATTTTATTGTTTTTAGTCAATTTTTATCACTACTTTTTTCGCTTTAAGTTTTTGCTATTAACAAATAGTATTTATTAGTTTTATTATTAGCTAACAACAATTTTTATCTTACTATTATAAAAGCTTTACTACAAGACCCTTTATAATAACTACAATTTAGTTTAACCCGCTTAATAAAAATTTTAATTATTAAAGTGTTTAAAATTAAAATCCTTTTTAAAGCCTTATCAAATAATATCTTAATTACTTTAATCACCATTAATGCGATCTTTGATGACTATTTCAAGCAACTATTATCGCAACAGCAACCAAAACAAAATAATGGCGCTTTTATTTCCATTTTAGATATTGTATAATGATTAAAGGTGATATAATGAAAAAGCAAAAAACTAAAATACCCTTTTATAAAAAATATCGAATTTTAACAATTACGTTAGTGATGTTTTTAATTGTTTTACCACTAATAGTCATTCCTACTATTTATGTAGCTCACTTTGCTAATAGTAAAGACATTTTATTTTCAGACAAGTCATTAAAGGCCGTCCCTTTAAATAAACAAGATAAATTTGAAATCGATGTCTATTTAGATGAACGTAAAGAAGTATTAGATAATGACGATAATTTTAAAGCAACCAATTACATTTTTTACCTTGATTTTAAAAGTTTATATACTTCCAAAATAAAAGACATTAATATTGAAGTTCAGTTATCGGCTAAAAATGACAAATATGACAGTGAATCAATCTCTAAATCAATCAAAAATGAGAGCGAAAAAAATAAATTTGAAATCCCTTTTGCCTACAATCCTAAGAAAAAGATTTTGCCTCTAGTGAGGGTAAAAGAACCCACTCTCTATTTAAAGATAACTTTTGAATTTGAGGATAGTAGTCTTTTAAAACCTGAGCCCATCATTATTAAAATAACTCCAAAACAATATAATTAATTCACTCTATTAAAAAAATCTTCTCCACCTTTGTGAAGAAGTTTTTTTTATTATAATTGATAATATTCTCTAACTTGTTTTTCTATTTCGTCTTTTAATGCACTATTTTCATCTAAATATTTTTTCGCGTTTTCTCTTCCTTGGCCAATCCTTTCATCTTTATATGAATACCAAGCACCACTTTTTTTAACAATATCTAAATCAGCTGCGAGATCAACTATTTCTCCGGTCTTAGATAATCCTTGACCGTAAATTAAATCAATACTTGCTGTTTTAAATGGCGGTGCCACTTTATTCTTAACAACTTTTACATTAACTTTATTACCTAAAAGCTCGCTTCCAATTTTTAATTGTTCCCCTCTTCTAATTTCTAATCGTACTGAGGAATAAAACTTTAATGCTCTTCCTCCTGAGGTTGTTTCAGGGTTACCAAATAAAATACCTACTTTTTCTCTAATTTGATTGATGAAAACACAAATCGTTTTTGTTTTACTAATTATTCCCGATAATTTACGCATTGCTTGACTCATTAGGCGCGCTTGTAAACCAATATGCGAATCGCCCATCTCGCCACTTATTTCCGCTTCCGGTACTAAGGCAGCTACTGAATCGATTACCACCATCCCAATTGCACCACTACGTATTAAAGCTTCTGCGATTTCTAATGCTTGTTCGCCAGTATCTGGTTGCGATAAAATTAAGTTTTCAATGTCCACGCCTAATCTTTTCGCATATTGAGGGTCTAAAGCATGCTCAGCATCGATAAAAGCGGCGTAATTTCCTGATTTTTGCATTTCTGCGATTGCATGAAGTGCAAATGTGGTTTTACCGCCAGCCTCAGGTCCATAAATTTCAATAATTCTCCCTTTTGGATAACCGCCAATACCTAAAGCAATATCAAGAGCTAAAGAGCCAGATGAACTAGCTTCAATATTTTTATCCGCTTCTTCTCCTAACATCATAATTGAACCTTTACCAAATTGTTTTTCAATTTGTTTCATAGCACTATTTAGTGCTTCATTTTTCTTTTCCATTTTTAATCCTCCAACTTATATATACATTCAATTTTCAAATTTTACTTTAATTATTCTTTTATCAATACTTCTTTATTTTGCCAAAAATAAATTAAGCCACTAATTAAGGTCGTTAATACCGCCAAATAAAAGACACTATCCAATAGATATTGAGCTTGAGCGCCCATTAAATAAAAGAGTCCAAACCCATTAAATAAAAATAGAATAATGCTTATCATCGTTAAAACGGTTTTAATTTTACCAAAAATATTAGCCGCGATAACCTTGTTATCCTTCGCCGCAAGCGTCCTTAACGCCATAACACCGAACTCTCTAAATAAAATCACTACAACTAAACTCCACCACCAATTATAATTAGTTCTCATCGCGACAATGTAAAGAATCGCTGTAATAGTAATTAACTTATCGGCGATTGGATCTAAAAAAATACCTAAGGTAGTTATTTCGTTTCTCTTTCGCGCTAAATAGCCATCAAGGAAGTCACTGAATGATCCTAATAGAAAAAGCAAAGCGAACATTAATTCTCCTAATGATAAAGCTAAAATAGTCTCGATTTTTTGAAAACCGGGAATTAAGACTACCATCACCATAATGGGGACTAAGATAATTCTTGTAATTGTGATTTTATTTGGTAAAGTTATCATTTTTATTATACCTCGTTTTATCTAAAATAGATTATTGTTATTTGTTGCAATAATATTACTGTAATGATATAATCGTTAGTGGCGTTAGCGAAGGAGGTAAAGAATGGCTAATATTAAACAACAAATCAAAAGAAATAAAACAAATGAAAAAAGACGGATTCTTAATAAAGGTTTTAAATCTTCCACTAAAACTGCCATCAAAGCTGTTTTCAAAGCGGTTGAAGATAACGATAAAGATAAGGCGCTTTCTAGCTTAAACTATGCTAACAAGAAGTTAGATAAAGGACTTGCAAAAGGTATTTATCATAAAAACTATGTTAGTAACCATAAATCTAAATTAACTAAACTAGTCAATTCATTAAATTAATTACATTTCCCTTTTGGAAGTGTTTTTTTTTAGCTTACCAGCTTTAATCTCCGGCCATCTTGAGGCTTATAAGTAACATGCGGTGCTTTAAACTTACTGGGGCCATATTTAGGATTATAGCCAATTACATTAACATACTCAATTAAACAATCGCGTTCCTCTTGCATCTTTGCTAAAACATCATAAGTCATCTTAACATCTTCTAATGCACGGTGAGCATCCGCTCTAAAAACGCCATAAGTCTTACTAGCATTTTCGAGCCGGTGTGGATAAGGATGTCGGTCTTTATAAACGGCCATTACATCTAATAAATCATGTTTGACAAAATAATCATTATTATTAGTCATTCTTCTAATTAAATTAGTTAAAAAACCATAATCAAAAGAAATATTATAAGCGATCAAAAGCGTTCTATCTCTCATTAAATTTCGGAAAGCTTGATAAGCTTCAAATTCACTAATACCATCTTTTATTAACATCTGATCAGTAATCCCAGTAATCTCAGTTATTTTAGCATCCAATGGTTGGTCTTGCCTAACTAAAACTGAGAGTTGTTCTTCTAAAACAAACTCACTACCAACATTTTTTAAAAGTAGCGCCCCAACTTCGATAATTCGATTCAAGTAGGGGGACAAACCAGTTGTCTCGAAATCAAAAACTAATAAATAATCATACTTTTTTAGTGTCATATTCTCCTCCTAACACTTTCAATAACCAAATCTCTAAAGCTAATTTCTTATCAATTTCACCGCTTTTTATACGGTAATCTAAGTTAGCTAAAGACTGATAATAATTAATCAAAACGACCTCTTTTAGCTTATTAGCATTTAAAACTAAGTAATAAGCGCGGCCATCAGAAACATCAAAATATTTTTTAATTTCATGCTGTCGGTAACCTTTTTTAAGCAAGCTTTTAGTAGTAATCATTTCTTTAAATTGATTGCTAATTCTACCAACAATAGTAACAGGATCTACATTTTTAACTAACAAATCATAATAAACTTCTAACATTCTTTTTTTATTATGGGCAATAATGGCGTTCGTTAACTCGAAAATGTTATCTTCTAAATTACGTGGCACCAACAATTTCACATCTTGTAAAGTGATTTTTTTATTATTATAGGCATATAACTCCAGTTTCTCAATCTCTCGAGCTAAAAGATGAAACTCAAAATTAACTCTCGCCAATAATTCATGAAGAGCTTCCTCTTCAATTTTATAGCCTTTATTACCAAAATGAGTTTTTAAATACGGCAACAGATCATCTCTTTTCATTTCAGTAACAGTTTCAATAAAAAGATATTTTTTCGCCTCTTGAGAAAGTTCTAACTCTTCATTAAAAGGTTTTGTAAGCATGAAAATTACTGTCGTATCGCTTTTAGGATTAACAAAATATTGCTTTAAAGCAGATAAATCATCAGCCCTTTCTTCATAAAAAAACCAGGGATTTCTCACCTTAACTACCTTTTTATCCGCAAGCAAACTGACAGTCATTATTTCCTCAATAAACTCATAGACATCAGTTTCACTCAAATCATAAGTTAAAATATTAAAAGGTTCTACTTTTAAGTTTTTAATTAGTTCGTCAACTTTGTTTTCAATTAAAAAAAGATCGGTGCCTAAAAAGGCATATAAACGTTCTTCCATTTATTTTACCTCTAAAAATTATTATACACTAAAATTGCTGTTTTGTATAACAAAACCCGCTT
>DUQU01000018.1 GCA_012837645.1 Acholeplasmataceae bacterium | reverse complement strand
ATAAAAGAAAACAATTCAATGGCATAGTTGTATCAAACGCTACCGATAAAACGATCGTTGTTGAAGTGGTTAGATATAAAGTACATAGATTGTATGGAAAACGAGTTAAAAAGACTAAAAAGTTTCATGTCCACGATGAAAATAATCAAGCTAAATTAGGCGACAAAGTTCGTATTATGGAATGCCGTCCTATTTCTAAAACTAAAAAGTTTAGATTAGTAAAGATTACTGAAGTGGCAGAAAAGATATAGGAGGCATCAAATGATTCAACAAGAAAGTAGACTAACCATTGCTGATAATAGTGGTGCCAGAGAAGTATTAGTAATTAAAGTATTAGGTGGAACGAGAAGAAAATATGCTAATATCGGTGACATCGTAACTGTCACAGTTAAAAAAGCAGTTCCTAACTCTCAAGTTAAAAAAGGTGAAATCGTAAAAGCGGTAATCGTCAGAACTAAAAGTGGCTTAAGAAGAAAAGATGGCTCTTATATTAAGTTTGATGATAATGCTGCAGTAATACTTAAAGAAGATATGACACCAAGAGGAACACGTATTTTCGGTCCCGTTACAAGAGAATTAAGAGAAAAGAATTTTATGCGAATAATTTCTTTAGCTCCGGAAGTGATTTAGGAGGTAGGTATGAATATTAAAGTTGGCGATACGGTCGCGGTAATAGCCGGTAAAGATCGTTTTACAAAAGATAAAAAAGGTAATAAAGTCAGAACAACAGGCGTTGTCATAAAATCTTTTCCGAAAGAAAATAGAGTTGTCGTTAAAGGTGTTAATATCGTTAAGAAACACGAAAGATCGACTCAAGAAGATAGTAAAGGTCAAATTTTAGAAGTAGAAGCACCGATTCATGTATCAAATGTGATGATACTTGATCCAAAACAAAAAGTACCGACAAGGATTGGTTATAAAGTTGTTGAAGGAAAAAAAGTGCGTTATGCTAAAGTTTCTGGCGAAATATTGGATAAGTAGGTGCGATAAATGAGTAGATTAAGAGAACATTTTCAAAATAACGCTATTCCAGAGTTAATGAAAGAATTTGATTATAGTTCGGTAATGCAAGTACCAAGACTAGAAAAAATTGTCGTTAATATAGGAGTAGGAGATGCTACACAAAATCCTAAAGCACTTGACGATGCAGTCAATGAACTCACTTTGATATCTGGACAAAAACCAGTTATTAACAAAGCTAAAAAGTCAATCTCTAATTTTAAATTAAGAGAAGGAATGGCGATTGGTTGTAAAGTTACTTTAAGAGGAGAAAGAATGTATCATTTCTTAGATAAAGTAATTGCGATTGCTCTTCCTAGAGTAAGAGACTTTAGAGGAGTATCAAAAGAAGCATTTGACGGAAGAGGAAATTATACTTTAGGAATTAAAGAACAGTTAATATTCCCTGAAATTATCTTTGATAATGTTAAAAGGGTAAGAGGTATGGATATAGTTATCGTAACAACGGCCCCAACCGATGAAGAAGGAAGAGCACTTCTCGCTTCACTGGGAATGCCGTTTAGAAGGTAGGTGTAAATATGGCAAAAAAATCACAAGTAGTGAGACAACAAAAAAAGGCGAAGTTTTCTACAAGAGCACATACAAGATGCTCGGTTTGCGGAAGACCACGTTCAGTTTATCGTAAATTTGGCTTATGCCGTATTTGTTTAAGGGAAAAAGCTTATAAAGGTGAAATACCTGGAGTTAGAAAGGCTAGTTGGTAAGGTGATATTATGGTTATGACAGATCCTATTGCAGACATGCTGACACGCATTCGTAATGCAAATCAAATGCATCATAAACAAGTAGAAATACCAGCTTCTAAATTAAAAGAACAAGTTCTTAGTGTTTTGAAAAAAGAAGGTTTCATTGTTGATTTTACTAAAGAAGCAGGTTTTGGCCCTCAAGGAGCCTTACTTGTAACATTAAAATATAATGATCAAGAAAGAGTCATTAAAGGCTTGAAAAGAATTTCTAAACCAGGATTACGTGTTTATGCTAAAGTTGAACAATTACCAAAAGTATTAAATGGTTTAGGTATTGCATTAATTTCCACGTCTAAAGGAATTATGACAGATCGTGAAGCTCGTTTACAACAAGTAGGTGGCGAAGTACTCGCCTATGTTTGGTAAGAGGAGAAAAAACGATGTCACGAATTGGAAATAAAATAATTAAAATACCTCAAGGTGTTGAAGTTAATATTGATAATAATAAAGTTGTAGTTAAAGGCCCTCATGGCACTTTAGAAAGAGAATTTTCAACTGATGTTTATTTTGAACTAGAAAATGAAGAATTAAAAGTAAGACTTCAAAATAACAATCAAGAGAGAAAACAAATTCATGGTACTGTTAGAGCGCTTTTAGCTAATATGATTGAAGGAGTACATACTCGCTTTAAAATTGAACTGGAAATAGTGGGTACTGGTTATCGTGCTCAACTACAAGGCAATGAATTAACAGTGAATGCCGGATATGCTAATCCAGTTGTAGTAACTATCCCTGAAAATATTGAAGTAACAGTGCCTAAAAACACCCAAATCATTATTGAAGGATTAGATAAGCAAGTAGTAGGAGAGTTTGCGGCTAATATTAGAAAGATTAGAAGACCAGAACCTTATAAAGGTAAAGGAATCAAGTATAAAGATGAAGTTATTAGACGTAAAGAAGGAAAAATAGCGAAGGTTTAGGAGGAGAGAAGATGATTAAAAAACAATCAAAAAATGTCTTGCGTAAAAAAAGGCATTTACGAATTAGAAAACATTTAAGTGGAACCCCAGAAAGACCTAGACTTTCAGTATATCGTTCTAATCGCGAATTTTATGTGCAATTAATCGATGATGTCAATCATCATACATTAGTCGCTGTACATTCAAAAGATATCGCTAAAGGAGCTAACATTAAGACTGCTACTTTAGTCGGTGAAGAACTAGCAAAAAAAGCAAAAGAAAGTAAGATAACAAAAATAGTTTTTGATCGCAGTGGTTATCTTTATCACGGTAGAATCAAAGCATTAGCAGAAGCTCTCAGAGCTTCGGGACTGGAATTTTAGGAGGCAATTATGCGTAGACCAAGAAGAGAAAAAGAAGTAGATCCTTTTGAAGATCGAGTTGTATCAATTAACCGCGTCTCTAAAGTTGTTAAGGGCGGAAGAAGAATTCGTTTTTCAGCTTTAGTAATTGTTGGTGATAAAGCTGGTACGGTTGGATTTGGAATGGCAAAAGCTCAAGAAATTCCCGATGCAATTAAAAAAGCGATTCAAAGAGCGCGTAATAGTTTTATTAAAGTTTCTTTAGTTGGTGGAACTATTCCCCACGAAGTAACTGGAAGACATGGCGCCGGTAGAGTGTTTTTAAAACCAGCTTCTGAAGGTACAGGAGTAATCGCTGGTGGTGCTGTTCGAACTATTTGTGAATTAGCAGGAATTAATGATATTTTATCGAAGTCAATTGGTTCTAAAACTCCAATTAACGTAGTAAGAGCGACTTTCCAAGGTTTAGAATCTTTAAAAACAATTGAAGATGTTGCTGAATTAAGAGGTCTCTCAGTTGAGGAGTTGGTTTAAATGATGTTAAAGGTGAAATTAGTACGTAGTTTAATCGGACGCAAACCTAAACAAGTTAAAACTGCGAAAGCATTAGGTTTAAAAAAATTAAACAGTGAAGTTATTGTACCAAAAAACCCCCAAACAGTAGGAATGGTTAATACTATTATCCACTTAGTTACTGTCGAGGAGATGGAGGGAGAAAAGTAATGTTGCATCAATTAAAAGGAAACGAAGGAGCGAAGAAAAATCGTAAACGAGTAGGACGAGGAATTAGTTCTGGCCACGGCAAAACGTCTGGAAGAGGACATAAAGGTCAGCTTGCTCGTAGCAAAGTGCGCCCTGGTTTTGAAGGTGGACAATTACCATTATTTCAAAGTTTACCTAAAAGAGGTTTTAAAAATGTTAATCATAAGGAATACACAGTTGTTAGTCTTGCTCTTTTAAATAATTTTGAAGAAGGAACGATTGTGACCCCTGATTTGCTTTTGTCACTTAAATATATTAAAAAGATTCAAGATGGAGTTAAAGTTTTAGCTAATGGCAACTTAGAGAAAAAACTAACTATTAAAGCCCATGCTTTTTCAAAGAAAGCGATTGAACTAATTGAAAAAGCCGGTGGTACCGCAGAGGTGATCTAGGTGGATAAACTGAAAGCAATTTTAGCCAATAATAAATTATTAGCGAAAATAGGAATTACTTTGTTAATTTTATTTATCTTTAGAATTTTAACTTGGGTCCCAATTCCACTTTTGAATGTTAAGCAAATTACAAGTTTAATTGCTGACAATAGTTTTTTAGCTATTTTGGATAACTTTTCCGGAAACGCTTTAGGAAGATTTTCTTTAATGGCGATGGGTATTAGTCCTTACATTACTGCCAGCATTGTTGTCCAATTATTACAAATGGATATCGTTCCAAAATTAAAAGAATGGAGCGAGCAAGGTGAAATGGGTAAGAGAAAACTTAATAAACTAACAAGAATATTAGGTTTGGTTTTATCGTTTATCCAGGCTTTAGTCTTCATTATTGGAATGGATGACCATGGTAGCATCTTTGCTGTGGATATTATTAACTATAGCTTCTTTTACTACATTTTTATGGCATTAATAGTTGCCGGTGGTACTGCAATTGCGATGTGGTTAGCGGATTTAATCACGAGATATGGCGTTGGTAATGGCGGTAGTATGCTGATTGTTGCCGGTATTATTACTTCGCTACCAGCGATGATTAGAACCTTATGGACTAAGTACATTGAAACTGGTGGTGCTGGAAACATTGTTTTATTTATCGTTATTATTTTACTTTATGTAGCTATTTTAGTGGCGGTAACTTATTTAGAACTAGCGAAAAGAAAAGTACCAATACAATATGCTAATAGAAGACCAGGTCAAGGTCCAACAGATTCTAACTTACCAATCAAGTTAAACACTGCTGGAGTTATCCCGGTAATATTCGCTTCAACTATTTTATCGATTCCACTTTCTATTGTCGGATTCTTTGGCAGTAAAAGTGGTTCAGGAGTGGGCTATTGGTTTGATCAAATCTTTAATTATCAAAAGCCCTTTGGTTTTGTAATTTACATGTTTTTAATTTTAGTATTTTCATTTTTCTATTCCTTCTTAATGTTATCACCGGAACAAGTGTCAGAGAACTTATCTAAAAGTAATGCTTATATTCCCGGTGTAAGACCAGGAGGAGAAACTGAAAACTATATTTCGAGATTATTGTTTAAGATTACTCTTTTAGGAACAACCTATTTAATGTTGTTAGCTGCTTTACCAATCTTAACAGCAATTGTCTTTAAATTTACTCCTCAAGAAGCACAAGTAATTACTTTAGGAGGAACATCATTATTGATTGTTGTTGGTGTAGCTTTAGAAACTGCAAATCAGATTTTAACTGAGGCTACTGAACAAGAGTATGAAGGAATTTTTTAAATAAGGAAAAAAGATGAGAATTGTTATTATGGGGCCACCCGCTTCAGGGAAAGGCTCACAAAAACCATTTTTAACGGAAGAACTTAATATTCCCCAAATCTCTACTGGTGAAATGTTTCGTAATGAAATAAAAAAAGGCACTAGTTTAGGTAAAAAGATTGAAAAAGGGATGAGCGAAGGAAAATTAGTCACCGATGAGTTAACTAATGAAATAGTTAAAGAGCGACTAAAAGAGGAAGACGTCTCAAAAGGTTTTATTTTAGACGGTTATCCTCGCACCTTACCGCAAGCATTTTATTTAGATCAATTATTAAAAGAAAAGCAGTTAAAATTGGATTATGTCTTTAATTTAACAGCTGATGAAGACTTATTAATTAAAAGAATTATCGGCAGACGGACTTGCCCGCAGTGTGGAAGAATATATAACATTTATTTTTTAAAACCAAAGGTTGCTAATAAATGCGATTATTGCGGAGCGACTTTAGTAAAAAGGAAAGATGATACTAAAGAAGTTATTATTGAAAGATTAAAAGCATATCACGAAAAAACAGAACCGATTATTAATTATTATCAAGAAAAAGCTATTTTAGTTAATATTGATGGTTCTAAAGCCCCTTATGACAGTTTTCTAGAAATAAAAAGTGCAATCGAGAAATCAAAATGATTATTTTAAAATCAAAAAGAGAAATAGCTATTATGCGTGAAGCCGGTAAAATGGTTTATCAAACAAGGAAGTATTTAGAAAACTTCATTAAACCGGGCATTACTACTAAAGAGTTAGATAAGTTGGCAGAAGATTATATTATTTCTTTAGGTGGCGTACCATCGTTTAAAAATTATCAAGGTTTTCCGAGTTCGATTTGCACCTCAGTTAATGAGGAAGTGGTTCATGGTATTCCTTCCAAAAGGAAATTAAAAGAAGGTGACCTTATTTCCTTAGATTTAGGAGTTTATTATCAAGGCTATCACGCCGATTCCGCTTATACTTATGGGGTCGGGAAGATTAAAGAAGAGTATCAACTATTACTAACAAGAACAAAGGCAAGTTTATTTGCTGGTATTGAACAAGCAAAACCTAATAATTATATTAGCGATATTAGTAAAGCGATTGAAAATTATTTAAAACCCTTTGGTTATGGTATCGTAGAAGAATTTACTGGACATGGTATCGGTAAAGACTTACATGAAAAACCATACGTTCCTAACTTCTTTTACAATGATAAAGGGGAAAAGTTAGAACCAGGGATGACAATTTGTGTTGAGCCGATGGTAAATTTAGGCAGCAAGCAGATTTATTTAAAAAATGATAATTGGACAGTCGTTACTAGAGATAGAAAAGTTAGTGCCCATTTTGAGCATATGATTGCAATCACAAATGAGGGCTACGAAATCTTGACCAAATAAAGGAGGATGATGTATGGCAAGGGATGATTTAATAGAAGTACAAGCAGAAGTTATCGAGGTATTACCGAACACAAAGTTTAAAGTTAAACTAGAAACCGGGCATATAGTGTTGGCTCATGTATCTGGTAAAATCCGTATGCACAACATACGCATTTTACCTGGTGATAGCGTAACGGTAGAGTTATCACCATACGATCTTACAAGAGGAAGAATTACATACCGTAGGAGGTAAAAAAATATGAAAGTTAGAGCATCGGTTAAAAAGATTTGCGATAAATGTAAAATAATTCGCAGAAAAGGCAAAGTCATGGTGATTTGTGAAAACCCCAGACATAAACAAAGACAAGGATAAAAAGGAGAAATAAATTATGGCACGAATTGCAGGTGTGGACGTTCCCAGAGATAAAAGAGTAGTGATATCATTAACTTATATTTATGGAATTGGGAAACCACTATCACAACAAATTTTATTAAATGCCGGAGTTTCCGAAGATATTAGAGTTAAAGATTTAACGGATGATGAATTAGGGAAAATCAGGCAAGAAATTACTAAATATCAAGTAGAAGGAGACTTGCGAAGAGAAGTCACTTTAAACGTTAAAAGACTAATGGAAATCGGTTCATATAAGGGTATTAGACATCGTCGTGGATTACCAGTAAATGGTCAAAACACGCAAAACAATGCTCGCACTAGAAGAGGCAGAACCAAAGCAACCGTAGTTAAGAAAAAGAAGAAGTAGGAGGCATTAATTAAAATGGCAAGAAAAAGACAAACAAGACGTCGAGTAAAAAGAAATGTGCCCCTAGGGATAGCACATATTCATACTACGTTTAATAATACAATTGTAACTATTACAGATGAAGCAGGAAATGCAATTGCTTGGAGTAGTGCTGGAGCATTAGGCTTTAAAGGTTCTAAAAAATCAACACCTTTCGCAGCTCAAATGAGTGCAGAAGCAGCAGCTAAAGCCGCTTTAACACAAGGAATGATTAAAGTTGAAGTAAACGTAAGAGGACCTGGTCCTGGAAGAGAAGCTGCAATTCGTTCTATTCAAGCAGCAGGATTAGAAATAACAGCGATAAAAGACGTAACACCAATACCACACAATGGTTGTAGACCACCTAAACGTCCACGCGGATAAGAAATAAGGAGGATATCAATTTGCAAGAATTAAAATTTACTAAACCAGATGTAGTTGTAACTCCGAATAAGGAGGATAAAAACAAAGCAGCTTTTATTATCACTCCATTAGAAAGAGGATATGGAATTACTATTGGTAATTCACTAAGAAGAATTTTGTTGTCATCGTTACCTGGAACGGCTATTGTGAATGTTTTAATTGACGGTGTTGAGCATGAATTCCAAATGATTGATGGTGTTAGAGAAGATGTGATGAGCATCATTCTTAATTTAAAAAAGGTTATTTTAAGTACTGACTCAACCGATCCTGAGTTTGAAAAACACGTTGAGATTCATCAAATTGGTGAAGGTGTGGTTACTGCAGCAGACATTATCTCTGATGATCAATTAACAGTTATTAATAAAGATCAAGTAATAGCCCACGTACTTCCAGATGGAAAACTCTCAATGTATTTAACAATTAGAAGAGGAATTGGTTATTCTAGTTCTGAAGATAATAAGATTCATACTAGAGTTATTGGCACGATTCCAATAGATTCGCTTTTCACGCCGGTTTTAAGAGTAACATATGATGTTGAAAAAACTCGTGTTGACAAACGAACAAATTACGATAAACTTCATTTAGAAGTAGTAACTAATGGAGCGATTAAACCTCATGAAGCTGTTTCTTTAGCAAGCAAAATGATGATGGACTATTTAACAGTAATTGTCGATTTAGATGAAGATACTCATGACTTAAACTTTATCGCTAAAAGAGAAGAAAAAGTTGAACATGAGAAATTAGAAAAGCCGATTGAAGAATTAGATTTATCGGTACGCTCATTTAACTGTTTAAAACGTGCCGGCATTAATACCTTACACGAATTAACTTTAAAGACAGAAGAAGAAATGATGCGAGTAAGAAACTTAGGCCGAAAGTCTTTAAAAGAAGTTAAAGATAAATTAGATGAATTAGGTTTGTCGTTAGCACCTAGCTTTGTAAGCAGGAAACAAGACAACCAAGAAATAGGAGAATAAAGATGGCTTATTCAAGATTAAGAAGAACAACAGCGCAAAAAAAGGCATTGATGAGAGACTTAGTAACTCAACTAATTATTCATGAGCAAATTACAACGACAGAATCAAAAGCGAAGGAATTAAAAAAGCTAGCTGATAAAATGGTAACTTTAGCTAAGAAGGGAACGCTTCATGCGCGCAGACAAGCAGCTAAAACAGTAAGACCCCAACAAGCTACGGAAACTAAAACAGCACTTCAAAAATTATTTGATGATTTAGCTGATCGTTATCAAGAGAGAAACGGTGGTTATACTGCTGTTTATAAAACAATGCCAAGATTGGGCGATAACGCCCCAATGGCTATCATTCAGTTTATTAATGATTAAGGCTTAAAAGAGCCTTTTTCTTTTTTTAAGGAGGAGAAAAATGAAGTTTAAAGATTTTAAGTATCAAAGACCAAATTTTGAAGATTTAACAACGACGATAAAAGAATATATTAAGGAATTTCCCAACCAAGACGCTAAAAATCAAATTGCGATTATGGAGGCCGTCTTTAAGTTAATTGATGATGCTTCAACAATGTATGTTATTGCTAGTATTAGACACTCTATTAATACTAAAGATCAATTTTATGAAACAGAAAACAAATATTTAGATTCCAATTTTCCAGCGCTTACTAATTATTTAAACAATTTAGATAAGTTAGCTTTTAATAGCCCTCATAAAGAAGAATTAATAAAACATTTTGGCGAGTTTTATTTTAAACAAATAGAAGTTTCTTTAAAAGCTTTTGATGAAAAAATGATCCCTTATATTATTGAAGAAAATAATTTGTCGCGAGAATACGATAAAATTATTGCCGGGGCTGAAATTGAGTTTGAGGGAAAAGTTAATACTTTACCAGAAATGAGCCCTTATTTGCAAAGTAAAGATCGCCATAAAAGACACCAAGCTCAGTTAAAGGTTTCAGAGTTTTTTGCAAAAAATGAAGGTAAAATCGATGAAATCTATGATAAATTAGTAAAATCAAGACATCAAAGAGCGAAGATAATGGGATATGAAAATTATATTGAACTCGGTTATTATGCGATGGGTAGAACAGATTATAATAGCGATGATGTTAAAAAATACCGCGAACAAATTAAAAAAGACGTTGTTCCGGTAGTAAGTGAACTTCAGGAAAGAAAACGGAAAAGACTAAAATTGGAACGGTTAAAAAGTTATGATACTATTGCTTTTCTATCGGGTAATCCTACTCCAAAAGGTAATAAAGATGAACTGGTAGAAATCGCTAAAAAGACTTATCAAGCTTTAAGTCCAGAAACTGCCGAGTTTTTCTCATTTATGTTAAAACACGATTTATTTGACCTAGAAAGTAAACCTGGTAAAAGAGGTGGTGGCTATTGCACTTATATGGCTAATTATCAAGCCCCTTTTATTTTCGCAAACTTTAATGGCACTGCACATGATGTCGAAGTTTTGACACATGAAGCTGGTCATGCTTTTCAAGTGTATTCTTCTAAAGATAATTTACCTTCGCAAAGATGGCCGGGAATGGAAGCGGCGGAAATTCATTCGATGAGTATGGAGTTTTTTACTTGGCCCTGGGCAGGAGACTTTTTTAAAGAAGATCAAGAAAAGTTTTATTATACCCATTTAACAAATGCGATTGGTTTTCTCCCTTATGGCGCTTTAGTCGATGAGTTTCAACATCATATTTATCAAAATCCAGAATTGACTCCTTTAGAGCGAAAACAAACTTGGCGAAAGCTTGAAAAAATATATTTACCAGAAAAAGATTATGATGATGATGCTTTTATGGAAAAAGGAACTTATTGGTACCGTCAAAGCCATATTTTTGGCGCGCCTTTTTATTATATTGATTACACATTAGCTCAAGTAATCGCTTTTCAGTTTTGGCATTTAGACCAAAAAAACCACCAAGATGCTTGGCAAAAATATTATCATTTATGCCGTTTAGGCGGCTCAAAAGGCTTTAAGGCTTTAGTAAAAGAAGTAGGATTAAAAAGCCCCTTTAAAGAGGGGACAATTAAAAGCACCATTGAACCATTATTAAAATTTCTAAATACTATAGATGATAGTAAATTATAAAAAATAACAACTTAAATATTTAAATACTTTTTTAATTCATTTTTAGTTTGCAGTCCGACTAAAAAGTTCTTTACTTTACCTTTTTCTAAAAAAACGATAGTAGGAATGCTTAAAATTTTAAATTGATTAGCTATTTCTAATTCTTCATCGATATTAACTTTACCAATCACCGCTTGATCTCCAACTTCATTTGCAAGCGATTCTACAATCGGCAATTGCATTTGACAAGGTCTGCAAGTGGGCGAATAAAATTCTAATAAAACGAGTTTATTGGTTTCCATAATCAATTTTTTAAAATTGTTTTTCGTAATTGTTTTTAACATTATAAAAATCTCCTTATGGTATTGTAGCAAAATTTAATCAAAAAAGCGAAAAAAATGAATTAAAAGAACTTTTTAAAGAAAACAAAGAGTATTTTGATATTTGATAATCTTCTTTGATTTTTAACCAATATCGCTTTAAAAATATGATACAATAGAGAGTGGTAATTTGCTTAAATTTGATTTAAAGAAGGAGGAAAAAAGATGAAAATAAAAGCACCTAAGGTGAAATTAAAATTAGATCAAACATTCGCGCCTGCAATCTTATACTTAAAAGAATTTAAAAAGCAAGTTTTAAAACAAAAAGCGCATGACCAAGTCACGATTGTTATTGAAAGAAACAACGGTTATAAGGAGAGTTATCAAACGATTGTTTTTCAAGAAGAAGATAATTATTTAAAAGATAACTTATTTTATTTAGAGCGTTTAATTAAAACTTTATTGTGGGTTTATGGAGGTTATAAAATTATTTTTGTAGGACCTCATTATTTGTATTTAGAGATAAAAGAGATTTTTGAAAAAGGGGAAAGACTCTTTGATGCTAATTTTATGGAAAGAATTTATGAAAAACCATTTTTAGTGGAATTTAGTAAAGTAGTCCCTCCTTTAAGTAAGAGCGAAAGAGATATTGGAAAGCATTTTGGTGGTTACCGAATTGGTTTTGATGCTGGTGGTTCTGACATGAAAGTATCAGCCTTAAAAGATGGTGAAGTAGTTTATTCCGAAGAGATCGTTTGGTATCCTAAGTTAAATGATAATCCTAGATACCATCAAGAAATGATTAGAAAAGCGATTTACAAAGCGAAGGAAAAGCTTCCTAAAGTAGAGGCTTTAGGTGTTAGTTCTGCTGGAGTCTATATCGATAATCAGGCTAGAGTGGCTTCCTTATTTATTAAAGTTCCCTTAAAAGAATTTAACGATCATATTAAAAATATTTATTTAGATATCGCTCGTGAACTT
Source organism: Acholeplasmataceae bacterium (assembly GCA_012837645.1). Taxonomy (GTDB): domain Bacteria; phylum Bacillota_I; class Bacilli_A; order Acholeplasmatales; family UBA5453; genus DUQU01. Next base: position 49,210 of record DUQU01000018.1, on the reverse strand, counting down.
AAAGTTCCAATTGAGGTTGTCAATGATGGTGAAGTAACTGCTTTAGCCGGCTCGATGAGTTTAAGTAAAAATAAGCTTTTAGGAATCGCGATGGGAACTAGTGAAGCGGTTGGTTACGTTAATAGTAAAGGAATGATTACAGGTTGGTTGAATGAATTAGCATTCGCTCCAGTTGATTTTCAAGTAAACGGTCCCCTTGATGAATGGAGTTTGGATCGTGGAGTTGGTTGTAAGTATTTTTCTCAAGACGCAGTCATTAGGCTTGCAAAAAAAGCTGGCTTTAAATTTCAAGAAGGACTACATTTAGGAGAGAAGTTAAAGGCGATTCAAAGTTTAGATAGTAAGAGCGAACTTTATCAAAATATTTATTTAACAATTGGCGCTTATTTAGGCTATAGCTTAGCATATTATAGTGAGTTTTATGATTTTGAAAATGTGTTATTGTTAGGACGTGTTATGTCTGGTGTGGGAGGAAAGATTATTGTTAAAACAGCAGAAGAAGTTTTAAAACAACATTTTGCTAATTTAAGCGCGAAAATAACTCTTTATTTACCTGATGAAAAAACGAGAAGAGTAGGACAGTCGATAGCGGCGGCTAGTTTAGTTAATTTGGAGGAGGAAAGAAAATAATGAAGAAATATCAAGCCCAAACTAAATTTTATATACCTGATGGAAAACCCTTTGATGAAGCAATAAAAAGAACAACTCATCTGGGGATAGTAGCTCATCATGACGATTTAGAAATCGGAATGTATGATGGGATATTGAAATGTTTTATGGAACCTAAAAAATGGTTTATGGGAGTAGTAGTAACCGATGGAAGAGGAAGTGCTCGAGGGGGCACATATGCAAATTATAGCGATGAAATGATGGCTAATATTAGAATTCTCGAACAAGAAAAAGCAGCTTTTGTTGGTGATTATGGCTTACAGGCATTTTTAAATTATACTAGCAAAGAAACTAAAAATGCTCAAAATGAGACCATTAAAGAGGAAATTAAAAAACTAATTTTAGATGCTAATCCCGAAGTAATTTATACTCATAATTTAGCCGATAAGCATGATACTCATATCGGGGTTGTAACGAAAGTAGTCAAAGCAATTAGAGAACTACCAAAAGAAAAGCGCCCAAAGAAATTGTATGGTTGTGAAGTATGGCGTGATTTAGATTGGTTATTAGATCAAGAAAAAGTTGTTTTTGATGTCTCTAAGAAGCCCCATTTAGCAAATAGTTTAATAGAGATTTTTGATTCTCAAATCGATGGAGCGAAAAGATATGATCTCGCTTGTATTGGACGAAGAGTGGCGAATGCAACTTATTTAAGTTCGCATACCAATGATGAGATGACTGCGGCCATTTACGCTATCGATTTAACGCCTTTAATCGAAGATGATAATCTCTCCATGACTGAGTTTACTTTAGAGGCAATTGAACGTTTTAAAAATGATGTAAAAACAAGAATTGAAAAAATGATTTAACAATTTTTCGTTAACTAAATAATATCTATAACAATGATATTATGTTATAATGGCATTTGGATTTAGAGGTGAAAAATGGCCATTAATATTGAAAATGTTTCTTTTTCTTATGATAAAAAAACAATAGTTTTAAAAAAGATAAATTTAACAATAGCAAAAGGAAAATGGGTAGCGATAGTGGGACATAATGGTTCTGGAAAAAGTACGCTAGCCAAGCTTTTGGTTGGTTTAATAGTACCTGATGAAGGCGAAATAACAATTGCTGGTCTTCCTTTAAATGAAGATAATATTGCAGAAATAAGAAGGCAAGTAGGAATAGTTTTTCAAAATCCCGACAATCAATTTGTAGGGGTAACCGTTAAGCATGATATTGCCTTTGGCTTGGAGAATAGACAAATTCCTCAGCCTGAAATGGTTAAACTTGTTGATAAATATAGTAAAGTGGTGGGAATAGATAATTATTTAGATAAAGAACCACACCAACTTTCTGGTGGTCAAAAACAAAGTGTCGCGATTGCAGGCGCTTTAGCGATGAACCAACATATTATGATTTTTGATGAAGCAACTTCAATGTTAGACCCTCAAGGCAAAGCAGAAATAAGTAACTTTATTGGTAAATTAAATAAACAATATCAAAAAACATTATTGACGATTACCCATGATTTAGAGTTTGCTAAAAAGGCTGATGAAGTAATCGTTATGAATGAAGGGGAAATAATTTATCATGGACTTCCTGAAGATGTTTTTCAAAAAGTTGATGTTTTAAAAGCGATCGATTTAGATATTCCTTTTGGTTTGAAAATGGTTGATTTAGTTAATAAAGATGAAGATTTAAATAAAAATAAAAGATTGGTAGAAAGCTTATGGCAATACAGTTTGAAAAGGTAAGTTTTTCTTATCGAGGCGTAAAAGATGAAAGATATCCTGCCATTACTGAAATTGATTTAAAAATAAATGAAGGTGATTTTCTCGCTATTTGTGGGCACACTGGTTCTGGCAAAAGCACACTTGTTCAACACATGAATGCTTTATTAAGACCAAATAAAGGAAGGGTTAATATTTTTGACTACACCTTGCCGCTTAAAAAAAAGCAAAAAGTGGGACCGATTAGAAAAAAAGTTGGCCTTGTTTTTCAGTTTCCTGAATATCAGCTTTTTGAGGAGACAATTTTAAAAGATGTGATGTTTGGACCTTTAAATTTTGGTTTAAAAGAAGACGAAGCCAAAGAAAAAGCAATTAGCGCTTGCGAGCTCTTAGAAATACCTGAGGAGCTTTACCACCAAAGCCCTTTTCGAATTAGTGGAGGTCAGATGAGAAAAGTGGCGATTGCTGGAATTTTAGCGATGGAACCGGAAGTGCTTGTTTTAGACGAACCGACTAGAGGTTTAGATCCTCGTTCGGCTTATGAAGTGATGCAAATATTTAATAAATTACATCAAGAACATGGCAAAACAATTGTTTTAGTCAGCCATGATATGAACTTAATTAGCGAATATGCTAAAAGAGTGGTCGTGATGAAAAAAGGTAGAATAGTTTTTGATGGTAGTAAAGAAGAATTATTCGAAGCACCTCAATTTAATGATTTTTCTTTAGCGAAGCCGGAAGCGTTAAAATTGATGGATTACTTACATGAGAACTTGAATATCCCTTATAAATATGTATATAGTGACCAAGAATTATTAGCTCACTTAAAGGAGTACGTTGGTGAATAACATTGTTATTGGGCAATATATTCCTGGTGATTCCTGGATTTATAAATTAGACCCAAGAATTAAAATGGCTTTATTAATAATTATTATGGTAGCGACCTTTTTAGTTAAAAATCCTTTTTTGATGATGGGATTATTTCTAATAATGATTAGTGTTTTTTTAAGTTCTAAAGTACCCTTTTTAAAAATGATTAGAGGCTTAAAACCACTCTTGTTTTTATTAACATTCACCTTTTTTATTCAAATCTTTTCTTTAAAAACAGGTAATCTTTTATTTGAAACAACAATGTATTTAGGCCCCTTAAGTATCTTTTCGATTGTGGTAGTTACCGTCTTATATTTTTTATTTAAAAAGCAGTTTAAGTTAAAACTAGTTTTGTTTTTCTTGTGGGTATTTTTAATTTTCTTCTTGCAAGCGATTTTACCGTCTTCGTTAATTAAATTAAAGGATTTTAGTTATCAATTTCAAATTTATGATAGTGGTTTATATCAAACTTCATTTTTGATTTTAAGAATTTTAATTATTATTATTTTATCGAGTTTATTAACATTTACTACGATGCCAACCGATATTACAAATGGTTTAGAATCGTTGTTAAAACCGCTTAAGATTATTAAATTCCCAGTGGGAGAATTAGCAACGATGCTTTCTTTAACATTAAGATTTATTCCTTCATTATTAGAAGAAACAAATAAAATAATTAAAGCTCAGGCCTCGCGTGGAGCCGAGTTTAGCGAAGCAAGCTTTAAAAAGAAATTAGTGCAAATAATTTCACTTTTGATACCTATTTTTGTAATTTCTTTTAAAAGGGCTGAAGACTTAGCGAATGCAATGGAAGTGCGTGGTTATATTGTCGGTGGAGAGAGAACTAAAATAGATGTTATGAAGATTCATTATTATGATTATCTCGCTTTAGCATTTGGAATAGCCTTGTTGGCGACTTCAATTTTATTTAGAGTAGGTGTTTTTAATGTACCGTTATAAGTTAACACTTTCTTATGAAGGCACCAATTATTCTGGATTTCAAATACAAAAAAACGCGATTACAATTGAAGAAAAACTCGTTGATGCGTTATTTGTTATTCACCAAAAAGAAATTAAAATTATCTCTTCAGGAAGAACCGATAAAGGTGTTCATGCTTATGGAATGGTTTGCCATTTTAACAGCGATTTAGATTTATCAGATTATCGCTTTACAAAAGCTTTAAACACTTATTTGCCTAGCGATATTAAAGTGCTTAGCGTTTTAAAGACTAAGGAAGATTTTCATGCGCGTTACGATGCCAAGAGTAAGACTTATCAATATCGAATTACGAAAAAATATGATTTATTTAATCGTAATTTTGAAAAATATATTCCTGAAAAACTGGATCTTAAGACAATGAAAATTGCTGCTCAAAAGTTTATTGGTAAACATGACTTTTTTGCTTTTGCGAGTTATATAAAGGGGAAGCCCACTATCAAAGAAATTACTGAAATAAAGATTGAGGAAAATGCTGATAAAATTTATATTACTATTAGTGGGAATGCCTTTTTAAGATATATGGTTAGAAGAATGGTAGGTACTTTAGTTGAGATTGGCAAGGATCAAAAAGATGTTACGGTTATCGATAAAATCTTCGCCACAAATGATAAATCTTTAGTGGGAAAAACAATTAGCCCAGAAGGGCTTTATTTAATGAAGGTTGTTTATTAGATAAGTTTGAAAAATAATAAGTTTATTAGTATACTAATAAGTAGATTAGAAGGGAAATTATAATTATGTTTATTACATTTGAAGGTGGCGAAGGCTCAGGTAAAACTTCTTTAATTAAAGAAGTAGAAAGTTTCTTTAAAAAACAAAATAAAAAGGTGTTTTTAACAAGGGAACCTGGTGGTTCTTTCGTTGCTGAACAAATTAGAAACATTATTTTAGATAATAAAAATGAGATGTCTCCAAAGACTGAGGCCTTACTTTTCGCTGCTAGCCGTGTAGAACATTTAGAAACTGTTATTTTAAAGAAATTGGCGGAAGGATATTTGGTTTTATGTGACCGATTTATCGATTCTTCTTTAGCATATCAAGGTTATGCGCGGGGATTAGGTTTTGAAGAAGTATTGAAAATTAATCATTTTGCGAGTAAAAACATGCCTGATTATACAATTTATATCGATAGCGACCCTCAAGAAGGTTTAAAAAGAGCTTTAAAAAGAGAAAAAGCTAATAGACTTGATAAAGAATCATTACTTTTTCATGAAAAAGTTAAAGCTGGTTATCAAATATTAATCAAAAAATATCCTCAAAGATATTTAGTTGTTAATGGTCAAGGGACGATGGAAGAGTTAATAGCGGATACTTTGATGAAATTAAAGGAAATATTTTTATGATTAAAAAGGTAGAAGTTATTGAAATGTTTAAAAAAGCAATTGAAAAAAACCGCTTAAGCCACCTTTATTTATTAAGCGGATTGAAAGGTTCCGGAAAAAAGACTTTAGCATATAATGTTGCTAGCGTGCTTTTAAATACCGATTTTTTAGAACTAAAAGAAAAAGGCCATATTAATTTATTTTACCTTGAACCGAGCGGATATACTTTAAAAACCAGTCAAATTGAAGAGCTTCAACAGGAGTTTTATAAGACATCATTAGTTGATGGTTATCGCGTTTATATTATCGATGAGATAGAAAAGTTGACTTTAAAGGCTGCTAACCAACTCTTAAAATTTTTGGAGGAGCCTGTCAGTAAAGTCTCGGTAGGATTTTTATTAACTCAAAATAAAGAAAAAGTAATCGATACTATTTTATCTAGGAGTCAAGTTATCAATTTAGCGGCGCCATTGGAAAAAGATTTAAAAGAAAAGTTGTTAAAAGTTGGTGTATCATTAGAAATGGCAGAGTTATTCCCTTATTTAGATAAAAATATCGATAACCTTTTGAAGATGAAAGATAATCCCGGTTTTCAAACTTTAATCGCTTGTTTTAATGACTATTTAAAGGCGCTTATAAATGAAGAAAACATGTGGCTTTTTGCTCAAGATAATTTGCTAGAAATAAAATATGATAAACAATTACTTGGTTATTTTTTACAACTACTATTAGTATTTTATTTAGATTTGTATTATTATAAAGATAACAAAGAGAGTCAAATCACGGCTTTTTATCAATATTATCAAGCGTATCAAATTAATTTTTTAGAAATTAAGACTCAACTTAAAAATATTCAAGAGCTTATTAAAATGTTAAATTATAATGTCAATATTGATTTAGCTTTTAATAATTACATATTAGATTTATAGAGGTGAAAGATGTTAGTTTGTAATGTTAGTTTTAAACAAATAAGCAATAGATATTACTTAGTTCCTGAAGGGGTAACCATCGCTCATGATGATTTTGTTGTAGTGGAAACTGCTCGTGGTTTAGAAGTTGGTAAGGCCGTTGGAGCTTCAGAATATCAAGAACTAGATAATTTAGAGGAAATGGAATCAATTATAAGAGTGGCTAGTGAAATCGATATTTTGATGATGGAAGCCAATCAGATGGAAGAAAATAAAATTGTTGCTAAAACTAAAGAGTTTGTGAGAAGAAGAGATTTAAATATGAAAGTTTTGGCGAGTGAATATACTTTAAATAAGGAGAGGTTAATTATCTACTTCGAATCCGAACAAAGAGTGGACTTTAGAGAACTGGTTAAAGATTTAAGCGAAGAATACCGAACTAGAATTGAGTTAAAACAAATCGGATCTCGTGACGGCGCTAAATTAATTGGTAGTATTGGGCCCTGTGGGTACGTGACTTGTTGTGAGAGTTTTATTGGTAATTTTGAAAACATTTCTATTAAAATGGCTAAAAATCAAAACTTAAGTCTTAATCCACAAAAGATTAGTGGTAATTGTGGAAAGTTACTTTGTTGTATTAAATATGAAAATGAGATGTATGAAGAGTTAAGAGAAAACTTGCCTGATTTAGATGAATATGTTTTAACGAAAAATGGAAAAGGAAAAGTAGTTGATATTCAAATTTTAAAACAACGTGTTAAAGTTGTTTTCAAAGAAGGAAACGTCGCAAGTTTTCCTGTTAATGAGGTTAAACGTGTGGCGTAAGGTTGAACTTCTTGGTTATCCTAAATATCAAATTTATCAACACCATGAAATGTTTTCTTTTACATTAGATTCACTCTTGTTGGCTGATTATATAAGGATTAGAAAAGATGTTAAAAACATTTTAGATTTAGGAACGGGAAATGGCGTTATTCCAATCTATCTTACTTTAAAGACTGAAGCTAAGATTACTGGCATTGAAGTCCAAGAAGATGTTTATAAAATGGCTTTAGCTAATGTTTTAGAAAATAAATTAAAAGCGCAAATTACTTTGGTTTTAGGCGATCTGCATCAGTTAAATTGTTATCCTCTTAAAAGTTATGATTTGATTTCTGCAAATCCTCCTTATTTTAAGGTAACTAAAAAAAGTAATTTAAATTTATCTCCTTATAAACAAATTGCTAAACATGAATTAATGGTGACTTTAGAAAGTTTGCTAAAGACAGTTAGCAAATTACTTAAAAATGGTGGTTATTTTTATTTAATATATTTTCCTGAAAGATTAAAAGAGTGTTTTAATCTCTTAGAAAAGTATCAATTAGAGCCTAAAAGGATGCGACTTGTTTATCCCAATCAGGCTAAGAAAGCAAATCACGTTTTATTAGAAATTAAAAAATCTCCTGCCAAAGGAGGATTAATAATAGAAGCTCCTTTATATATCTATCAAGGTGATAAATGGAGTGATGAAGTTTTAAAAATATATAATTGTGGAAGTGATAATAATGCTATTGAGTAGATTAAACAGAAAAGAAAAACTTAAGTTCTTAGATTTAGCAATTCAAATCGTTTCAGTTGATGGTAAAGCAACTTCTCATGAAGAAAGAATTTTAAATATGATGTTAGCCGAAGTTGGCGATAATATCATTAAGGAGTATACTTTTTCTTTGGCTGCCGATATTAATGAAACAATTGACTTTTTTGTTAAAAGCCCGCAAGCAATTAGAAATATAGTATATTTGAATTTGTTGAGTATTACGATGAGCGATGATCTTTATAATACTAGTGAACATTTCTTTTTAGATAACATTCGCAGGCAGTTTAAAGTTAGTTTGGCTAAAAGGAAAGAGTTGATGGAATTGCTTTATGACGAAAGGGATTTAAAAGAAAAAGCAAGAAGGATTTGTATTACTTAATGTTAGAAACTGGCTTATATTTAATCTCGAGTCCTATTGGTAATTTAAAAGATATTACATTAAGAGCTTTAGAGGTATTAGAAAAAGTAGATGTCTTATATGCTGAAGACACCCGAGTTACTAAAAAACTATTGTCTCACTATCAAATTAATAGAGAGCTTTATCCTTATTATGAATATAATGAAGAAGAGGTTTTAAACGAACTTTTAAAACATTTAGAAAAAGGCTTAAGCGTGGGATATATAAGTGATGCTGGTACTCCTGGAGTAAGCGATCCTGGTTATGGCTTAATCAAAAATGTGAAGGGCTTATATCGAGTGATTTCAATACCTGGTCCGAGTGCTGTCTTAGCAGCTTTAGTTTCCTCAGGATTACCAATTCAACCCTTTACTTTTATTGGTTTTTTAGACCGTAAGAAAGCAGCTCGGGAAAAGACTTTAAAACAGTATCAAGACTTAACTCATACTTTAGTTTTTTATGAAAGAAAAGACCGCTTAGTCTCTTTAATAAAGGAACTTTATCAACTTTATGGTAATAGAAAGATTACGATTGCTCGCGAATTGACTAAAAAGTTTGAAACTATTTATCATTATGAACTAAAAGATGAGATTGAAATAGAGTTAAAAGGTGAATTTGTTTTAATTGTTGAAGGGGCGAAAGCAGAGCAAATAACAGAGGCGGAAATAGTACAAGCCTTAAAAAAGTATTTAAACAAAGGTTATCTAAAGAAAACAGCGATTTTAAAAGTTAGCGAAGAGTTACAAGTTAACAAAAATGAAGTTTATCAAATTGCGATAAGAAAGGTTAAAAAATGAAAGAAAAGTTTTATTTGACGACAGCGATTACTTATACGACAGGAATTCCCCATATTGGCAATGTTTATGAAGCGGTTTTAGCGGATGCAATTGCGCGATTTAAACGTTTAGATGGCTATGATGTTTTATTTCAAACAGGAACTGATGAACATGGTCAAAAAATTGCTGATAGAGCGATGAGTTTAAACAAGTCTCCCCAAGAACACGTTGATTATATTAGCGACGAAATAAAGAGAATTTACCATTCTTTAGATATTTCATACGATAGGTTTGTAAGAACTACTGATGAAAACCATCAAAAATTAGTGCAGCTTATTTTTAAAAAACTTTATCAACAAGGTGATATTTATTTAGGTAAATATAGTGGCTGGTATAGCGTTAGTGAAGAAGCCTTTATTTTCGATAAAGAATTGATTGAAAGTGGTGTTGGTGAAAGAGGAGATAAACTAGTTTGGATGGAAGAAGAGACTTATTTTTTTAAACTGAGCAAATACCAAGAAAGATTATTAGCACATCTTAAAAAACATCCAGAATTTATTCAACCAGAATCAAGAAAAAATGAAATGTTAAATAATTTTTTAAACGAACCTCTAAATGATTTATCAGTAACGAGAACCACTTTAAAATGGGGTATTCCAACTTTTGATAAAACACATGTTATTTATGTTTGGATCGATGCTTTAGCTAATTATATTACTTCTTTGGGTTTAGATGAAAACTTAACAAGTGCTGAGTTTTTAAAATATTGGCCGGCAGATCTTCATCTAATTGGAAAAGATATTTTAAGATTTCATACTATATATTGGCCGATTTTATTGATGGCGTTGGAGATGCCATTGCCAAAAACGATTTTTGGTCATCCTTGGATTTTAATCGATAAACTCAAAATGAGTAAATCGATTGGCAATACTATTTATGTTGATGATTTGTTAAAACATTTTGATAAAGACGCAATTCGATATTATGTTTTACATGAAATTCCTTATAATAGTGATGGCAATCTCACATATGAACTTTTAATAGAACGAAATAATAGCGATCTCGCTAATACTTTAGGAAATTTAGTTAATCGTACTCTAGGAATGATTAATAAATATAATGGCGGGCTTGTAAGGAAAGCTTTTACTAAAAATGATTATCAAATTGACTTAAAAATAATAGCGACATCTTTGTTAGAAAAGGTGCGCAAAAAGATGAACACTTATCATGTTGGTGATGCTTTAGAAGAGATTATGAAAGTTACGAGAGCGGCTAATAAATTTATTGATTTAAGTGAGCCTTGGAACTTAATGAAAGCCAATAATAAAGATGAGTTAGATGGTGTTTTATATCAACTCATAGAAACAATTCGTATTATCGCTACTCTTTTAAAAGCTTTTATGCCAACGACGGCAGAGAAAATCTTTCAACAACTCAATATTGAACCAAGCAACTTTGAAGAGACTTTAACTTTCGGACTCTATCCTGACTCTCATCGCCCTAATAAGCCGTTTGTGTTATTTGAAAGATTTGATAAAGAGAAAAAAATGAAAGAAATATTAGAGGCGAAAATAGATATTTAAAGAGACTATTATTTTAAAGCGCCTTTTCGGGAAAAAGGTTTGACAACTAATATGAGATAGTGTATTATTGTAGCGGTACATTTTAGAAAGAAAAGCCATTTAGCCCTTATTATAAATAAGGAAAGAGGTTATTATGAGACAAACAACAATGCTTAGCGCCCATGCCGTAGAAAGAAAATGGTATCTAGTGGACGCTAAAGGAAAAACATTAGGAAGATTAGCAACAGTAGTCGCGTCAGTATTAAAAGGAAAACATAATCCCTTTTACACCCCTCATGTAGATAGTGGTGATTATGTGATAATAATTAATGCTGGTGAGATTGTTTTAACTGGTAATAAATGGAATGATAAACTTTATTATCGCCACAGTGGTTATCCAGGTGGTTTAAAAACAAGAACTGCTAAAGAAATGCAAGAGAAGTTTCCCGAGAAAATGGTAGAGTTAGCTGTTAAGGGGATGTTGCCAAAAACAAAATTAGGCAGAGCGATGTATCGTAAACTTTATGTTTATAATAAAGATATTCATCCTCATAAAGCTCAAAAACCAATTGTATTGGAGGTAAAATAAGATGGATGTAGTGAGATATTTAGGTACTGGAAGAAGAAAGAAAAGTGTTGCTCGTGTTATCTTAACATCGGGTGAAGGAGAATTTAGTATTAATGGACGTCCATTTGAAGATTATATTCCTTCGGCCGCGATTAGATTGGATGTTTTACAACCATTAGAATTAACAGAGACTATCAATAAATTTGATATTAGAGTTAATGTTCATGGTGGCGGTTTAGGCGGTCAAGCGGGGGCGATTCGATTAGGAATAGCGCGTGCCTTAATGGAAGTTAATCCTGATTTACGTAAAATCTTAAAACCAGCAGGTTTAATTACGAGAGATTCTCGCGCTAAAGAACGTAAAAAATACGGCCTTAAAAAGGCAAGAAAAGCAAGTCAATTTTCCAAACGTTAAAAAAGCAGAAGGATCTTTAATGGTCCTTTTATTTTCTAATAATGAGGTATAAAAATGAAAGAAATAAGAGTTAGATACGCACCAAGTCCAACGGGGCTTTTACATATCGGTAATGCTAGAACCGCTTTATTTAATTATTTGTTTGCGAAACACCATGGCGGTAAGGTGATTATTAGAATCGAGGATACCGATATTAAACGCCACGTTAAAGGTGGTGAAAAATCACAATTAAATGATTTAGAATGGTTGGGAATCGAGTTTGATGAATCGCCTCAAAAAGGTGGTCCATACGGTCCCTATCGTCAATTAGAAAGACTAGAACTATACCAAAAGTATGCTCATCAATTACTTGAAGCCGGTATGGCATCGAAAGATTATAAAGAAGGTAGCGAAGATTACGCTATTCGTTTTAAGGTGCCAAAAGGAAAAGAATATCGTTTTAATGATATGGTTAGAGGTGAGATGGACTTTTCAAGTGAAGATGTTGAGGATTGGATTATTTTAAAAGATAACGGCATTCCCACTTATAACTTCGCTGTTGTTATCGATGATCATTTCATGAAAATAAGCCATGTTTTAAGAGGGGAAGAACACATTACTAACACTCCAAAACAAATAATGATTTATCAAGCATTTGGCTGGGAAATACCTCTATTTGGCCATATGGCAATTATTGTTAACGAAGAAAAGAAGAAACTATCAAAACGCGATAAAAACATCGTTCAATTTATTAGTGAATATAAAAACTTAGGTTATCTTCCAGAAGCACTTTTCAACTTTATTTCTTTATTAGGCTGGAGTCCAAGTATTAACGAAGAGATTTTATCAGCGGCAGAAATAATTGCTTTATTTGATGAAAAAAGATTGACAAAAGCTCCTTCAATGTTTGATAAAGAAAAGTTAAAATTTATTAATCATACTTATCTTAAAAACAGTGAAATTGAGAAATTAATGGAATTTTTACAACCTTTTTTAATAAAGTTACCACAAAAAGATAGCAAATGGCAGAAAAGTTTTGTAGAATTGTTTCAAGATAGATTGGAATATGGTGCACAAATAATTTCCTTTTATCAGGAATACTTTCAAGATGATGAAGACCTAGCAGCATCAGAAATCGACTTTTTAAAAGAAGATGCTATCCATTTAGAAGTAATTAAAGCTTTCGAACAAAAATTAAAAGTGAATGAATTTAATGAAGAGAATATTAAAACTGCCTTAAAAGAAATTAATAAAGAATTAAAAGTTAGAGGCAAAACATTATATATGCCGACGAGAATTTCAGCAACCCACAAAATGCATGGTCCGGAATTAGCGAAATTATTAATACTTTTAGGTCACGATAAAGTAATGAAAAATATTGAAAAAACATTAAAAGTGTTGGAGGAATTATGAAAAGAATAATTGCAATTTTAACAATTTTATTAACAGCGAGTTTGTTAATTGGTTGTGATAAAGGAAAAGAAGATACCATTACTGTTAAAAATGTCGTTAAGAAAAGGACAGAAGTCGACCTTTATTTGACTATTAATAATAGTAATAAAAACATTAATGAAGATTCTATTGAAGGGATTCTTTATGAAGGTGATCGTAAAGTGACAACCGTTGATGTGGAAATTATTGAAGATGAAGATGAAAACACCAAAGAGTATTTATTAACTTTTAAAGGGCTAAAAGTCGGTGAAAGTTACCATGTTGAAGTAACAGCTATTTATAATAAAGTGAGAAAAACTTTAGCTAAACAAGCTTTTAAAACCGATGAAAGAGGTAGTAAGGAAAATCCAATCTTAATTACCACAGAAGAAGAGTTCCTCAAAATAGACCAAGATGAAAATGCTTATTATCGGCTTGAAAACGACCTTGACTTTGATAATTTAGAAGGAGCGTATGCAACAATTTTCCCAACCGCTTCTAAAGAGTTTAAAGGTGAACTTGATGGAAATAATAAAACAATTAAAAACATTAAAATCGATAAAGGAACAACCTATTCGGGTATTTTTGGAAGAAACTCAGGAGTAATCAAAAATTTAAAGCTTGACAATATCGATGTGAAATATGAGAAAACTCAAACTTATTCTCGTTACGCAGGCCTTTTAGTAGGAAGAAATGTCGGCACCATTGAAAATGTGGAAGTGAATGGAAAAATGACATTAGCATTTACAACTACATTAGAAGTTAATCTTGGGGGGTTAGTGGGAACTTTAGAAAGTGGCGGAAAAATTATTGATAGTAAAGTTAATTTTACAGTAGAAATGTTAAAGCCAGAAAGTTCCAGCAGCTATCGCAATAATATCAACTTAGGTGGCGCTGTCGGTAAACTTGATAAAAGCAAGATGGAAAACGTTAAAGCGACAGTTGATTTCAATATTTTAAACTCTGGGATCGCTAATATAGGCGGTCTAGTAGGAAAAACAAATAGCGATGATTATGTAGTTATGATTGAAAAAGCCGAAGTAACAGCGAAAATTAATGTAGAAACAGCGACGTTGACCGCGACAAACAACCAAGAAATTGAAACAGTTGTTGGTGGTGCTGTTGGTTTAGTATTAGGTTCTAAATTTAGAAATATTTATGTCGATGCTGATATCGAAATTACTAAACCCTTTAATAATAAGCCTAGAGATGTTAAAAGCAGTAGTTTTTATCTCGGTGGTTTAATTGGTAAAGCTAACAATCTTCGTTTAGAAGAAAGCCTTGTTAAAGGAGATATTAATATTATTGACAAAGAAGAACGTGAAAACATTGATCAAGATTATGAAAAATTATTAGTAGGCGGCTTAGTTGGTCAAGCGCGCAATAGTGGTTTTGATAAGGTTTTAAATCAAGGACTTTCAATTACTAGTTCTAAAGTATTTAAAAATAGTAATTTAAGTATTTTATTTGGTTTAGAAGATAAGAGCACGACAGTAAATTACGGTTATCAAAATGCTAAAGTGATAATTGACAATCAAGAATATGAGGAAGTTAATTATTTGTTTTCAAGAGATTACCAAGTAAACTTAGATTTAGGATATGAAGTAGAAAATCGCATTACTAACCATTATGTTGAAGCATTGAAACCATTTAAAGAACCCAAAGTTCCGCAACGAGAAGGTTATAAGTTTATCGGTTGGTATTATATGGAAAGCCTTTTTGATTTTAAAATGAGAATTGATAAAAATGTTACCTTAACTGCTTTTTGGAAACCGAAAGAGGTTAAGTATTATGTTGTATTTGATTTAGGATATCAAACAACTAATGAAATTGAACCATTGGAATTAGATGAGGCCCAAATAATTGAGGCACCAGAAGAGCCTAAACGAGATGGTTATACTTTTAAAGGTTGGTATAGTTTTAATCAAAAATTTAATTTTGCAGATGAAGAGATTAAAAGAGATACGGTTTTCTTTGCCCGTTGGGATAAAGATGAAGAAACAAAGGAAGATATTATCGTAACGTTTGAACTAGGATATCACGATGATGATTTTACTGGAGAAGTAATCTTAGAAGAAGCTAGTGAGATTTCCGCTCTTGAGGCACCAATTAGAGACGGTTACAGTTTTGTTGGATGGTATCTTGACGGCGTTTTGTTTGATTTTGATAATGAGGTAAAACAAGATATCACAATCGTTGCTTGTTGGTTTAAGCTAACTGAAACTTCACTAGATAAAGAAATAAGTGATAGTATTGAATTTTTCAAAAGTGAATGGTTAAAAGATAAAATAAACGAAGGTCTTAATTGACCTTTTTTTTTGCCCAAAAAAGCAGTTGTTTTAATAAATTTATTTAAGGATGAAAACAAATTTAAAAAAGTAATTATATAATTATATTATAAAATTACATTGAATTAAGAAATAATGTTTGTTAAGATGAAGTTAGGGTGATGATAATGTTAAAAGTTTCTAAAACCGGATTTATTAATATTATTCGTTGTAATCGCTTTGCTGGTTTGGCGGAAATATATCATAAGAAAAAAGAAGGGCTAGTTAGTTTTTCTGAAAACTTAGATGAAGTTATCAGCGCAGATAATGAAGAACGAAAGCAATATTTATTGGAGGCGATGTTTAACTACGATCCTCTTAGTGGCGAAGAAGAAGAAGATTTAATTTATCCTGAAGATGAACAATTAGCTGTTATGATGGATTATTATGATGAAATCGAAACTTTAGCAGCTCAAATAGTTGCTAAAAAGTTTCCTGGAAAAATCACTTATCACAAGGAAACAAGGTTGCAAAAGAGATTTGAAATGGAAGAACTAGGGTATCAATTTTATGCTTTTTTAGATGGTTATTTAGAAAGCGAAAATTTTAATGCTGTTTTTGAATCAAAAGCAACCACCACCAATAAGTTTTTAGATATAAAAGTTAAAGGAGAATCACTCTTTACTCAAAATATTGCTGGTATTTATCAGTTAAAAAGAGAGTTAGGAGTTGAGGTTAGTAAAGATTTTATTAAAAAGGAAGCAGTTTTATTTGATAAGTATAGTAGTGTGGGGGGGTATGTTTATGACCTCGCTTACCAAAGACTTATTATTGAAAAATCATCAACAACTAAAAAACCAACTCACTACTATTTAGCTGTTTTAAATAGCGATTATATCTTTGATGGTAAACGTGATAGTAATAATGAGCCTCTTTATAGCGATGAGATTCTCGCCTTTATCGATTTAACTGGAGTTACGAAACGATATTTACCACTCTTAGAAAAAGATTTAAAAGTAGTTATTGACCACTTGGATGAAATGAATGCTTCAGAAGTGCCTTTGGGAAGACATTGCCAAAGGAAGAAAACGAGAGAGTGCGTCTTTACCCCGATCTGTTTTCAAAAATTGCCGAAAAACAACATTTTACAATACTTTTTTAACCATCATGGTTTTAAGGAAAACGGGAGAAAACATTTACCTTATGATTTAATAAAAGAAGGTTACTTATCGATGTTAGATATTCCTCGAGAATGGTTAAGTAGACCGAATAATGTTATTCAATATGATGTTGTAAAATCTGGAGAGCCTTACTATGATAAAGAAAAAATTAGAGCGGGATTAAATGAATTAAAATATCCTCTCTATCATTTAGATTTTGAGTCATTTCCTTGTCCTTTACCACGTTTTAAATATGAAACACCACATAGTCAAAGTTTATTTCAGTTTTCCTTACATGTAGAAAAGTCTGAAGGTGAATGTGATAAAGAAAAGGACCATTATGGCTTTTTAGCTCCCGATCATCAAGACCGAAGGGAAGAATTAGTTGTTAATTTACTTAAATATATTAAACCTGACGGTGGCAGTGTGACAGTTTATAATGCCGCTTTTGAAAAGACAAGAATTAGAGAGTTGGGGGAGATGTTTCCTGCTTATCGGGAAAGATTACAAGATATTTCTAACCGGCTTTTTGATATTATGGACCTTGTTAAAACGAAGACTAGTTTTTATCAAGCTTTAGGCTTCGATAAAGAAAGGGCTAAAATGTATAATTTTTATGATGTTTCATTAGAAGGCTCTTATTCGATCAAAAAGGTACTTCCAGTTTTTACTAACTTATCGTATCGAGATTTAGAAATCCAAAATGGTAACCAAGCTTATACGATGTATGCAAGATTTCCCAACTTGAATCCAGAGGAATATCGAGAAGGTTATGCGAATTTAATTGAATATTGCAAACAAGACACTTGGGCGATGGTAGAAATTTTAAGAGGAATTAGAAAGGCAGTTTATAAATAGTTGTAAAAAAAAGTGAGATAAATTATAATACATATACTATATTTACCGAAGATAGGGGTTAAAATGAAGCTTTATAATAGTTTAACGAGTAAAAAAGAAAAGTTTGAAACAATTAAAGAAGGGGAGCTTTCGTTGTACGTTTGTGGACCGACAGTTTATAATTACATTCATATTGGTAATGCAAGGCCGGTAGTTTTTTTTGACGTGGTAAAAAGATACTTTAGCTACTTAGGTTATCAAGTAAAATACGTTTCTAACATTACTGATATTGACGATAAAATTATTTTAGAAGCGGAAAAACTTAAAATTAACGAAAATGATTTAACGAAAGTTTTTATAGAGGCCTATTTTGAAGACGTTGCTAGATTAGGGAGTTTAGAACCAACTTTATCCCCCAGGGCGACTGAATACGTTCCTGAAATGATCTTTTATATTGCTGATTTAATCGCGAAAGGATATGCTTATGAAGGTGAGCAAGGGGTTTATTTTAGAGTTTTAAAAGTAGCCGATTATGGGAAACTTTCCAATCAACAAATTGATGAGTTGATTAGTGGAGCGAGAATAGCAGAAAATAAAGATAAAGAAAATCCTCTCGATTTTACACTTTGGAAAAAAACAACATTAGGCTTAAACTATGATTCACCTTGGGGAAAAGGAAGACCAGGTTGGCATACCGAGTGTGCTTGCATGAACGATGTTATTTTTAACGATCTTATCGATATTCATGGTGGTGGTAGCGATCTTAAGTTTCCTCATCATGAAAATGAAATCTCTCAAGCAAAGGCGCTTTATAACCACTCTTTAGCGAGATTTTGGCTTCATGTTGGTCGCTTAGATATGGATCAAGAAAAAATGAGTAAATCGTTAGGAAATATCATTTTAGTAAGGGATTTATTAAAAGAAACTCCTTATCAAGCTTTTAGAATGCTGATTTTGGCTCATCATTATCGTCAACCAATTAATTATTCTGCTAGTTTGATGGAGCAGTTCAATAATGAATGGGAACGAGTTAAAAGGGCTTTAAACCAAGCGCTTTTAGAACTAACAATTAATAGTTATAAGAAAATCAATTATGATGAAATATTAATCGATGATTTTAAAAAAGCATTAAATGATGATTTTAATACTGCTAATGGTTTAACAGTAGTTTTTGAAGCAATTAAGAACTTAAATAAAGCTGAACAACTAGCGGAAAAAGCGCAATATTATTATACGGCAACTCTTCTCCTTAGTATTTTCGGGATTAGTTTAGACCAACAAAAACTCACAAAAGAGCAAATTAAAGACTATAAAGCCTGGCAAACCTTAAGAAAAGAAAAAAGATATCAAGAGGCAGATGAGATAAGAATAAGATTGATTGAAGCAGGTATTTTATAGTGGAAGCGACTCGAAAAGAACAAATTATTTTACATCCACCTTCATTAAAAGAAGGACTAACCAAAGAAGATGTCAATATTAGAAAACAACTAAATTATGTTAATAAAACCGCTAAAGGCTCCTCAAAGACGGTTTTAGGGATAATTCTAACTAATATTTTCACTTTTTTTAATATTGTTAATATCTCGATTGCGGCGATGTTAATTTCAATTCAATCTTATAAACACTTATTTTTTATGATTATTATTACTCTTAATACCGTAATTGGAATTTTCCAAGAAATAAAAGCGAAAAAGACTATCGATCGGCTCTCGCTTATCTCTAATCCTAAAGCACTAGTTTTAAGAGAAGGAGAAAAAGAAGAGATTGCAATCGATGAAGTCGTTTTAAATGATTTAATATTTTTAAAAATAGGTAATCAAATTATCGCGGATTGTATTGTTAGAGAAGGTTTTGTCGAAGTTGATGAATCGCTTTTAACTGGTGAATCTGATCCTATTGGTAAACAAAAGGGAGACAAGCTCTTATCGGGGTCGTATGTTGTTAGTGGTAATTGTCTTGCAGAAGCAGTTAAAGTAGGTAAAGATGCCTATGTTGAAAGTTTAACTAAAAAAGCAAAACAATATAAGAAACCTAACTCCGATTTAATTAAATCATTAAAAATTATTATTACAACAATTGGTATTTTTATTATTCCTGTGGGTATTGGCTTGTTTTTTGTCCAATACAATCAAGGTATCAATTATCCAACTGCGATTGAAAAAACTGCTGGTGCGATGATTGGAATGATGCCTTCTGGCCTTTTTTTACTCACTAGCGTCGCTTTGGCGGTCGGAGTAATTAGGTTGGCACAAAATAATACTTTGGTGCAAGAACTTTATTGTATCGAAACGTTAGCTCGGGTTGATACTTTGTGTTTAGATAAGACAGGCACGATTACCGATGGCACGATGGAAGTAAAAGAAACCATCTTTTTAAGTGAAGATAAAAAATACCATCCCGATAAAATCATTCCTCATTTAATGGCCTATTTAGAAGATAATAATCAAACGTCTTTAGCATTAGTTGAGAAGTTTGGAATTAGTAAAAGACCAAGGAAAGCCAATAAAGTCGTCTCTTTTTCTTCGCAAAGGAAATATACGGCTGTTGAATTCAATCAATTAGGAACTTTTGCTTTAGGAGCTCCAGAATTTATTTTATGGCAAGGTAATTATCTAGATATTAAAAAAGAAGTGGAAAAAGAAGCTAGAAAAGGTTACCGAGTGTTGTTGTTAGCCCATAGTGAAGAAGCGCTTACTAATGAAAAGTTGCCTAAAATGACACCTTTAGCATTTGTGTTATTGGAAGATACCGTTAGAAATGACGCTATCGCTACGATTGAGTATTTTAACACTCATAACGTTGATGTGAGAGTAATTTCTGGTGATAATGCTTTAACAGTTTCTCAAATTGCCAAAAGAGCGGGGGTTCCTAATGCTGATAAATATATTTCTTTAGAAAACTTAGATGATAAAGAAGTTGTTGAAAGCGCTAGTAAATATCAAATCTTTGGGAGAGTTAGTCCTGAGCAAAAAAAGCTCTTAATTCAAGCTCTAAAAGCGAGTGGTAAAACAGTCGCGATGACCGGAGACGGTGTTAATGATATTTTAGCTTTAAAAGAAGCTGACGCCTCGATTGCTTTAGCGAGTGGTAGTGAAGCTGCTCGTAATGCAAGCCATTTAGTTTTGTTGGATTCTAATTTTTCAAGTATGCCAAAAGTAGTTGGAGAAGGAAGAAGAGTCATCAACAATATCCAAAGAGTCGCAACGCTCTTTTTAACAAAAACAATCTTCTCAGTTTTATTAACAATGGTCGCCTTTTTCGTTACTAAAGAATATCCGATTTCCCCAGTCCAACTTTTTTTAATAGATTTTCTCGTAATTGGGATGCCTTCCTTTTTAATAAGCTTACAAGTTAATAATGAGCAAATTAAAGGTCGCTTTTTAAGTAACGTTATGAAAAAAGCACTGCCTGGGGCTTTAACGGTAGCTTTTCAAACTTTAATAATTTATTTTTTAAAAACTAAACTCAATATGACGGATGCAGAAAGTTCAACTTTAATTGTGATTTCAGCAACCTTTACTGGCTTTGTTGTTTTATATCGTGTAATTCAACCACTTACAACTTATAAGAGAATTTTGTTATTTGTGACTTTATTGCTTTTTATTGCCGCGATTGTTTTCATCCCGACTGTTTTTAACTTTAATCCTTTATTCAAATTTTATTTATCAACTAAAAATAATGACTTTAATCAATTAGGAGTAGAATTGTTTTTATTGTTAATTGTAATGGTGCAAAGTGCTCCTCTGCTAATTACCTTTTTTGTGAAACTACCTAGCTGGATAGCACGAGGCGTTAAGGCTGCAATTATGAAACTTTCAGGTGTATAAATGATTATTTACGGAAAAAACACTACTAAAGAAGTAATTTTAAAAAACCGCCCTATATATAAAGTGTATCTAGATAATAAATTTCAAGATCGAGAAATTATTAACCTTTTAAGAAAGAATGAGATTTCTTTTTTGAAGGTTAGCAAACATGAACTTAATTTATTAACTAATAATGCGGTTCATCAAGGGATAGTAATGGAAGTTCAAGATTATGAAAGTTTTCAACTAGAAGAAGTATTTACTAGTAAAATGAAAACGCTCGTGCTGTTGGATAAAATTTTTGATCCCCAAAACTTAGGCGCAATTATTAGGACGGTAGAGGCCTTTAAAGTGGATGGCTTAATAATCGCTAAAAAGAGGCAGGCTCAAATTACTCCTTTAGTTGCTAAAGTGGCTTCAGGGGCTTTAGAATATGTAAAAATCATTTTGGTTGATAACCTTTATCAAACGGTTAGAAAGTTAAAAGAACAAGATTTTTATATTATCGGTACTAGTTTAGAAGGTGAAGAAATTAGTTTAAAAATGCCTTTAAAAGAAAAAAACTGTTTAATTATGGGAAGTGAGGGTAGAGGCATCTCTTATATGTTAGAAAAAAGTAGTGATGTGTTAGTGAAAATACCGATGCAAGGAAAAATTAATTCCTTAAATGTTAGTGTCGCAACAGGAATTTTATTATATCAATTAACCCAAAAAAAATAAGGTGATACGGTGGCGAGAAAGCGATACAATGATTATGAACTCCTTTATATGGTAAAAGAAAATCATTGTTCGATTGCTCTAGATATTTTGCTAAAAAAGTATCAAAACTTTATTTATAAAAAGATTCATTCCTTCTTTTTTTATGAAAAATATTATGACGACTACTTTCAAGAAGGAGTAATTTGTTTATTAAAAGCGATTAACTCCTTTGAAGAAAAATACAATAAAACTTTTATGCGCTATTTTGAAGTTATTTTGATAAGACATTATAGTTGTTTACATCAAAAAAACAAAAGAGAATGGCATGGACTACAAGCTCTAAAAGATGATTTCGTAATTGGGGAAGAAACTAGCAATAGTTATCATTATGAAAAGATAAAATTTAAATCAAAACTGGAACAAGATGTTTATGAGTTATATTATTTAAAAAATAAAACGATTACTAAAATTGCTGAAATCTTAACTCTCAATTCTAAACAAGTCTATAATGCAATTTATCGAATAAAAAGGAAATTAAAAAAAATTGAGCTTTAAAAAGTTGCACGATGATATTTAATTTTATATAATGTATTGACTAGGTTTATTCAATTTGTTAGAATAACAATGCGAATTGCCACAAAGGTGGTTTTTTTATGCGAGTGAAAATTATTCTTATTTGTGAAGAATGTTTATCAAGAAATTATCAAACGACTAAAAACAAGCTAACCCAAACAAAAAGGTTAGAATTAAGAAAGTTTTGTAAGAAGTGCGGTAAATATACGCTTCACAAGGAGACAAAATAGGAGGCTGTTATGGCGATTAAACAAAAAAGAACGGATAAAACATCAAAGATTTTAGAAGTTTTAAAAACAGAGTATAAATGGGAGAATATTTTATTAGCGATTTTAGCAAGCTTAGCTTTAGCGTTTTCACTAATGATCGTTAATGGAACTTTAGAAGTAAGGGAGTCTTTTCCTTTAATAGGTTCTTTTCCGAAAGTTTTTGCCTGGGTATTATTTAGTATTTCAATAATTGGTATTTTATTGGTTGCTTTTCCTTTTTACGCACAAGCAATTCCAGAATTTAATAAGATTGCTTGGGCAGATTTTAAAACCTCAATCGACGCCATTATTAAAGTATTTATTTTTGTAATTTTGTTCGCTTTAATATTTACTGGTTTTGATTATTTAATTCAATTAGTAATTGGTAGTTTATGAGCGATAAAAAAAGATGGTATGTTGTTCAAACCTATTCAGGTTCTGAAGATTCAGTAAAACAAGATATCGAGCGAAGAATTGAATCAATGGGGATGCAATCTTTAATTTTTAATGTCTTAATTCCCGAAGAAACTGTCATTGAAAAGAAGATCAATGCCAAAGGCGAAGAAGAAACAATTACTAAAATCAAAAAGATTTATCCTGGTTATGTTTTCGTAGAACTGATCATCACTGATGAATCTTGGCACGTAATAAGAAATACACCTCAAGTGACTGGCTTCTTAGGCTCATCAGGCGGAAGAACTAAACCAGTACCGATGCCTGCAGAGGAAATGAATCAAATTTTACTACAAATTGGTGTGATCGAAAAACCAACCTTCAAATATGAGATTGGAGAAATGGTGGAAATCATCAATGGACCTTTTACCGGATTTAAAGGTGAAGTGCTTTCTTTTGATAATCAAAAAGAAACAGTATTAGTTAATATCGAAGTTTTTGGGCGAGGAACGCCAACAGAACTGAAATTTGTTGATATAAAGGAGAAGTAATTCTCTTTTTTTCTGAGGTAAAGATGAGTTATTTAAAATTGTTAACACAATTAAAAACTGAAGAATTATTAGAAAAGACTTTTAAAGCAGGCATTCTTCCTAATGATGGCGGAATCATTGCTGGTTTTCCTGAAACGATAATTAGTTTTAACGAAGAAGAATTTTATTTATTTATTTTTGAAGGAATATTTAGACCTAAATATGACTATAAGCATCAATTTAAATTTAGCGAGATAAGAGGAATTGAAATGGGGAAATATCATTTCAAAAATCATTATCTTAAATTGATATTCGAAGACGATAAATATTTTGTTTTCAATTATTTTTATCGCGTTAAAGGAGCACCAAAACAAAGCGAAAATGTTAAAGCGTTTATTGATAAATTAACGGCTCTGGCAACTATCGTGGAAAAGGAAACTGAGGGTTGAAAAAAAACAATTGACAAAGTAGTTTGGATTTGGTAACATTATTAAGCGTGTATAGATGCACTAGAGTGGCAGAATGCAAATTCGTTTAC
Organism: Acholeplasmataceae bacterium; assembly: GCA_012837645.1. Classification (GTDB taxonomy): domain Bacteria; phylum Bacillota_I; class Bacilli_A; order Acholeplasmatales; family UBA5453; genus DUQU01. The sequence goes on along the minus strand of DUQU01000018.1, from coordinate 25,013 downwards.
CACAAACCTAGCAAAAAAGGAGGATGTATCTAATGGCAAAAAAAGTAGTTAAAGAAGTTAAAATGCAAATAGAAGGCGGAAAAGCTAATCCAGCACCTCCTGTGGGACCAGCATTAGGTCAAGCAGGCGTTAATATTTCTCAATTCTGTTCTCAGTTTAACGAAAGAACAAAAGACCAAATGGGTTATATTGTTCCAGTTGTAATATCTGTTTATGATGATCGTTCATTTTCGTTTATTACAAAAACACCTCCAGCAAGTGACTTAATTAAAAAAGCAGCTGGCATTACAAAAGGAGCTGGAAATCCTTTAACAGAAAAGGTTGGTTCCATTACAGAAGAGCAATTAAAAGAGATTGCGACGATGAAAATGCCAGATTTAAACGCTTATGATGTTAAGGAAGCGATGGAGATTATTAGAGGAACATGTAAAAACATGGGAGTTACTGTTAAGTAACAAGTCTAAATTGTGGGAGGATATCCCGCTAGACCACATTTTAGGAGGAAAAAATGAAAAGAGGAAAAAAATATCAAGAGGCATTTAAATTAATTGATAGAGCAAAGCGCTATCCTACTAATGAAGCTTTCGAACTATTAAAAAAAGTTTCCACAGTTAATTTTGATGCGACAGTAGAAATGGCAATTCGCTTAAACTTAAATCCGAGAAGAGCCGAACAAAATTTGCGTGGTGCAGTAGTTTTACCACACGGAACTGGAAGGACATTAAGAGTTGCGGTTGTTGCAAAAGGTGAAAAGGCTAAAGAGGCTGAAGAAGCTGGAGCCGATCATGTTGGTGAACAAGATTTATTAGATAAAATCGCAGGAGGTTGGTTTGAGTTTGATGTTTTAGTAGCCACTCCAGATATGATGGCGCAATTAGGTCGATTAGGAAGAGTATTAGGACCAAAAGGATTAATGCCTAACCCTAAAACAGGAACAGTTACAACCGAAGTAGCTACAGCGGTAAAAGAAATTAAAGCAGGTAAAGTGGAATACCGAGTTGATAAAGTTGGAAATATCCATTTACCAATTGGTAAGGTTTCCTTTAGCAATGAAAAGTTAACGGAAAATGCTCAAACACTTTATAGACTAATGGTTTCTTTAAGACCCTCAACAGTGAAAGGTGTATTTGTAAGAAACGTAGCGGTTTCTGCAACTATGAGCCCAGGTATTCGTCTCGATGAAGAATCTTTAAAGGCCTAAGAAATAGTAATTTAATTAAATATTGACCCTAAGACAGTAGGCGGGAATACCCTTAATATCTACCGAGGATTATAAATAATAAATTTTTAACCCTCTTTGTCTTCTGTGAGGGTTTTAATTTGGAGGAAAAGATGGAAAGAAAAGCAATCAAAAGGAAAGCATCTGCTGTTGAAGCTTTAAAAGAAAAGATTTTAGAGGCAAAAACGATCGTTGCCTTTGATGATGGCGGTATGACAGTGAAGCAATCGACTGACTTAAGAGTTAAATTGCATGAACAAGGATGCGAAATGACTATATACAAAAACAATATTGCAAGAAGAGCTTTAATATTGGCTGGTTATGAAGAGACAGCGTTAGAGTTTAAAGGCAAAAAGGTGATGGTATTTAGTTATGAAGATGTAATAGCACCAGCAAAAATAGTTTACGAGTTTGCAAAAACAAACCGTAGAGTAAAATTAAAAGCCGGTGTAATAGAAGGAAAAGAAGCAACTTATGATGAAATAATTGCCTTAGCAACATTACCATCATACGAGACATTATTAACACAATTAGCAGCAGGATTATTAATGCCAATTAGAGAATTAGCAATCGGTCTTAATATGATTGCAACAGAACAAGAAGGAGTGGAAGAAAATGGCGAAACTAACTAAAGAACAATTTGTTGAAGCATTAAAAGAAATGACAATTTTAGAAATTAAAGAATTGGTAGATGGATTAAAAGAAGAATTTGGAATCGATCCAACGGCAGTATCAGCAGCACCACAAGCTGGCCCAGGAGCTGATGAAGAAGAAGAACAAACAGAATTTACAGTCGTAATCAAATCATTTGGCGACAAGAAAATTCAAGTTATTAAAACTGTAAGAGAATTAACAGGACTTGGTCTAGCAGATGCTAAGAAATTAACCGAAACACCCGACGGTGTTATTAAAGAAAAAGTTAACAAGTCTGATGCCGATGCAGCTAAAGAAGCACTAGAAGCAGTTGGTGCAACTATTGCAATAAAATAAAGATTGCTTATTATAAAACCTGGGCAGGTCTCAGGTTTTTAGGCATGTAATAATAATGAGTCATTACTTTGTTTATGATCCAAATAAAGAGCGCAGAAACTATCTCGTCTCTGGTATTATTGATGGCGTAAGATATGAGCTTGTTACTGATGAGGGAATCTTTTCATACAAGCATTTTGATTATGGAACGATTACTTTGATTGAAGCGCTTGAGTTAGATGCTGAAGTTAAAAACGTGCTTGATTTAGGGTGTGGATATGGAGTTATTGGTCTTGCTTTAAAAAGCAAGTATGCCTTTATTGAACTTACTCAAACTGATATCAATCTTAGAGCGGTTGAATTAACTAGGGAAAACGCTAAAAGAATGTCTTTAGAAAGCACCGTATTTGTTTCAGATGGATATCAAAAAATTTCAGGTAAATTTGATTTAATTACTTTGAATCCACCTATTAAAGCAGGTAAAGAAACGATTTTTAATTTGTATTTAGAAACATTTTCACATTTAACTGAAAAAGGAAGCTTTTATTTGGTGATTAAAAAGAAGCATGGAGCTTTGTCTCATTTGAAATATTTAAAGACGATTTACAAAAAAGTGATGATTGTTAAAAGAAATAAAGGTTATTATGTCATTAAAGCGGAAAAACAATGAAAATTAGATTGACATATTGACAAAATTGTTATAGAATGTTTAATTGCATATATTCGTTTTATTTTGCGTAAATGTGGGTATTAAAAGTGAATTTATTAAGTTTAGGAGTGTGAATTTATGGCGTATCATACTGTGCAATATGGTAAAAAAGCACAAAGACGCAATTATTCCAAAATGCGTTATGATATTGATTTACCAAATTTGATTGAAATACAAACCGCCTCTTTTGAGTGGTTTGCAAATGAGGGTTTAAAGGAGTTGTTTGATGATTTGTCACCGATTGAATCATATAACGGTGAGTATAAGCTTTATTTTTCTAATCATTATTTTAAACCACCTAAATATTCAGTCATGGAGTCAAAAAAGCGTGATGTTAGTTACGCAAAACCACTGTTTGTAACAGTGAGATTAGAAAAGATAAAAACAGGAGAAGTTGTTGAAAAACAACTTTTTATGGGTGATTTGCAATTTATGACACCAACAGGTACTTTTATTGTCAATGGTGCTGAAAGGGTAATTGTTTCTCAAATAATCCGTTCTAGTGGTGTTTATTTTACAAGTGAGTTTGATAAAAAGACAAATAGGATGCATTATTTAGCTCAAGTTATTCCTACAAGAGGTTCATGGTTGGAATATGAAATGGGAGCGAAAAACATTATTTATGGAAAGCTTGATCGTTCTAAGAAAGTTACTTTAACCACTTTAATACAAGTTTTAGGTTTTAGCGGTCCAAGCGAAATTTTACGGTTATTCCCGTCTAGTAAAACATTATTGATGGAAACGATGTTGAAAGACGAGAAAGATGGCGTATTATCGACAAATACAGCTGTTGAAGAATTATATTCAAAAATGCGACAAGGTGAAAAGATACCTGTCGAAGCAGCTAAAGATTTTATTCGTTCTCGCTTATTCGACCCTCGCAGGTATGATTTAGAAAAAGTTGGACGTTTTAAATATAAACAAAAATTAGACGTAATTCATCGTTTACGGCAAATTGCTCAAGGGATACCATATACAATTAGGCCTGATGTTTATACTTACGCAGATAATATTGTTAATCCCCAAACTAAAGAAGTAATAATTAAAAAAGGCGATGTTGTTAACTTAGATTCGATAAAAGTTTTAGAAGATAACAAAGACGCGATTAGAGTACAAGTTTTAGCGAAAGAATTGTCGCTTCAAAATGAAACAGAAACAGCCATTTTTGGTATTAAAACAAGTGATTTACATGAACAATATGCTCATGAAACAATTTATTATTTGCCAACCGAAAGTAAACAAGCAGCTATTTTGGTAGAAAAAGGTGCTAAAATTACTGCAAGCATTCGCGAACAAATTAACTATTTGAAAGAAAGAATTATTTTTCTTGAAGAAAATGAATCGGGCGAACATTTTGTAAGCGACCCTAATAAAACAGCGATTTTAGTTGCTTTATATGGTAAGTCAAATGAAAAGCCTCTTAAATATAAGAAAAATATAAAAATAGAAGAAGACATCATTAATCACCTTACTGGAGAAATAATCGTTACTAAAGGAACAACTTTAACACCAGAAATTAGACATACTCTTCTTCAAGAAAGAAATGGTTTGTCGCACGAATCATTGCGTTATTTAACAACATTCATTACTAATGATATTGTTTTAATAAATGGTGATACGCTTTTTAAAGAAGGTACTATCGTTGATGATGAAGTTTTCTTTACAATTTATGAAAATAAAGATTCGTTATCTAATTATGGAGATTTAAAATATACTGCTATTTACGCTAAAGCCGATATTGAAATCTTAAAGGATTTAAAAAAGGATCAAGAAGGTATTAAGCCTTTGATTTATTTAGGTCATGAAATTACAGAAGATAATTTGTTGGAATTACAAATGGTTCGCAACAAGTTGGATGAAAATGTTATTAAATATTTTTTAGTTTCTGGCAAAAAAGATGCTTTTTATCTTAAAGAAGCTTATCGAAGAAATGTTTTCGTGGAAAGAGTGGCTGTTAAAGTTACTAATGAAAAAGGTGTTAATGAGACGATTGAAATCTTAGGTCATGATTCTAATGAAAAAAGGTTGTATATTTCAGTTTCTGACATCATCGCGACCATTAGTTATTATCTTAATTTATATGATGGCGTTGGTATTGTTGATGATATTGATCATTTGTCGAACCGTCGTTTACGTTTAATTGGAGAGTTGATTAAAAATCAATTTAGAATTGGTTTAGCGAAATTAGAAAAAAATATTAAAGATAGAATGTCAACTGCTGATGTTCATGAAGCGACTCCTCAAAGTTTAATTAACATTAAACCTTTGACTGCTTCACTTAAAGAGTTTTTTGGTTCTTCGCAGTTATCCCAATTTATGGATCAAATTAATCCTTTAGCTGAATTGACACAAAAAAGAAGAATCTCTGCTTTGGGAGTTGGTGGATTAGCGCGTGATAGAGCGGGTGTTGAAGTAAGAGACGTTCATGAGTCTCACTATGGAAGAATTTGTCCTATTGAAACGCCAGAAGGTCCTTCAATTGGATTAATTAGTTCACTTTCAACTTATGCTAAAGTTGATGAGTATGGTTTCATTCAAACGCCATATTTGAAAATTAAAGAAAATGAAAATAAAGAAAAATATGTTTCTGATGAACTTGTTTATTTAACAGCATTAGATGAACAAAATTATATTATTGCTTCTGCTAATACTCCTTTGGATGAAGAAGGAAGATTTACAGAAGAGATGGTTGTTGGTCGATTGATGGGGGCGACTAATGTTTTCCCTAAAAATGAAATTGCTTTTATTGACGTTTCTCCAAAACAGTTAGTTTCAGTAGCGACTGCAACGATACCGTTTTTAGAACATGATGATGCTTCTCGAGCTTTAATGGGAGCGAATATGCAACGCCAAGCGGTGCCGCTTTTAATTCCGGAATCACCAATTGTAGGAACCGGTGTTGAACATCGTGCTTTAAAAGACTCCGGAACAGCCGTTGTTAATGAAGAAGATGGTCTTGTTTTATATGTCGATGCTAAAAGGATTGACGTTTTAGTAAAACCAAAAGAAAACATCGTAACAACCAGAGGAAAGGTTATTTATGACCTTAAAGATGACTTTACAATAGAGGCTTATGAAAAACTAAGAGCGGCTAAGCAAATGGAGAAAGTGAGGAAAATATCTTATCCATTAAGCCAGTTTTTGCGTTCCAACCAAGATACGGCTATTTTACATAAACCGTTAGTAAAAATTGGTGATTTGGTTAATAAAGGGGAAATTATCGCGGATGGTCCTTCGGCTGAAAAAGGCGAATTAGCTTTAGGCCGAAATGTAATGGTCGCTTTTATGACTTGGGAAGGTTATAACTACGAAGACGCCATTATTATGAGCGAACGTTTAGTAAAAGATGATGTTTATACTTCGGTTCATATCGATGAGCATCAAATCGAATCAAGAGATACCAAACTAGGTAAAGAAGAAATTACGAGAGAAGTTCCAAATGCTCCAACAGAACAGTTAAAATATTTGGATGAAAGAGGAATTATTATTCCTGGTACTGAAGTAAGAGAAGGTGATATTTTAGTTGGTAAAATTACTCCTAAAGGGCTCACCGATCCTACTCCTGAAGAAAAACTTTTGCAAGCTATTTTTAATGAAAAAGCCCGTGAAGTTAGAGATACTAGTTTGAAAGTACCTCACGGAGGCGGGGGAATTGTTCACTCTGTTCAACATTTTTCTAAAGCTAATGGAGATGATTTAAAACCTGGTATTAATGAGAGTGTAAGAGTTTATATTGTTAAGAAAAGAAAAATCTCTGAAGGAGATAAAATGGCTGGAAGACATGGTAATAAAGGTGTTATTTCCAAAATATTACCTGTAGAAGATATGCCTTATATGGAAGACGGTACCCCAATTGATATTATGCTAAATCCTTTGGGCGTTCCAAGTAGAATGAATATCGGTCAAGTTTTAGAGGTCCATTTAGGAATGGCTGCCAATTCTTTAGGAATTAAAATCGCTACTCCTGTTTTTGACGGCGTTAACTCTGCTGATTTAAAAGCAATTATGAAGGAAGCGAAAATGCCAGAGGATGGTAAATATGCACTCTATGATGGCAGAACTGGAGAAAAGTTTGAAAATAAAATCAATGTTGGGATAATGTATTTAATTAAATTATCGCACATGGTTGATGATAAACTCCACTCCAGAAGTGTGGGACCATATACTTTAGTTACTCAACAACCGATGGGTGGTAAAGCTCAAAACGGTGGTCAAAGATTTGGAGAAATGGAAGTTTGGGCCTTGTATGCTTATGGCGCGAGCCATACTCTAAAAGAACTTTTAACTGTTAAATCAGATGACATAATAGGTCGAAATAGAGTTTATAAAGCAATTACTGATGGTAAAGAAATACCGGATTCTCATATTCCAGAATCTTTTAGAGTCTTAATTAGAGAATTACAGTCGTTAGGATTATACGTTGAACTTATCGACGCGGAAACTGGCGAAAATGAAGTTAATAAGTCGCTTGTAGATGAATCGAGTTCATTTACGAGAAGGAGGTATTGGTAAATGGCGTCCAATTTTAAAAATGTTTTAATTAAAAATTTAAAATTAGCGGAAGAAGTTGTTACTGCTTTACATTTATCGGGAATAGAAACTTTAGACGATTTGAATGGTTTTAATTTAACCCAAATCAAAAAGTATATTTTCCGAGACGATGAAAAGTTATTTGAAGCTTTAATTCCTCTTTTAAGGAAGTATGTCATCCCAACTTCAATGTTTGATCTATCGTTAAGAAAAGATTTAGAAGATGAATTAGAAGATCTTAAAATCGCTACTACGGAAGAATTATTTAAATTAACAAAAGAACAATATCAAACATTAATTGAAATTGATCCTGAATTTAAATCGGAATTAGATTATATTTTTACAATTTATCAAGTTGAATTAAAAGAAGAACAACCAGATACTATCGATGTTAGCGAGTTCGTTCGCGAGCGTCAAGAAAAAAAGAAAAAAGTAAAAACATATGGTTCGAAAGATTATTCACATTTACAAATCCGGTTAGCAAGTCCAGATGAAATAAGAGCGTGGAGTTATGGTGAAGTATTAAAACACGAAACTATTAACTACCGGACTTTAAAACCGGAATTTGATGGTCTTTTTTGTGAGCGTATTTTCGGTCCTACCAAGGACTATCAATGCGCCTGCGGTAAAAAACGCAACTTAGACAAAGGACAAATTTGTGAAAAGTGTGGTGTTGAGATTACCGAATCTAAAGTAAGAAGAGAACGAATGGGGCACATAGAACTAGAAGCTCCAGTAGTTCATGCTTGGTATTTAAAAAACTCGCCTTCAAGACTAGCCTTATTACTTGATATTAAAGCGAAGCAATTAGAGGAAATTGTTTATTTAGCTAGTTATATCGTTACTAATCCAGGAAACCCTGGAGAAACGGATTTAGTGAAAAAACAAATATTATCAGAGATGGAATACTCCTTATATTATGAAAAATATGGTAGTAAATTCCAAGCGATGACTGGTGCCGAAGCGATTAAGAAATTATTACAAGATTTAGATTTAGAAAAAGAAGTGAAAGCACTAAGAAAGAAACTTAAATCACCTTCTAAACAAAAACGCGATCGTGTTATTAGAAGATTAGAAGTAGTAGAAGCTTTTAAAAACAGCAATAATAAACCAGAGTGGATGGTTTTAGAAGTATTACCAGTTATTCCGCCAGATTTAAGACCAATGGTGGCTCTCGATGGTGGACGTTTCGCGACTACGGATTTAAATGATTTATATCGCAGAATTTTAAATAGAAATAATCGTCTTAAAAGACAAAAAGAGGCTTTCGTTCCTCGTTTGATTATTAAGAATGAAAAACGTCTTTTACAAGAAGCAGTTGATGCTTTAATTGATAACTCGAAAAGTGGAAGAAGAGCGATTATGGAAAGAAACAGACAACTTAAGAGTTTGTCTGATATGTTAAAAGGAAAACAAGGAAGATTTAGACAAAACCTGCTTGGAAAAAGAGTTGACTTTAGTGCTCGAAGCGTTATTATTGTAGGACCAGATTTAGAGATGCATCAATGTGGTATTCCGCGTGAAATGGCTATTGTCCTTTTTAAACCATTCGTTATTAGAGAATTAACGGTTAGATTAGGAACTATTCAAGAAGCGAAAAGAAGTTATGAGGCTTTGGATGATGACACTTGGAGTGCACTTGAATACATTGTTGAAGAACACCCAATTTTATTAAATAGAGCACCTACTTTACACCGTCTGGGAATTCAAGCTTTTGAACCAAAACTAATCGATGGAAAAGCAATTCGTTTACATCCTTTAGTAACGCCAGCGTTTAATGCTGATTTTGACGGCGATCAGATGGCTGTTCATTTACCGTTATCCAATGAAGCTCAAGCTGAAGCGAGACTTTTAATGTTAGCTTCTAATAATATTTTAAACCCTAAAGATGGTAAGCCGGTTGTTACGCCATCTCAAGATATGGTATTAGGAAACTATTATTTAACTTTTACAAAAGAGAAACAACCTAATCAAGGTCACTTTTATTCTAGTTATGATGAGGCTTATATTGCTTATAAAAATAATAATATTGGTTTAAACACATTAATTACCTTAGACCCTAATTCGATTGATCATTATTTTACTGATGATCAAAAAGAAAAGTATTTTATAACAACCCTAGGGAAAATGATTTTTAATGAAATATTACCTCCGACTTTTCCTTATTTAAATGAACCAACAGAAGAAAACTTATTTGTAAAACCTAATGATGTTTATTTTGTTGAAAAAGGTAAAAATGTTTATGAAGAAATTAACAAGATGCCAATTCCTGATCCTTTTGGGAAAGGATTCTTATCGTTAGTTATCGCTGAGGTATTTAAGCAGTTTGAAATTAATGAAACTTCTAAAATGTTAGACAAATTAAAAGATTTAGGTTTTAAATATTCAACTATTTCCGGTATTACTGTTTCTGCTAGTGATATGAATGTTTATTCTAAAAAGGATAAAAGGATTGTTGAAGCTGAAGCTAAAATTCAAGAATTAGAAGAGTTTTTTGATGATGGTGTCTTAACGGCTGAAGAACGTTATAAGTTAGTTGTCGATGAATGGGCAAAGACAAGAGAAGACATTGAAAAAGGTGTGATGGATGAATTTGCTCATGATAACCATATTTTTATGATGTATGACTCAGGAGCTCGAGGTTCTAAATCTAACTTCGCACAAATGTTAGGAATGCGAGGGCTTATGAATAACCCAGCGGGTGAAATTATTGAAATTCCTGTTAAAGCCAACTTTAAAGAAGGACTAACGGTTAACGAGTTTTTTATTTCTACTCACGGAGCTCGTAAAGGTTCTACTGATACAGCTTTAAAAACTGCTGAATCGGGTTATTTAACAAGAAGACTAGTCGACGTTTCTCAAGATTTAATTGTCGATATGGAAGATTGTAAAACTGATCGTGGTGTTGTAATGGAGGCTGTTTATGGCGATGATGGAAAACTAGTCGTACCACTTATTGACCGCATTATTGGTCGTTATAGTAATGAAATAATTGTTAATCCAAAAACAAAAGAAAAACTTTTAAATGAAAATGAACTGATTACTACTGAAAAAGCAGAAGAAATTATTAAAGAAGGAATTGACAAAGTTGAGATTAGAAGTGTACTTACTTGCGGTTCTTTAGATGGTGTTTGTAAACATTGTTATGGAATTAATTTAGCGACTAATAAATCTGTTGAAGTTGGTGAAGCGGTTGGAGTAGTTGCTGCTCAGTCAATTGGAGAACCAGGAACTCAGCTTACAATGCGTACTTTCCATACTGGTGGAGTGGCTTCTGCCTCTGATATTACAGCAGGATTACCGAGAGTTCAGGAACTATTTGAAGCGCGAAAACCAAAGGGTCAAGCGGCGATTGTAGAAATTGAAGGTAAAGTAACGAGAATTGAAAACAGACAAACAGGAATTATTGTTACGATAACAGAAAAAGCTAAGAAAAATGAAAAAGCGAAAGAGAGTAAATACTCCCTAGATACGAATGCTCAGTTGTTAGTTAAAAAGGGTGATAATGTTTTACCAGGTCAAAGACTTAACAAAGGTCCTATCCATCCGAAAGAATTATTGCGTGTTACTGATGTAGAAACGGTTCAAAAATATCTTTTAGAGGAAGTGCAAAAAGTATACCGCGCAACTGGAGTAACAATTAGTGATAAGCATATTGAAATAATTATTCGTCAAATGTTGCAAAAAATACTTGTAGTTTATGAAGGCGAAACTGATTTATTACCAGGTTCAAGGGTTTCACTTAAGACATTTAAAACTGCCAATAAAGAAGCGCTTATTAATAGAAAGCGTCCTGCAGTTGGTCATATTGAGTTGTTAGGAATTACAAGAGCATCATTGGCAAGTGAATCATTACTGTCAGCAGCTTCTTTCCAAGAAACTACGAGAGTATTAACTGATGCAGCAATTCATGGTAAAATCGATGAGTTGCGAGGCTTAAAAGAAAACGTCATTATCGGTGGTTTAATTCCAGCTGGAACGGGTATCTTAAAAGATTCTTATTTCCAATATGAAGAACCTATTAAATATATTGACGAAGATGAGTTTTACGAAGATTAAATAAGCAGCGTTCAATAGTGGAAAAATTATTGGACGCAGGTTTATTTTCTTAATTGACAAATTTAAATTTATTTAGTATAATTTAAACGCTGTTAAAATATTTAACATAAATAAAGTGATTTTGGCGGAGCATTGCCAAAATTATCTTTTGAAAAAACGATGAAACGCCCGGACATGTGGCGGTTCAAGAAAGGAGAAAAAGATGCCAACAATTCAGCAACTAGTTAAAAAAGGAAGAAAAGATAAAGTTTATAAGTCAAAGTCGCCTTATTTAGGGATAGGTTATAATTCTTTAAAGAAAAAAGAAACAAGATATAATTCCCCTCAAAAACGCGGCGTTTGTGTGAGAGTTACAACGATGACTCCTAGAAAACCTAACTCAGCCTTAAGAAAATATGCAAGAGTACGTTTATCAAATGGTGTTGAAGTTAATGCTTACATTCCTGGCGTTGGTCATTCCCTACAAGAACATAGTGTTGTTTTAGTACGTGGCGGCCGTGTGAAAGATTTGCCTGGAGTTCGCTATCATATTGTTAGAGGAACGCTAGATACATCTGGTGTTGCTAATCGGATGCAAGCGCGTTCGAAATATGGTGCTAAAAAGCCCAAAACAAAATAATTAAAGAAAAGAAAAATGTGAAAGGAGGATTTATATGCCAAGAAAAGGTAGTGTCCCCAAACGAGATGTATTACCGGATCCAATTTATAATTCAAAATTAATTACAAAACTAATAAATTCGATAATGATTGATGGTAAAAAAGGTACAGCACAATCAATTTTATATAGTGCATTTGAACTTGTTGAACAACAGTCTGGACAAGATGCAATGGCGGTTTTTGAAGAGGCGATTAATAATATTACCCCTATTTTAGAAGTTCGCTCACGACGTATTGGTGGACAAAATTATCAAGTTCCAAGCGAAGTTAGACCAGAAAGAAAACAAACTTTAGCATTAAGATGGCTTGTTCAATATGCAAGATTAAGACATGAAAAAACAATGGTAGAAAGATTAGCAAAGGAAATTATGGATGCAGCTAAAGGTCATGGCGCAGCCGTTAAAAAGAAAGAAGACATTCATAGAATGGCTGAAGCTAATAAAGCTTTTGCGCATTATAGGTGGTAGTTATGCCGAGAAGTCATTTATTAGAAAAAACCCGCAATATCGGCATAATGGCTCATATTGACGCGGGTAAAACGACAACTACTGAGCGTATTTTGTTTCATACTCATAAAATCCATAAAATTGGTGAAACCCACGATGGAGCTTCACAAATGGACTGGATGGAGTTAGAACAAGAACGAGGGATAACAATTACTAGTGCAGCAACAACCGCTTATTGGAATGATTATCGTCTTAATATTATCGATACCCCAGGTCATGTTGATTTTACAGTTGAAGTATCAAGATCGCTTCGTGTTTTAGATGGTGCAGTGACGGTGCTTGACGCCCAAGCAGGTGTGGAACCGCAAACAGAAACTGTCTGGCGCCAAGCGACTGATTATAAAGTACCACGTATTATTTTCGTCAATAAGATGGATAAAACAGGTGCCGATTTTGCTTATTCAATCGAAAGCATTCATAAAAGATTAGGAGTAAAAGCCGAAGCTGTTCAGTGGCCTATTGGTGCTGAAAATGATTTTATAGGAATTATTGATTTAATCGAGATGAAAGCTTATCAATATGATGGTTTACCTGAGGAAGAATCGAAGGAAATACCAATACCAGAAGAACTTAAAGAGTTAGCGTTGGAAAAAAGAAAACATTTGCTTGAAACGATTGCTGATTATGATGAGGAATTGATGATCCTTTATTTAGAAGGAGAAGAAATACCAATTTCAGTTATTAAAAGAGCGATTAGAAAAGGAACTTTATTAGTAGACTTTTTCCCAGTTTTCTGTGGAACTGCTTTTAAAAACAAAGGAGTTAAATTAATATTAAACGCTATTATCGATTATTTACCTTCACCAAAAGATGTTGATGCGATTGAAGGTTTATTTCCAAATGGTGATAAGATGATTTTTAAGCCAAAAGATGAGGAACCTTTTATGGCTTTAGCGTTTAAAGTGATGACTGATCCTTTTGTAGGAAGATTAACGTTTTTTAGAGTATACTCAGGAAAAGCAGAAAGCGGATCTTATATTGTTAATACTACGAGAGGACACCGAGAACGATTAGGAAGACTATTATTAATGCATGCTAATCACCGCGAAGAAATCAAAACTGTTTATGCTGGAGATATCGCCGCCGTTATCGGCCTTAAAGAAACAACTACTGGTGACACTTTAGGAGTTGGAAAAACGAATGCAGTTTTAGAAGCGATGAAATTTCCAGAACCAGTTATTAGTATCGCCATTGAACCTAAAACCAAAAATGATCAAGATAAAATGGCTAATGCTCTTGTTCGGCTCCAAGAAGAAGACCCCACTTTTAAAACTTATACCGATAAAGAAACAGGTCAAACTATTATTTCTGGTATGGGTGAATTACATTTAGAAATTATTGTCGATAGAATGAAAAGAGAATTTAGAGTTGATGCTAATGTCGGTCAACCGCAAGTCTCATATCGAGAAACAATTTTAAAACCAGCTGAAATTGAAGGAAGATTTATTCGTCAATCAGGAGGAAGAGGTCAATACGGAGATGTTAAAATTCGTTTTGAACCGAATCCAGGGAAAGGTTTTGAGTTTGTTAGTAAGATAGTTGGCGGAGTAATTCCTAAGGAATATATTCCCGCGGTAGAAAAAGGTCTCTTAGATTCATTAGATGGTGGGATAATTGCTGGTTATCCAATTATGGATTTAAAAGCAACCCTCTTTGATGGTTCTTATCATGAAGTGGACTCTTCGGAATTAGCATTTAAGATTGCTGCTAGTATGGCTTTAAAAGAGACGAAAGAGCGTTGTAACCCAACTTTGCTAGAACCAATTATGGCTGTCGAAGTTGTCAGCCCTACTGAATATGTTGGTAATGTTATTGGTGATATTACTTCACGAAGAGGAAGGTTAGAAGCCCAAGAACAAAAAGCTGGTAATGCTATTTACTTAAAAGCATTAGTACCACTTTCAGAGATGTTTGGCTACGCAACAGCTTTAAGAAGTAATAGTCAAGGGAGGGCGACATTCGTAATGCAATTCGCTTATTATGAACAAGCACCTCAAAAAATAATTGCAGAAATAATTAAGTCTAGAACGACTTAATAACTTGCAAAAATAGTTAAATTAAGTTATGATAACTAATAGTCATTATAATAATAAAATAATTAAAAATAAAGGAGAAAATAAAAATGGCAAAACAAAAATTTGAAAGAACTAAACCTCATGTTAACATCGGCACAATTGGCCACGTTGACCATGGGAAAACAACTTTAACTGCTGCGATTACTATCGTTTTGTCTAAACAAGGATTTGCTGAAGTTAAAGATTATGCGGCGATTGATAAAGCGCCAGAAGAAAAAGAAAGAGGTATTACAATTAATACATCTCACGTTGAGTATGAAACTGAAACTAGACACTATGCTCACGTTGATTGTCCAGGACACGCAGACTATGTTAAAAATATGATTACTGGTGCTGCTCAAATGGATGGTTCAATTTTAGTTGTTTCTGCGGCAGACGGCCCAATGCCTCAAACAAGAGAACATATTTTGCTTGCTAGACAAGTTGGCGTTCCTAAACTAGTTGTCTTTTTAAATAAAGTTGATTTAGTTGATGATGAAGAATTAGTTGACTTAGTCGAAATGGAAGTAAGAGAATTATTATCAGAATATGATTATCCTGGAGATGACGTACCTGTAATTCGTGGTTCTGCTTTAAAAGCAATCGAAGGTGATGAAAAGAATCAAGAAGCTATTTTAGAATTAATGCAAGCTGTTGATGATTATATTGATAATCCGGTAAGAGAAATTGATAGGCCATTCTTAATGCCTGTTGAAGACGTTTTCACTATTACTGGTAGAGGAACTGTTGCTACTGGTAGAATTGAAAGAGGAACTATTAAAGTTAACGAACAAGTTGAAATTGTTGGTATTAAAGATACTCGTACAACTGTCGTTACTGGTGTAGAAATGTTCAAAAAATTATTAGATAGAGGAGAAGCAGGAGATAATATTGGAGCGTTATTACGTGGTGTTTCTAGAACTGAAGTAGAACGTGGACAAGTATTAGCTAAACCTGGTTCGGTTAAACCTCATACTAAATTTGAAGCTCAAGTATATGTTTTATCAAAAGAAGAAGGGGGAAGACATACAGCGTTCTTCTCAAACTATCGACCTCAATTTTATTTCCGTACCACCGATGTAACTGGTGTTATTGACTTAAAAGAAGATGTAGAAATGGTTATGCCTGGCGATAATACAGAAATGACTGTAGAATTAATTCACCCAATCGCAATCGAAGAGGGAACTAAGTTTTCAATTCGTGAGGGTGGAAGAACAGTTGGAGCTGGTTCAGTAATTAAAATTATTGAATAATTAGCAATTAATAATAACACCTCTAAATTGATAGGGGTGTTTTTTTTGTCAAAAAATAAGTTATAATAGCTTTAAAGAAAGAGGAAAATGAAATGATTGATACTCATGCCCACATTAATATCGCCCCTTTGTACGAAAATGTTGAAGATATTATTAATAAAGCAACTTTAGCAGGGGTTAATAAAATTATCGCGATTGGAATTAACAATAAAACCAATTTACGAGCTCTTAAATTAGCAGAACATTACCCTCAAGTTTACGCAACCGTCGGCTATCATCCTAGCGAAATAGCAGATAAACTAGATTTTATAACACTTGAAAAACAACTTAATCATCCTAAAGTAGTGGGCTTAGGAGAAATCGGTCTTGATTTATATTGGCAGAAAGATAATTTAGTAAAACAACAAGAAGTTTTCTTAAAACAAATTGAGTTAGCGATTAAAACAAAAATGCCAGTCGTCATTCATTCAAGAAACTCAGCGGATCTAATTTATCAATTAATTAAAACTAAAAAACATTTAAAAGGTGTGATGCATTGTTATAGTGAACACGAAGAATTAAGTGAAAAGTTTATCGAATTAGGTTTTTATTTAGGAATCGGTGGTATTATTACTTTTAAAAATGATCAAATAGTTAAAAACATCGCTTTAAAAACCCCTTTAAAAAGGTTACTTATTGAAACAGATTCCCCTTATTTAGCTCCTACTCCTTATAGAGGGAAAACAAATGAGCCTAAAAACGTTGTTTATGTTTTAAAAGCATTAGCTAATTTAAAGAAGATAAGCGAAGCCGATTTAATTAAAATTACGAGTGATAATGCAAAAATGCTTTTTTCAAAAATAAAATAACAATAATTATGATAAAATGGTTTTAGGTGATAAAAGTGTTGTTTAAATCAATTTTACTAAAAATAGAAACTGGGCAAGCGTTAACAGAAAAACAAGAAAAAGAATTAGCGAAAAAATTAGGTATTCAAAAATCATACTTAAAAATAACGGGAGATATATTTTTAATTTTTTTAGCTATTTTAGCACTTGTAGCAGCTATTTTTGGTGAATTAGAACTGCCTTTTAAAATAATGCTTTACATTATTGCAGTAATACTGGTAATTTTAATTATTTATTTAAGTGTTTTTCCTCAAAGGAGAAAGATTATTAAATATTTAGCTAGTGTTGATACATTTTATAAGTTTGCTTTTAAAGAGTTTAGCAATTTTGATTTATATTATATTGGCCAACATAAAAACCCTCATGTGAAAATCTTGCGTAGTAAAAAAATCTATTTATTAACAGATGGTTATTATTATGTTTTCGTAGAAGATTATTTTAAAAATACCCCTTATAAAATGCCTTTTTACCTTGCTGGAAATGAACCTGTTTATTTAAGAACTATCGATGAAAGTTCACTTCATAATCAAATTATGATTATTAATTTAAAGGAGATTGAAAGCTTTCAATTAACTAGTTCTGATTTTAAGAAAACCAATGTAAAAATAAATAAAAAATATCAAGTTTACTTTGATTATTTCTTCGATCAAAACAAATATATGAATGAAAAAGCCTTTACAATTCTAACTATGAAAAACGGTCTTACAATGCGATTATCTTATACTGTTTACGAAGCTTTTAAAAAACATATGCCCCATAAGGAGAAGCAATGAAAGCGAAAGAGGTTTTAGCGCTTTTATTAGAAGATAACCTTCAAATTGCTTTTTTAGAGTCGATGACTGGGGGGAAACTCATTAGTGAATTAGTTAAACATCCTGGTGCTTCAAAAGTTTGTCAATTAGGTTTGGTTTTGTATTCTAATGAAATGAAAGAAAAATTTACTTCGATAACGAGAGCTGAAATTGTTGAATTTGGAGTAGTTAGTAAAGAAATAGCACTTTTGTTGGCTACTAATGCTAAACGATTAGGTCGTTCAGACATCGGAGTTGGTGTTACTGGTAGTGCTGGCCCCACCGCAGAAAAAGGATCTTTCGTCGGTGAGGTTTGGATTGGGATAGTTTTTTTATCAAAACAGTATTTTTTTCAATTAAAATTAGGAGATTATTCTCGCGAATTAATTATTGAAAAAACAGTTGTAGCTATTTATGATTTTTTATTGGAATTATTAACAAACTATAATAACAGCAAAATTTAATTATCTCAAAATAGTTTAAAAAACTATTATTAAAAACAAGATTAGAACCCTTTAAAGTTATTTTTAATAAAAATTATTTGATAATTATAGTCTTAAAATTAGCTTTTTAAAGCGCACCTAAAAATTGTTGTATATAGGTTTCTGATATGTTATAATAAGCAAGCATGGTTAATGGCATCATCCTTGTCATAAAGTGACCGTAAAGACCATAAGGAGGTAAAAAGATGAAAAAATACGAAATAATGTATATTATTAAGCCAAATTTAGAAAGTGAGCAGATCAAACAAATTATCGATCGACTTACACAAATTCTTCTCGACCAAAAAGCAGAAATTATTGAATATAAAGAGATTGGTTTGAAAGAATTGGCTTATGAAATAGAACATTTTAATCGAGGCTATTATGTTTGGCAAAATATCGTCGCGAGTAATGAAGCAATTGACGAATTTAATCGAGTTGTTAGAATTATTGAAGACGTCTTAAGATTTATCGTCGTTAAAGACGAAAGATAAGGAGAATTAAATGAACAGAGTAGTATTAGTAGGAAGAATAACAAGAGACCCTGAGCTTAGATACACTCAATCTAATATCGCTGTAGTTTCTTTTACAATAGCGATTAATAGGCAGTTTTTAAATGCTCAAGGTGAACAAGAAGCAGATTTTATTAATTGTGTTGTTTGGCGTAAACAAGCAGAAAATTTAGCTAAATTTGTTAGAAAAGGCGCTCAATTGGGCGTTGATGGCAGACTACAATCAAGAACTTATCAAACTCAAACTGGTGAAACACGATACGTTACCGAAGTTGTAGCGGATAGCATCCAGTTTTTAGAACCTAAAGGGCAAACATCAACTGAATATCAGCCAGAAGTAGAAGAAAATCCTTTTGATGATGAAAATATTGATGTTGCATCTGATGATGATTTACCATTTTAAAGAAAGGAATTAATTATGCAACAAAGAAGATTCACACGAAGAAGAAAAGTATGTTATTTCACTCAAAATAAAGTTACTTACATTGATTTTAAAGATGTTGATTTATTAAAACGATTCATTTCCGATCGCGGAAAGATCTTACCAAGAAGAGTAACGGGAACTTCAGCTAAATGGCAACGTCGTTTGGCTGTAGCGATAAAAAGAGCTAGACACATGGCTTTACTTCCTTTCGTAAAAGAATAAAAAGAAGATAAAAATGATTGGATAAAAACAATCATTTTTTTATCAAGTAAAGAGCTATTTTTTAGCTTTTAAAAGTTTTTAAAAAGCTTTTTCTCGTGATATAATAATTAATAGTAGGGTGATTAGATGAAAAGAATTTTAGTCTTTGTAATATCATTGATATTATTTGTCTTAGTACTAGTGTATGGGATTTTAAATAAATTCTTTATTGATGGGAGAGCTAATGCTTATTTTTTTGTGTTTGCTTTTTTGTTTGCTTTAAATGTCGCTGTTGTTTCTTTTATAATCAATTATCAAAGGACTTTGAAAATGAGACGTTTAGAAAAAAGATTAACGGCTTGGAGTAGTTTGTCCTATCATGTTAATAAAATTGGTGATGAAGCTTTTAATGAGCTTCCTTTAGGGATAATCATCTATGAAAAGGAGACCTTATATGTTCATTGGCATAATAAATTTGCAGAAACTGTCTTTTTAGAAAAACAATTAGAAAACGCAAGATTGGCCGACTTAAGTTCTGAATTAGTAGAACTTGTTTATGATGACAAAAAGGTTTTAACAATTACTATTGATAAGAAAGAATATGATTTAATCCATAATGATAAAAACCAAGTTATTTATATGTTTGATGTGAGCGAAAGAGAAAAAATTAAACGGCAATATCAAAACCAATTAACAGCATTAGGAATTATTTATTTAGATAATGTTGAAGAGTCTTTACAAAATTATGACATTTATGAAAAAAGCAATATTAAAGGTGAATATTTAGGTGTTATTACTGATTGGGTTAGTGAACACAAAGGTTATTTAAAGTTTTATACCGAAGATAGAATGATGGTAATATTTTCTTATCAAGAGTTAAAAAATGCAATTGCAGATAAATTTGATGTTTTAAATAAAATTAGAGAGATTTCTACTAAGCACCGAATTAGAATTAGCGCCTCTATCGGGATTAGTTGTTATGACACTAATTATGAAGAATTAGGCACTTTAGCTCAAAATGCCATTGAACTAGCTGAAAAAAGAGGGGGCGATCAAGTTGTTGTTAATGTTCAGCATGAAAAGATTGCCTATTTTGGAGGTAAAAGCAATGCTTCTGAAAAGAGTAGTAGAGTTCAAGTTAGAATTCAATCGCAAAATTTTAAAGAGTTAATCGAAGCCGCTAAGAATGTTATCGTTATGGCTCATAAAAATGCTGATATTGATGCCTTTGGAGCGATGATTGGTATTTATAAAATGGCTTTGTTTAGTAAAGTTGATGCTTTTGTTGTGGTTGATGAGACGGAAATAGATGAAACGGTTATGAAAATTGTGAAAGATTTTAAAGCTGAAAAGTTACCAATTGTTAATGCTTTTGTGGATATTAAGAGTGCCTTAGGAAAAATATCTGCGGAAACTTTATTAGTTATTGTTGATACGCAGTCACCTAGCATTGTTGCTTCTGAAGAATTATATCAAAAAGCTAGTAAGGTCGCTAACATTGATCATCATCGTCAAAGTGA
Organism: Acholeplasmataceae bacterium; assembly: GCA_012837645.1. GTDB lineage: Bacteria > Bacillota_I > Bacilli_A > Acholeplasmatales > UBA5453 > DUQU01. Next base: position 4,240 of record DUQU01000018.1, on the reverse strand, counting down.
AGAATCTTTTAAAGCACAATTTAATTATGTTGAGCCTTATGCCTCTAGTAGTGTTGAGTTGATTGCAGAAATGATGGAATTTTATGCTAGCGACATCGAGTTAACGCCATTAGAAGCCTCGGCGATGTATGGTGGTATTTTAGTGGATACTAACGATTTTACGTATCGAACAGGTTCCCGCACTTTTGGTGCAGCGAGTTATTTAAAAGAGTATGAAGCATCTAGTGCAAAAGTAAAAGAATGGTTAAGAGAAGACAAAGAGAGAATGCTTTTAACAAATGAATTGGTTAGTAAAGTAATTAGCCCGGTTAAAGGTTCTGGAGTTGTTATTGATCGTAGTAATATTATTAGAGATCGAACACTCTTAGCTCAAGTTAGTGAAAGACTTTTAGATATTAAAGGTGTTAATGCTTCTTTTACAATAGCCCGAGTTAGTGAAGATGCAATTGGAATTAGTGCTCGTAGTTATGACCATATTAATGTTCAACTCATTATGGAAGAGATGGGTGGTGGCGGACATTTAAACAGTGCCGCGACGCAAGTAAAAGAAAAGTCAATTGATCAGGTTTATAGTGATCTTAAAAATATTTTAATGCGAGAATTAGATGAAAGTGGGGAAATTATGAAAGTTATTTTATTGGAAGATATTAAAGGAAAAGGAAAAAAGGATGAAATTATTGATGTCCCTAATGGTTATGGTAATTATTTAATAAAAGCTAATAAAGGGATTTTAGCAACCGCAGAGGAAATTGAAAAGATAGAGGCTCAAAAGGAATTATTAATTGTCCAAGAAAGAGAGCATTTGCTGTTGATGAAGAAACTGAAAAAAGAAATTGAGTCTAAAACAGTCGATGTTTTTATCAATTTAGGTCAAGATGGAAAACTTTTTGGTAGCGTGACGACTAAACAAATAACAGATGCATTTAGAGAACAACATGGAATCGAATTTGATCGTAAAAAACTTGAGTTAACAAGTGAAATTAATTCTATTGGCATTTATACCGCTACTGTAACTTTAGCGAGAGATGTAAAAGCCCAATTTGAGATTAATGTTTTAGAAAAACAGGTATAATATGAACGAAGCAAAAATAATGCCCCATAATTTGGATGCGGAAAAATCAGTTTTAGGTGCTTGTTTTTTAGATACCAGAGTTGTGGCGACTGTCAGAGACAAATTAGAACTCAATGATTTTTATGATATCAAACATAAAAACATTTATAAAGCACTAATTTTATTACTTGATGAAGATCAAAAAATTGACTTTACTACTGTTTCAGTTAAGTTAGCTTCTTTAAATGTGATGAAGCAAGTAGGTGTTGATTATTTATCTCATGTTGTCGATTTTACGCCCACCATTACACATTTAGATGCTTATATTGAAGTTGTTAAAGAGTACTCCTTAAAAAGAGCGATGATTGAAGTAACAGCTAAAATTCACCAAGATGGCTTTAACCCTACTATTTCAACTATTGATTACGTTGATTATGCAGAAGAGTTAATTTTAAAATTAATTAGGAGAAGAAGAGCTGGAGAATTTTTAAATATTCAAGAAATTTTAGTAGAAGTAAGAAAAAAAGCTGAAATAAGAAGATCTGAAACCGATGTTACTGGAGTAGATACTGGCTTTGGTAAATTGAATTTTTTAACATCAGGTTTTCAAAATGAAGAATTAATTATTCTGGCAGCGAGACCAGGGGTTGGGAAAAGTGCTTTCGCGATGAACTTGGCTTTACAAATTTGTAAAAACAATAAAGATGGAAAAGCAGGAGTAGCGATTTTCTCTTTAGAAATGTCAAATGAACAGCTTGTTAGTAGAATGCTTTCTGCTGAAAGTATGGTTGATAATAGATTGATTAAAATTGGCAGATTAACGCCCAATGACTGGCATGATATTAATGCTGCATCGGCAGCCTTAAACAATTATAAACTTTATTTTGATGATACCGCGACAGTTAAAGTTAATGATATTAGAGCTAAATGTCGAAAGTTAAAACAGGAAGGTAATTTAGATTTTGTTATTATTGACTATTTACAATTGATTACTGAAAGTAAACCCGGTGTTAACAGACAAGAGAATGTTGCTGAAATATCGAGGGGATTAAAATTGATGGCTCGCGAATTGGAGATACCAGTTTTAGCTTTATCGCAGCTTTCAAGAGATATTGAAAAAAGAGGAGAAAAAATTCCGGTGTTGGCTGACCTCAGAGAATCAGGAGCGATTGAGCAAGATGCTGATATCGTGATGTTTATGTATGAGGTTCCTGATTTAGAAGATATTATTGAAGTTAGTATTGCTAAAAACAGACAAGGTCAAACAGGAAGATTTAAACTTAAATTTCAAAAAAGTCAATCAAAATTTAACAGTGTTACAGAAAGAGATGATGATTAATAAAAAAAGTTGCCGTTTGAAGGCAACTTTTTAATTATGCTTAATTTTTATTTAAGCCATTCTCTTAACATCCAAATATGTTTTTGGAAATCGGCGCGAACAGTGGTCATTAAATCTGCTGTAACATCATCTTCTATTGCTTCAGCAGCATCTAAAACAGCTTTAAATCTTTCGTCTAAATATCTGTAATCGCTTAAAACGTTTTCAACCATTTCTACAGTTGTTTCTTTTCCTGTCGCTTCTTTAATAGTCGCTAAAGCTAAAGATTCTTTGATGGTTGCGACTGGTTTCATTTCTAACATTAACATTCTTTCTGCAACTTCATCATAAACGTTTGTAATTTCTACATACATGTCATCTAATAATTCATGTAAACGGTAAAATTGATTTCCTTTTACGAACCAATGATAATTATGTAGTTTCACATAGAAAACAATTAAATTTGCTACTTGTTCGTTCATTAATTTTTCTAATTTCATTACTTTTCCTCCTTTCCAACTTAATTTATTATAACATAGAGTATAAATAAGAAGAAAGATTATGCTTATTAGTTATAGTCATTTTTAATGGAATATTTTCCTGAGACGTGATAAAATAAGAGCGGTCGAGAGGTGAATGATGTTTAAAAGACTAGAATTAATGGAAAAACGTTATCAAGAAATAAATAAGACTTTAATTGAGCCAGAAATTATTAACAATATCAAAAAAATGACGGAGTTGTTAAAAGAACAAAAAGGTTTAGAGAAGGCTGTTTTTTGTTTTCGAGAATATCAAGAACTTATAGAGCAAGTAGCAGATTTAGATTCTCTTTTAAAAGATAGCGATGAAGATCTTAAAGAAATGGCAGAATTAGAAAAAGTAGAGTTATTAGAACGAAAAGAAGCACTTATTGAAGAATTGAAAATATTGTTATTGCCGAAAGATCCCGATGATGATAAAAACGTTGTTGTTGAAATTAAGGGGGCGGCAGGTGGCGATGAAGCTAACATTTTTGCTGGAGATTTATATCGGATGTATGCAAAGTATGCTGAAGAAAAAAAATGGAAAATCGAAATTTTAAATACAATGCATGGGGCGATGGGCGGTTTTACTTCAATTGAATTTATTATTAGCGGCGATAATGTTTATTCCACTTTAAAGCATGAAGCTGGAGTTCACCGGGTCCAAAGAGTGCCAGAAACCGAATCTCAAGGAAGAGTTCATACATCTACAGCGACGGTTTTAGTAATGCCTGAAGCAGAAGAACTAGAAGTTGACGTTGCTTGGAACGATATTAAATTTGATACTTTTTTCTCAAGTGGACCAGGAGGTCAATCGGTAAATACTACTCATTCTGCAGTGAGATTAACACATTTGCCGACGGGAATTGTTGTTAGTTGTCAAGAAGGTAAAAGTCAACATGAAAATAGGGATAAAGCTTTTCGTCTTTTAGTGACGCGAGTTTATGATAAATTTAAACAAGAACAACTCCAAAAAGAAGGAGAAAAAAGACAATCACTAGTAGGAAGAGGATTTAGAGCAGAAAAAATAAGAACTTATAATTATCCTCAAAATAGGGTTACCGATCACCGTATTAATTTAACCATTCAAAGATTAGATCAAATAATGGAAGGGAAATTAGATCTTATTTTAGAGCCTTTATTAAATGAAATTCAGAGTGAAAAGCTAAAACAAGGCTCGTAAAATGGAATACTTTAAGTTATTATCAAGTGGAGAAAAGTTATTAAGAGATAATAATGTTGATGTTAGTTTAGCTAAATTTATTTTAATGGAAAGCAGTCTTCTAAGTCCTGATGTCTTTTATCAAAATTTAAAAGAAAAAGCACCTAAAAAAGTTAAAAAAAAATATT
>DUQU01000017.1 GCA_012837645.1 Acholeplasmataceae bacterium | reverse complement strand
TATCGATGATCCCAGAGATCCAGGTCCTGCTGTTACTAATCGTCAAAACGGAACTATTGAATATCGCTATTTAAATAAAAATGGCAGTCAATCAGCAATAAATCAAAATTACACTAATAGTATTTATCACCCCGAAACACTTCATTCTGAAGAAGGGTATCGAACTTATAAAATTAAAGAAATAGAAGATGGGTTTCAAGTTTTCTATCGAATTAAAGACTTAGAAATTGATTATTTGTATTTTCCACTTTATTTAGAACCAGATGTTTTTGAACCTATTTTAGCTGATAGGGATCATCCTGCTAGGAAAGATTTAGTTAATGCTTATTGGGATATTATTGATAATGAAACCGGGGCCTATAAAGCGCGTTCTTATAAAAGTATGTCCGGTATAGTTAGAAAAAGATTATATAAAATATTTTACGAGGATAAATTGTTTGGTGAGTATAGTAGAGAGCGAGCAATGGAAGAAAATGCTCGTCATGGTTATAAAGAAGAAGAAATTAAGTTTTCTTTTGATATTGCTTTGCAAATTAAATTGCATAAGGAAGGAATTGAAATAAAAGTTATTAACAACTCAATTAAGGAATATTCTGATTCAAAACTTGCCGAAATATCTTTATATCCCTATTTTGGTACAGCTCTTGATATTGATCCTTTAACAAATATTGAAAACGAAGGTTATTTAGTTATTCCTGATGGTAGCGGTGCAGTTTTAAATTTTAATAATGGTAAAACTAGTGCTGTCCCTTATAGTAAAAGATTATATGGTGAAGACATGTCGCTACTCCCTTACGAAATGCCAGAAGAACAAGAAAAGATTTTAATCCCACTTTATGGAATGGTTAAAGAAAAAATAGGTTTCGCAGCGATAATTACTGAGGGCGATGCTTTAGCAACGATAAATGCTAATGTTAGTGGCGGTGTAAGTAATGATTCTTATAACAAAATATACCCTAATTTTAAATTAAGAGAGTATGAGAATGCTGTTCTTGGCTCGGGTTGGAATACTTATAAAGTAAATCTTTGGACAAAAGACTTAATTAAAGTTGATTTTACAATAAACTATTATCTTTTAAGTGGCGATGATAATAATTATGTTGGAGTTGCTAAAGCTTACCAAAATTATTTAATTAAAGAAAAGGGTTTTATTAAAAGAGAAGATATAAGTGATAAAATAATTTTGGAATTGTTGGGTGCCTATGAGAAAAGAAAATTCTTTTTAGGTATTCCTTATGATTCTATGGGCAGTTTAACAAATTATAATCAAGCGCTTAAAATAGTTTCAGAGCTAAATGAATTAGGAATTAATAATTTAGATATTATCTATAAAGGAATAACTAATGGTGGTTTAGAAAATGATTTAGAAAACAAAGTTAAATTTGAAAGAAAAGTAGGTTCAAAAAGAGAATTTATTAAATTTAAAAATAAGTTGGCACTTGAAAATATTAATGTTTATCCGACAACTAATTTCTTTTCAACTAATAACTTTAGAAAACCTTTCGCTGTTAACCGCTATACCACTAATCGTATTAGAGGCGATATGGCTGCAGTTTTTAACTACAATATTCCTACGAGATTGCCTAATTCAGAAATCACTTTGACAAATATCATTGAACCCAAAGTAATTAGTCCGCTCTATTATCAATCTTTATATCAAAAGTATAATAAAAATTATTCTTTTGATAATTTAATGATAATGGGAATTGGTTCTAATTTAGCAGGAAGTTATAAAAAAAGAAAAGTTATTTATTTAAATGAAAGTCAACTTTATCAAGAAAACGTTTTAAAAGAAATGGTTCAAAATCAAAATTTAGCCGTTTCAGAACCGTTAGGATTTAGTTATTCTTATTTAACTTTAGCTACTGATCTTCCATTAGAGTCAACGCTTTATACAGTTTTAGATTATCAAATTCCTTTGGTTCAACTTGTCCTATCAGGAATTGTTAACTATACTCACAAGAGCATTAATTTAGCAAGTAGTAGAGACATCGATTATCAATTTTTAAAAGCATTAGAAAATGGTGCAAATTTGAAATACACTTTATCTTATGAAGATTCAATAGTTTTACTTGAAACTAATTACAATGAATATATGTCAACCCGCTACACTAATTGGCTTTCAACAATTAAGTCTCAATATGATGTGATTAAAAATAATAATTTAGATAAGGCACACTTAGTTGATCATAAAATGATAGCTAGTAAGGTCTTTGAAAGTACCTATAACAATGGTGTTGTAATAATTACTAATTATAATTTGACAAAAGTAATTGTTGATGGCAATGAAATCGAAGCGATAGACTTCTTTATTATAGGAGGTGGCAGCTAATGAGTGAAAAAGTTAAAAAAGAACGAAAATTCAAATCCTATGAGACACAAAAGAAAATTTGGGCATTTATCTTTTTAGCACCATGGCTATTAGGGTTTGTGGGTCTTTTTATGATTCCAATGTTAACTTCATTTCGTTATAGTTTTTATCATCTTTTATCAACCGTTGATGAAGGATTAGTCCTCACTTGGGTTGGTTTTGATAATTATTATAATGCCCTACAAGTAGAAGCGATTGGTAATACTTTTTTTAAAGCAGAGTTATTAGCGACCCTTTCTGAGGTAGCGATTAATATCCCGGTGATTATTATTTTTAGTTTATTTATCGCTGTTATTTTAAATGCTGAATTTAAAGGACGAGCGATTGTGAGGGCGATTTTTTTTATTCCAGTAATTTTAAATTCAACAGCGGTTGTTTTCGCTTTGAGTAGTGGAGAAGCGATGAGCGGCATTTTATCTGGGGATGCTGGTTTAGGAAAAGTGTTTGATTTAGAAAATTATCTCTTACGAGCTGGTTTAACGGGTAACATGGTTGGTTTTATTAACTACTTAATTAGCCGAATTTATTCAATTTTAGCTTTAGCAGGGGTGCCGATATTACTCTTTTTAGCAAGCATTCAATCAATTCCGCGTCATTTATATGAGGCTGCTGAAATTGAAGGATCTACCCAATATGAAATGTTTTGGTTAATAACACTTCCAAATGTTAAGCCTCATCTTTTAACGGTCGCCATCTTTATTTTAATTGATACCTTTATAAGTTCGCCGCTAAGTACATATATCGACGGTTTAAGAAGAACCCAATGGGGTTTAAGAGCGGCAATGAGTTGGCTTTATGTGGTGGTTGTAGCACTAATATTAATTATCTTATTGGCGATTAATAAAATCTTTAAGTGGGGTGAGTCTCATTATGACTAAAACTAATTTAAGGAATAAAATTAAAGTTTATTTTAATGAACTAAAAGATAATTTTAATGAACCTGGTAAAAAGATGAAAAGAAAGCGAATAATTAAAAAATTAGTTATTTCAGTATTTAGATTCGTGTTATTATTTGGTCTCTCTTTTGTGATTTTATTTCCGACAATTCAGCAAATTTTAATGGCTCTAAGAGCACCAGAAGATGTGAATAATCCAGCGGTTATTTGGATTCCAGAAATATGGTCGTTTAAAAACATTAAAATTGCTAGTGTTGTTTTAGATTATCCTAAAGCATTGTTATGTACAACAAAACTCAGTTTTATTTCAATGGTATTACAAATCGCTTCAACTGCATTGGCTGGATATGCTTTTAGCAGATTAAAATTTAAAGGTAGTAATATTTTATTTATTGGAGTACTTTTAACAATTATTATTCCTCCCCATGCTTTATCGTTAGCTCAATACCTTTACTTTATCGATTTAAAATTGGTGGGTAAAGAAAGCTCTATTTATTTGATGAGTGGGCTGGGAATGGGAATTAGGTCTGGTATTTTTATTTATATTTTCAGAAGTTTCTTTCAAGGATTACCAAAGGAATTAGAAGAATCAGCGCAAATCGATGGTGCTGGAGTATTTCGTACTTTTTGGAGTGTGATGCTGCCAAATGCGAGAGGAGCGTTAGTGACTGTAGGTTTGTTCGCCTTTGTATGGCAGTGGAATGATACATACTTTATTAGTTTATTTGAGGTTAGTCATGGCGACTTTCCTTTACTTACTGCACGTCTAATGAACGCGGCAGAAGGAATGTATAATGCCTTATTTATTACCGGGGGAATAAACTTAATTGGTAAAGACATTTGGTCTAATCCGCTCTTTTTAGCACTAATAACTAATGTTTCTGCATTGTTGATGATGTTACCGCTTTTGATTATGTATTTGTTTGTTCAAAAACAATTTGTGGAGTCGATAGAAAGGACCGGAATTGTTGGTTAAAGAAGGAGTATTTATGCTTAAGAAGCAAGAAAATAAATTAATACAAATATTAAATAATGTTGCGGATTGGGTAATCAGAATTTTTTTAGTTAACTTTTTAACAATTTTAGCGAGTATTCCCCTAATTACAATTATTCCAGCATTAACATCGGGCTATAAAATTATGAGTGACGCTCTTAATCGCGATGAAGCACCAATTTTTAAATCGTACTTTAAAACTTTTAAAGAAGAATTTAAAGATAAGTTGATCATTTCTGTTATTATTGCAATTATTTTAGGATTGTCAATATATAATAATCTTCTTTATGCAGATTATTTAAAAGCAGGAAAAGGTGTTTTTTATAATATTGGTTATTATTTAACATTGGTATTAATAATTGGTGTGGCGATGGTAGCGATGTATTTGCCACTTGTCTTTGTAGAGATGAGCACTTTAGAGCTAACAAAAAAAGTTAAATTAGCGTTTTATTTATCAGGAAAATATTTTTTAAGGACGATTTTAATTAGTTTTAGTTTGTTAATCCCGATAGCAATGTTTTTTTCAACACCAACAATATTTATATTTATTTTTGTTGGCGTTTCTATTCCGCTTTTAATTATTGCGGCTTTAACAAAAAAACCGCGTTTATTTTTAAAGGAGTTAAAAGAAAATGATTAAGTTAGGAATTGAAAACATTGATAATTATTTATCTCTTTTTAAAAACAAAAGAGTTGCTTTAGTAACAAATCATACTGGAGTCAATCAAGAGTTTAAAACGACAATTGAAATTTTAAAAGAAAAAGTAAATTTGGTAGCCTTGTTTGCACCTGAACATGGTGTTCGAGGCGATTTGCAAGATGGTTTAAAATTGGATAATTACTTTGATGAAACCACTCAATTGCCAGTTTATTCTTTGTATGGAAAAACAAGGAAACCAACTAAAGAAATGCTTAAAGATATCGATTTAATTGCATTTGATATTCAAGATGTTGGTGCCCGTTTTTATACTTATATTTATACAATGGCTTTTACAATGATGGCTGCTGCCGAAGAGAAGTTGGATTATATTGTTTTTGATCGCCCCAATCCTTTAGGAGGAGAAGAAATCGAAGGAAATATTCTTAATTTAAACTATCGCTCTTTTGTTGGTTATTATCCCTTGTTAGAAAGGTATGGTTTAACGATTGGAGAATTAGCATTGTTATTTAATAAAGAATATCAAATTAACGCTAATTTGACGGTTATTCCGTTAGTTGGATACAAAAGAAAGATGAATTACTTTGATACTAAATTAGCATGGGTTTTACCTTCCCCAAATTTACCGACAATCGAAAGCAGTTTTGTTTATTTAGCGACTTGTTATTTAGAAGGAACTAATGTTTCAGAAGGAAGAGGAACAACTAAGCCTTTTTCACTTTTCGGAGCTCCTTGGCTAGATAATTTAAAATTGATTGAAACTTTAAAATCTTTTAAATTTAAAGGGGTGAAATATCGGGAAGCTTATTTTACACCAACGTTTTCCAAATACCAAAATCAATTATGTCGAGGTGTGGAATTAATTGTTGATGATTATAAAAATTTTGAACCAGTTTATTTAGGAATGGCAATTTTAAAAACGATTGCCGAAATGCATCAAGAGTTTCGTTTTAAAACACCTGTTCATAAAGATGGATTAGCGATGATTAATTTACTGGTGGGCGATAATTTTATAAAAGATAACACTTTAAATTTAGAAGAAATTAAAACAAAGTTTAATAAAGATAAAAAAGAGTTTTTAAAACTTAAAAGGAAGTATCATATTTATGAATAAATATCAGCTTGATAAATTAACAATAAAAGAGAAAATTGGCCAATTAATGATGTTTGGAATTGATGGTCTTGAGTTAAATGAAGATACTATCAAATTAATTAAAGAAGATAAAATAGGTAATATTATTTTATTTACTAGAAATATTAAAACTCCCGAACAACTTTTTAATTTAACTAAAAATTTGCAAAAATTAGCTTTAGAAGAATTAAAAATACCGCTTTTTATTAGTGTCGATCAAGAAGGCGGAATGGTGACGAGGATTTTTAATGGGGCAACTTTTTTCCCTGGAGCGATGACAATTAGCGCCACCAATAATAAAGACAACGCTTATCAAGTTGGAAAAATGATGGGAAAAGAATTAAGCGCTTTAGGAATAAATATGAACCTAGCCCCAATTTTAGACATTAATAATAATCCTTTTAACCCCGTTATTGGAGTGCGCAGTTATTCTGATGATAAAGAGATAGTTAAGGATTTTAGCTGGAAAGTTATTAAGGGACTTCAAGAAGAAGGCGTTTTCGCAACCGGAAAACATTTTCCTGGTCACGGTGACACTAATGTCGATTCTCATTTGGGCTTACCAGTTATTAATCATGAAAAAGAAAGTTTAAACAAAAACGAGTTTTATCCTTTTAAAAATGCCATTGCGAAAGGAATTAAAGCGATAATGAGTTCGCATATTAATTTTCCTAACTTAACTAACGATGATTTACCTGCGACATTAAGCAAAAAAATTATGACTGACTTGTTAAGAAAAGAATTTAATTTTCAAGGCTTATCAGTTTCTGATGGGATGGGGATGAAAGGTATAGTAGATAATTATTCTACTGAAGAAGCTTCTTTAATGGCTATTAATGCCGGAATGAACTTAGTTTGTGTTTGTCATCCTTACTCGCCGCGTCGAGAAACGTTAACTTATCTTTTAAAAAGTTATCAAGAAGGAAGGCTATCTTTGAAAACCATCAATGAAAGAGTAGCGAGGGTGCTAAAATTTAAAGAAGAGTTAAAGGTGGATCTGAGCCGCAATTATCAAGATGTCAAAAAAATAGTTGAAAACAAGACTCATCGGGAAAAGGCTTATCAAATAGTTGAAGATGCACTAACTTTAGTCAAAGGGAAAAATATTGTTTTAAAAGAAAAAGTTCTCTTTGCTATTTATCAACCGAGAGCTTTAACGATTGCCGATGATACCGACCAAGAATCTAATTTAAAAAGCCTTTTAAAGAGCAATTTTCCTAATATCGAAGTTTTAAATTTAAATCTTAAGCCTAGCGATGAAGAAATAACTAAAGTTTTACAAAAGGTTAGTAATTATCAACAGGTTATCTTATCGACGTATGCCGGAAATGTTAATAAAGAACAAATTAAATTGATTGAAAAAGTGAGTGAAACTCATAATGATGTTTATGTTGTTTCCTTTCGCGATCCTTATGATTTATTTCATTTTAAAGCAATTAAAAACTATCTTTGTTTATATGAGTATACACCAAATTCAATTAAAGTATTAATAAAATATTTAAAAGGAGAAATAGCGCCACGTGGCGTTATACCGATAAAATATGAGTAGATATTTAATAGGCATCGATGCTGGTGCTACTAAAACATTAGGCGTTTTGTGGGATAAAAATGGTCAGGAAATAAAGAGAGTAGTTAAAGGCTTTTGCAATTTCAATGTTGATTTTTTAAAATCACAGAAAAACTTAGAAAAAACAATTGAAGAATTACTATTTAATTTAAGCGGTAAAATTAAAATAGTTATTGGAACTTCCGGTTATTCCTACTTTGAAGATCCATTAGCATACCAAACTGAATTAGCTAAAAAGTTCCAAACGAGGGTAGTTTTTAAAGATGATGGATATTTAGCATTAAACTCAATCGATAATCCTAATGATTTACCTGTCGTTTTACTAATAAGTGGAACCGGTAGTATTGTTTATGGAAAAAAGAAAAACAACTATTATCGTTTTGGTGGCCACGGTCATCTTTTAGGCGACCAAGGTTCAGCTTATAAATTAGCAATTTCTGCTTTTAAAGAAGTGATTTATGAATTAGATAATAACCTTTTATTAAGTTCATTTAGTAAGCTGTTTTTAAAGACAGTTGGTATTAGCACACTTGAAGAAATTAAACAACTTGTATACAAGAGTGAAAAAGGTGAAATAGCGAACTTTGCTAAAATTGTTTACGGGCTTGCAGAAAGTGATGCAACAGCTAAAAAGTTAGTTAAACAGGCTAGTTTTGATTTACTTGAGCAAACAAAAGCGATCTTAAGAAAGATGGCTGTTAATGGTAATTTTATTTTAGCTCTAAAAGGTGGCTTAATGGAAAACTCAAAGCTTTTAAAAGCAGATTATTTAGAAAAGTTAAGTGCTTTAAACTTCAAGTATCAATTATCAAAAAATAATAGAGAGTCCGTTTATGGGGCTTTAAAAATAGGAGAGTGGTTATAATGAAAAAAATATTTACAATACTACTGGCAATAACAATGTTCACGTTTCTCTTTGCTTGTGGCGAGGGTGTTACAAGCGAAGTAAAAGTAACCGGTATGACTATTGTTAGTAGTGATGTTAGTGATGTTAGTGATGGAAATGGAGGTGTTAAAAACTATTATTTAGAAAGGAACACCGATTATGAAGTTAATGTTTATTTAAATAATGAAAATGATTATCCGGTTAAAAGTTTAACTCTTAACAATGTTATTTATTTAGAAAAAGATTTTGATGAGTCATCTACTAATCAAAAGATAGTTATTAAAAAGAATACTAATAACAATACGGGACATCATGTAATAAAAGTAACCGAAGTAACCGTTACAATTAATAATGCCAATAAAAAAGCAATGATTGGTAATTTTAGCGTTAACTTATACGTTAAAGCCCGCTTTATACCAGTCGTTTCGGTAATTACAGAAGAGGCCCATTTTAGTGATTATTTTTTAACAATTAACATTGAAGATCGGGAAGGGTTAATTAATTATAGTGATGGGGATGCTTCTTTTGTTTTATATGATGGTGATGAAGTCATCTTTGAACAAGTTTTAAAAATTGATGATAATGAAATAGAATTGGAAGATTTAAAAATAGATTATCAGTATCAATTTGAAGTTATTGCCAGTTATACGACTTATGAAGAAGATAAAGTGATAGAAGAAGTTTTACGTCAAGGCAATATTAAGACTTTGGCTCCTTTTAAAATTGAAATAACTGAAGAAAATGAGCAAAAAATAGAGTTTTATATTGAGAAACTTTTTGAAGTTGAGTTAATAAGTATCGCCTTATATGAGGGCGAAAACAAAATAAAAGACCTTACTATTGAGGATGTCGAGATAACTGATTTAGAAGAAGCTACCAATTATGAAATTGTTATTGATTATAGTTATTTTTATCAAGGCGAAACAATTTATCAAAACCAATTAAAAGAAACAAGCACATATCAATTAGTTTTAGAAGATGTTATTCGTAATGGAAGAGTAGTAAAGCATCCAAATGGACAACCAGTTCAAATCCCAACTTATAAAAGACAGTCAGAAGAAATAAGAGGTGTTTGGGTTTCTACTGTTTCAAATATTGATTTACCGAAAATGCAAGGCAATAATATCGACGCTTATAAAGACACTATTCGTGTTATGTTCGATAATATTAAAGCTGCTAATTTAAATGCTATTTTCTTTCAAATTAGACCGATGAATGATGCTTTTTATCCAAGCGAGCTAGCACCGTGGTCACGATATATTACTGGTAGCGAAGGAAAAGATCCAGGTTTTGATTTGTTAGAGTTTATTATCGAGGAAGCACATAGTAGAGGTTTAGAACTGCATGGTTGGTTAAACCCTTATCGAGTCGCGACTAATCAAGGGATGCTGAGTGGGATGGCGGATAATAATTTTGCTAAAATGCACCCAGAGTTAACCTTAAAAGATAGTAATGGAGCAGTTATTTTAGATCCTGGGAAAGTAGAAGTTCAAAAATATATTAGAGACGTTATTACCGAAATAATAACAAATTACCCTACTATTAATGGAATTCATTTTGATGACTATTTTTATCTTTCTACTTTTGGCGAAAACACTAATTCACCAGATTATCAAACTTATTTAAATAATCGCCTCGATAGTAAGCAAAGTATTGCTGATTTTAGAAGAATGAGCGTCACTAATATGGTTGAAGGTATTTATAATGATGTGATGGAATTTAATGAAGAAAATCAAACTTATATTAAATTTGGAATCTCTCCATCTGGAGTATGGGCCAATAAAGGAACGCACCCTGCCGGTTCGTCGACAACAGGATATCAACATTATAGTCAATTATATGCTGATACTAGACTATGGATAGAAAAAGGAATTATCCATTATATTATTCCCCAAATCTACTGGGATTTTACTTTAGCAGCAGCACCATATGGACATTTAGTTGATTGGTGGAGCGATGTAGTTAGAGGCACTGATGTTGTTTTAATTATTGGGATGGGGTTATATCGTTATCGTGAATATGATGCTTGGTATACATATGAGATTGCCGAACAGTTAAGATACAATCAAAATCATCCTGAAGTAAAAGGAGTGACCTTTTTTACTTATCAAGATATTGTTTCAAGCAATCAAAAGACAAAAGAAGTAATGACATTTATTAAAGAAAATTATTGGGACAAAGAAGCGGTTGTTCCATGGCAAAGCAACATAAAGGAGGATGGAAATGAAGATTAGGAAAGTTTTAGGAGTGTTTTTATTATTGACGCTAGCTTTATTTATAGCTGGTTGCGACACTACAGGTGATTTAAATTCGACGAGGGAGCAAGATTTAAGAAATGCTCTTGCTGAATTAACAGACAATTATGAACTAGAAGTCAATATTTATTTTTATGATGAGTTAGAGGCGGAAGCGATTATTAAAGTCGACGGCAACAAATCTTACTATAAAGAAGGAGAATTTGTGGAGTTTTATTACCTCAGAGAAGGACTGAGAGATTTAACAATCTATCAAAAAGAAGGCGACTCTTTTAATGTTACTAACAGTAATGACTTAAAAGATATAAAATATGATATTTTTAGATTATTTAAATATCAATGGTTTACCTACTCTAATAACAAATATCTTCTTAAAGAAGAATATTATGAGGATTTGAGAGAGGCATTTAATTTTGAAAATGAAGAAATAGAGTTAAAGGCTGCAGAAGTTGTTTTAACTAATAAAGTTTTAAGCGACTTAAGAGTAACTTTTGAGCAAGAACGAGATTTATATTATTTTTATTTCAAAGTTAAAAATATTAATAAGGTAGTTATCGAAATTCCGGAGGTAAATTAAGATGAAAAAGAATCTTAGTTTTGTTTTATTAGTGGTTTTAACATTGTTTTTCTTTAACTCTAGTAAATTAAAAGCTAACCAATTTCAAATGAAACCACTCGAAGATGCTACATATCGAAATTTTGACGGCACTACTAACGTCGAAAGATTAGTTCAAATCGAATATAAAGATGAAGTTAGTAAATTAAGATATAATGTTTTGGAGTTTGATAATAATGATCCTGACATTCACTTAGTAACAGTTAGTGATTATGTTAACTTTAAATGGGGCATGAAACCATTGGAGGGAATGATTTATAGTTTTCAACAAAAGTACCCGCATTTAGAAGTTTTAGGTGGAGTTAATGGCGATTTTTATGACATTAATAATACAGGTCATCCAATCGCACCATTTATCGAAGATTATGAAGTTATTAAAGGTTCAAGAACGGAGCGAAATCTTTTTATTATCAAAGCTGATGATAGTTACGAGATTGGTAGAGCCAAAAGTGATGGCTATGAAATTTTAGTTTTGGATGAAAATAGAGAAGTTAAATTTAGAGAAAAGATTGCTAAGTTTAACGCTCCAGCAGCGAATGAAAATGAAATAGCGGTAGTTTTATCCAGCTATGAAGGTACTATCTCCAGCAGTTTAAACCCGCTTTTAATTGAGGCAAGTGATATAAAGTATACCGGTTCTAGTTTTGAAAGAGCAAAAGGGTCTTTGAGTAGCGTTGCTAATATTGTTGATTTGGATCATGAAAGTTTTCTGATTATGGGAAAAAACTTACCAGAAATAGTAACGACTAATGATACCGTAATAGTCCAACATCGTTTAAAAGACTTTGAAGATGTGAGAGGAACTATGGGTGGCGCAGAAATGTTAGTTGAAAATGGTGAGGTTTCTAGTGATGTAACCTCGATCACTGGTTTTGAGGCTAAAGTGCGAGCACCGAGGACAAATGTCGGTATTAAAGCGGATGGTTCAGTCTTTTTTGTTGTTGCTAATGGCAGGGATGAAGATGGTGAAGGAGTGCCAGGATTAACACATGAAGAAAGCGGCCAATTAATGAAGTCACTAGGGGCTGTAATTGCTCTTCGATTAGATGGTGGTGGCTCTAGTACTATGATGGCGAGAAACTTTGATGGCACTTTTACAACTTTAAATAAACTTTCTGATGGTCATATGCGCTCTATTTCTAACGGTATTTTAATTGTTAGAGGAGATATTCCTGAACAACCATTAGAAATAAAGGGAGAAG
>DUQU01000016.1 GCA_012837645.1 Acholeplasmataceae bacterium | reverse complement strand
AATAGATTTAGTAATCGATTTAGTTTATAATCCTCCGTTAACACCTTTAATGAAAAGCGCCAAAAGAAGTGTTAATGGCCTTGAAATGTTAATCCGCCAAGCAATTTATTCAGAGTCGCTTTGGTTTAATAAAGTTTTGAAAAGTGATCAAAAAACTATACAATATATAAAAGAGGTATTAATAAATGAATAGTTTAGGTAAAATTTTTAAAATTAATATTTATGGTGAATCACATGGAAAATCTTTAGGAGTTTTAATTGAGGGAATGCCAGTGGGTGTTAAAATCGATGACGCCTTAATAAAAAAAGATTTAAAAAGAAGAATGCCATCTCACTTTAGCGAAACGAAGAGAAAAGAAAAAGACCACTATACAGTTGAAAGTGGTGTTTATAATGGTTATACAACTGGAACGCCGCTTTTATTTAGAGTAGAAAATAATGCTTTTAAAAGCGAACATTATCAAAAATATCAAGAAATTCATCGGCCCAGTCATATCGATTTCGTCGCTAAAAAGAAATATCATGGTTATCAAAATTTGCCGGGCTCTGGACATTTTAGTGGCAGGTTGACAATTGGACTTGTTATTGCTGGTGCTTTGGCAAAAATGATTTTAACTAAAGTGATAATAAAAACGGAATTAGTGCAAGTAGGTGCTTTAAAAGATTTAACTAAACTAGAACAATATTTAAAAACGATTGAAACTTTAAATGAAACAGTTGGTGCTGTTTTAAAAACCACTATTAGTAATGTGGAAATTGGTTTAGGGGAGCCTTTTTTTGGAGGAGCGGACAGTTTAATTAGTCAAGCTCTATTTAGTATACCTAGTATTAAAGGTGTTAGTATTGGAGAGGGTTTTAAGAGTGCGAGTTTTTTAGGTAGTGACTATCTTGATAGTTTTATTAATGAAGAAGGGAAAACTAAAACCAACCATAGTGGAGGGATTGTAGGTGGAATAACTAATGGTAACGACCTCATTATTAATACTATTACGAGACCAATTAGTTCCCTTAAAAAACCACTTGAAACTTTTGATTTTACTAAAAAGAAAATGACTAGCTTAACAATTGAGGGTGATCATGATTTCTTTATCGGAGAAAGAATCAAAGTTGTAATTGAAAATACTATTTTGGCAGTCTTATTAGATTTAAGTTTGCAAAACAAATTGTTAAAGGAGCTGACATGAAAGTTTCCATTAAGGAAGTTAGTGGAGTAGGTAAAAAATATCAAGAAATATTTAATAGTTATAATATTTTTACTAGCCAAGACTTAATTTTATATTTTCCTAAAAAATATCTTTCTTTTAAAGAAACGTCTTTATTATTGGCTGTCGATAAAACCGAAGTTACCGTCGTTGGCGAGGTAGCATCCTTACCAATAATTATTAAACACCGTAATAATCTAGAGAGTTTGAGGTTTAAATTATTAGTTGATAATGAACTATATAATATTGTCGCTTATAGAAGAGGATATTTAAAAGAAAGTCTTAAAGAAGGAATGGAAATTCAAGTAAGAGGTCAATTTAAAAAGCGTCAAAAAGAAATTAACGCTATTAACATTATTTTAAAACCGTTAAAAAGAGAATTAAAGCCAAATTATCAAATCGATGGTATTTATGATTCTAATATTAGTAAAATAGTTTATCAAATTTATCAAAATAAATGGTTTTATATCGCGGAAAATTTGCCTTCAGATATCATTGTAAAAAGAGGATTGTTAAGCCGCTATGAAATGGTTAGGATACTACACTTTCCATCCAATAAAGAAGCTTTAGATAAAGCTTTATATCGACTTAAATATGAAGAAGCATTCTTTTTCCAAGAGAAAATCTATCAACAATTTAAATCTGATAACAAAGTTATTAAAAAAGCCCGCGACTATGATTTAAATATAGTGAAAGAGTTTATCGAGAGAATTCCTTTTGAATTAACTGACAATCAAAAAGCGGCGACGAATGATTTATTTAAAGATTTTAAGGCTCCTCATCTTAAAAAAAGGCTAATTCAAGGTGATGTTGGTAGTGGGAAAACAATTGTAGTTGGGATTGCTATTTACGGCATGAAAACTGCTGGTTTTCAAAGTGCCTTTATGGCACCGACAGAAATTTTAGCTTTTCAACATTATCAAACTTTTTTAAAGTATTTTCCCGATTTAGAAGTCGCCTTGTTAACGAGTTCAACTAAAGAAAAAAGCAAACTTAAAGCCAGAATTAACTCAGGAGAAATTGATTTAGTTGTCGGAACTCATGCTTTAATAACGGATGATACGAAGTTTTCTAATTTAGGTTTTGTAGTTATTGACGAGCAACATCGTTTTGGTGTTTTAGCACGTGAAACATTGGCTAATAAAGGCGAAGCGGATCTTTGCTATTTAACAGCGACACCAATTCCACGTACTTTAGGAACGGTTATTTTAGGAGACATGGAGATTTCTAATATTAAAGAAAAGCCTCGTGATCGAAAACCGATTATAACGTACTATCTCCATCAATCAAAATTTGATAGTGTCATTGAACATTTAAAAAAGGAGATCAATTTAAATCATAATGCTTACGTTGTCATGCCTTCTATTGAAAGCGAAACAAGAGGAGAAACTGTTTATACGATGTATGAAAGATTGGCTGCTATTTTTTATGATAAAGTCTTACTCATCCATGGTAAATTACCAGCTTTAGAAAAAGAAGCAGTAATGGCGACTTTTAAAAATAACAAAGGAATGATTTTAGTTTCTACGACAGTCGTTGAAGTAGGTGTTGATGTTAAAGAAGCGACGATGATGATTATTTATGATGGTAAATATTTCGGTCTTTCCCAACTTCATCAATTAAGAGGAAGAGTAGGAAGAAGCGAGTTACAAAGTTATTGTTATGTTTTAAGTGATGATAGTGATTTAGAACGTTTAACAATCTTTAAAAATACAGATGATGGTTTCTTATTATCAGAATATGATTTAGAACATCGCGGTCCAGGTGAATTTTTAGGTCTAAAACAAAGTGGAATGATCGATTTTAAATATGCCAATTTAAATGATGATTTTAAATTATTTTTAAAGGCGAAAGAAGATGTTTTTTCAAAATGATAGCCACTAACATTAATAAAAGGTATGATAAAATAGAGTTAGTAATGAAAAAAATAGTTAAAAGGAGTTAAAAATATGATTAAAATAGCGATCGATGGTATGGGCGGAGATTATGGGCCAGAAGTGGTTGTTAAAGGGGCTTTAGAAGCGCTTAAAAACTTTAATGATTTAGAACTATATTTATATGGTGATATTCCTAAAATGGAAAAATACCTAACTACTAAAGAAAGAATAACCTTAATTCAAGCAGATTCTGTTATTGCGATGGGAGAAACTAATCCCATTAGAGCGATTAGAAATCAAAAGGATGCTTCGCTAGTGATGGCTTTAAATAGTGTTAAAGAAGGTGTAACGGAAGGAATTGTTTCTGCCGGTCCTACTCAAGCATTAGTGGTTGGTGGCCACCTTATTGTTAAAAAGCTTCCTGAGATGCAAAGAATTGCAATCGCGCCGATTATTCCATCTTTAGATAAAAAGGGGAAAATTCTTTTAGATGCTGGAGCTAATGTAGAATTAAAACCAGAACATATTTACGAGTTAGCAATTTTCGCAGCGATCGTTTTTCAAAATTATTTTCAAAAACAAAGACCTCTAGTAGGATTAATAAATATTGGTGAAGAAAAAGGAAAAGGAAGAGCTCAAGATTTAGCTAGTTATGAGCTACTTAAAACCAGCAATCATTTTCAGTTTTATGGCAACGTTGAGGCTGATAAAGTTCTTACTAGTGAGGCTGATATTTTAATTACGGATGGTTTTACCGGTAATGTTGTTTTAAAAACAATTGAAGGTACTGCTAAGACAATGGGATTAATTTTAAAAGAAGAAATTAAGTCGTCTTTTTTTGGGAAAATAGGAGCGCTATTTATGAACAAAAATCTAACAAGATTTAAAAAGCGTTTTGATGCTAGCGAAATTGGTGGAGCGATGATTTTTGGATTAAAAGCGCCAGTTATAAAAGCTCACGGATCCAGTAATGAGGTTGCCTTTTATAACGCAATTAGACAAGCTAGAACCTTCATTAAAAATCAAGTAGTCGAAAAAGTTGAAAGAGTTTTAAAGGAGATTAATGTGTAACTGTGAATAGCAAGTTAGAAGAAAAACTACAAGTCAAGTTTAAGAACCAAGAATTGCTTCAACAAGCCCTTACCCACTCTAGTTATGCTAATGAAAATTTAGTTTTAGATAATGAGAGATTAGAATTTTTAGGAGATGCAATTATCGGCTTATTAATGGGGGAACATTTATTTTTCACTAACAAGATGAGCGAAGGTGAAATGTCTAAAAAGCGAGCAGAACTAGTTTGCGAAGAGGCACTTGCTTTTTATGGAGAACAAATTAGTCTCGCCGATTATCTTTTATTAGGCAAAGGAGTGGTGCAATTAGGTGGGAAAAGTAATCCTGCTATTATCGCTGATGCTTTTGAAGCTTTATTTGGGGCTGTTTATTTAGAGTTTGGATTTCAACAAGTAAAAGATTTGTTTTTAAAGTTGGTTGTTCCTTATATTGAAAAAGTAAAAATAGTAGATTACAAATCAACCTTACAAGAACTAGTTCAAATTGAAAGAAGAAATATTACTTATCAAGTAGAAAAAGAAGAAGGACCAGCACACGATAAAACTTTTACAGTTAGTGTTAAAATGGATAATTTAACTTTAGGAATTGGAGTTGCGAAAACTAAAAAAGAAGCCGAACAAGAAGCAGCTAAAGAAGCTTTAAAAAAGGTAGCGAAGGAGTAAAAAGATGTTAATAAAATTATTTGAAGAAGGTTTAATTGACTATCAAAAATTATTGTTTAAATATCATCAAAATTTTAATTTAACTGCCGACGAGTATTTAATAATGGAACATTTATTATTATTAGCGGAACGAAAAAGGTATAATTTATCAACTAATTATTTAGCGCGTTTAAGCGGCTATAAAATGAATCAAGTCGGAGAGATTATTAACTCTTTATTTGAAAAAGAATTAATAACCATTGAACTCGAGAGGAAGAGTGAAGGGAAACTTGGCGAGATTTTTTCTTTGATGCCTTTTTTTGATAAAATAACAACTCTAATTATGGAAGAGATTAATAAGCAAAAAGAAGAAAAAACTATCAGTGATCAAGAATATATCATTAAGGAACTAGAAAGAGCATTTGCGAAGCCTCTCTCGCCAACTGCATTTGAAATTGTCCGGCAATGGTTTAGTGAAGGTTTT
Organism: Acholeplasmataceae bacterium; assembly: GCA_012837645.1. Classification (GTDB taxonomy): domain Bacteria; phylum Bacillota_I; class Bacilli_A; order Acholeplasmatales; family UBA5453; genus DUQU01. The sequence goes on along the minus strand of DUQU01000016.1, from coordinate 51,889 downwards.
TCTAAAAATGAAATTTATGAAGCTTTAGAATTAACGCTCGAACATAAAAAAACAACTGTTAATTATCTCGATCGAATTTTAAGAAGTGAAGCTTTTAATGAGACATCAACAATTGATGAAAAAACAGCAGAAATATTAAGAAAACTGGTTGGTAAGGCGTGAACAAAATCGAACTTATTCTAACAACCTTAGAAAAAATGTATCCTAATGCCAAAGCAGAACTATTTTACCGAAACAACTTTGAACTGCTAGTGGCTGTTATTTTATCTGCTCAGACAACCGATATCGCCGTTAATAAAGTGACCCCTATTTTATTTAAGAAATATCCGACTCCCAAGTTGTTAAAAGAGGCTGTTTTAAAAGATGTTGAAAATATTATTAAAACAATTGGACTTTATCGCACAAAAGCAAGAAACATTATTAAGACAGCCGAGTTAATCGAAACTCACCATAATGGTGAAATTCCTAATAATAGAAAAGAATTAGAAGCGTTGCCTGGGGTGGGAAGAAAAACAGCTAATGTTGTTTTAGCGAATGCTTTTAATCAGGCTGTTATTGCCGTGGATACTCATGTTGCGCGAGTCTCTAAAAGACTAGGATTAGCTAAAGAAGATGATGATACATTAGCAGTTGAAAACAAATTAGTGCAGCTATTTCCCCAAGATAAATTACAAAAACTTCACCATCAATTAATTTTCTTTGGTCGTTATCATTGTCAAGCAAGGAAGCCTAAATGTTATCAATGCCCATTGATAGCTGTTTGCCAATATGAAAATAAAAATTTATTAAAATAAAAAATAATTTACTAAAAGAAAACTGAAAAGCACTCTAAATGATGTTTTTCGTTTTTTTTTATCAAAACTTATTTGACAATTTATTTGTTTGAATTAAAAATATAGAGGAGGTGAAGCAGAGATGGAAAATATAATATTAAAAAAGATAAGAAATAAGATGGTTAATGATTCGAAGACCGAAGGAAAACTAGGTACTACAATTAAGCTTAAAAGAAAAGAACGCAATAAAACTTTACAAAAATTAAGCGATATTGTTGGTGTCTCAGTTAGTTATATCTCGAAAGTAGAAAACAATCTTATTACCCCTAATTTAACAACGATTAAAGGAGTATTAGAAACATTGGAAATTAATGAAAAAGCATTTGAATCAAGTTTAGTAATGGATAAATGGTATTTAAAAACAATTAAAGATATTTTAGCAATTAAAAATTATCAAAAACAACTTTTTAGTTATTTAAATGAACGTAATGATTTTCAAGCAAAACTAATTAATTTCGCTCTTAAAACTAATAAAGGAGCTCATCAATCGGTTTCTGAAGAAATTAGTCTTTTAATGTATAGTGTGGATCAAATGACCAATTTAGAATTTGTAATCTTTTTACTTTCGTTAATCCGTTATCATATTAACGATGAAGATTATTTAAATGCTCAAAAAATATTTATTGAAATTAAAAGCGTCTACTTAACCAACTCATATTTATCACATTGGCATGCAAAACTGAAATTTGAACTCGCTTTAATGCAAGCTGATCTTCACGTCCTTCAAGAGGCGAAAGATAACTACCTGAAGTACTTGTTTTTACATAATAAACTAACAAAAATTAAGGCCGTTCGCACCGAGTATATTAGTGCTTTGGCCTATTTTTATAAACCTAATGATTTTTATTTAATTGATGAAAAGTTATATCAAAGGAGTAAAAGAATTTCTCTAGTGCTAAATGAAAAGTTTAATGATTTTAAAAAGTTACCACTCAGCGATGATTTAGCACTATTACTATATTATGATTATCAGGAAGATGATAATAATGTTATTAAACTATTGCCGAAAGTTAAATTCTTAAATACTATCTTTGAAACAGCATTATTAGATTATTTTACAATTAAGTATGACGATGAAGCCGATTATTGTAATTTTTTAAAAGAAAAAATATTTTCTTGTGAGGCGATAACGCAACATTATTATGGTCTTTGCTTTTTCGCCAATAAGTTAAAAGAAATTTTATTAAAAGAATTTAAGTATAAAGAAGTAAATCTAATCAATGAATTAGTAGCGAAAAGAAAGTTTAATTTATAAAAAGTATTAAGTGCTTGACCTTTCTTTATTTTACTCTTAAAATAAGTGGGGTAGTAAAGATGAAAAAGGTTAAAAGGCTATTTAGTTTTGTAAAAGTATTCAAGTGGTTATTGCTTGTAATTATTGTTTTATCGATTTTTAATCGTTTTACATATTCATATGTACCACTATTTAGCCAATATTTATTTGCTTTTTTAAGAGATCCTTTAAGAGAAACTATTTATCAAGTTAATTTTCCTCGCTTTGTTAGTGAGTTTTTATGGCCCAATGAAGGTATAACAACCGTTATTAAAATCGTAATGATGTTAGCAGGATTTCAAACAGTGCGGTTTACAATCTCTTTTTTTGAAACTTTTTTGGTAGGAAAACTTTCTGAGGAAATCCAATTTAATCTTCGCAATCAACTTTTTAATCATCTACAAAGCTTAGAGTATTCATACCATAAAAAAGCTGATATAGGTGATTTAATTCAAAGAGTAACAACCGATATTGAAACGATCGGTTTTTTCTTAAGCGAAAGAATAGGGGAATTTTTTACTTTATTGGCTACAATCATTTTTGGTTCATTACAACTCTATTTTATTAGCCCGATAATGCTGTTGATTATTTTAGTATTTTTACCAATCAGTGCTGGAGCGTCCATTGTTTATTTTATTTATGTGAATAAAAGTTTTAAAATAATAGAAGAAAATGAAGCAAAGATGATTACAGTTATCCAAGAAAATTTAGAGGCAGTCAAAGTTGTAAAAGCATTTGCAAATGAAAAATATGAAGAGGAAAAATTAGAAAAAGCTAATTTAGAATATGTAAGTAGTCAAAAGAAATATAATAAAAAAAGGGCATTGTATTGGGGTAGTTCTGATATCTTTTCGATGTTACAATATAGCACTATTATAATAGTTGCAATCTTTTTTGTGAGAAATGAGAGAATGAGTGCTGATGGATTAGTTGCTACTTTACTTTTAATTGGAATGATTGTGTGGCCGATTAGAGGTTTAGGTTGGATGATTGGCGATTTTGCCAAAGCTTTAGTTAGTTCTGACCGCATTTATGAAATCTTAGAACAAGAAAGTGAATTTCTCGAAAATGGTGATTTAAAGCCACCTTTAAATCAGGGGTTTACTTTTAAAAATGTTTCTTTTCAATTTAAAGATAGTAATAATGAATTATTAAAAAACGTTAATTTTGAAATTAATGAAGGAGAAACTGTCGCTATTATTGGGAAAACAGGCTCTGGAAAAAGCACTTTAGTGTATTTGTTGTTGCGAATGTTAGAAGTTAGTAGTGGCGAGATATTGTTTGGAGAAGTTCCAATAAAAGAGATTGAAAAACATTATTTAAGAAAAAATATCGGTTTAGTAATGCAAGAACCATTTTTATATGGTAAAAGTATTTATGATAATATCGCAATTACCAACCATAAAATTACTGAAGAAAAAGTTTATCAAGCAGCTAATGTGGCTAATTTAAGTGATGAAATTGCTAGTTTTAAAGCGGGCTATCAAACGATGGTTGGAGAAAGAGGAGTGATGTTATCGGGTGGTCAAAAACAAAGAATTGGTATCGCAAGGGTCTTAATTGAAGAAAAGCCAATTTTAATTTTCGATGATTCTTTAAGTGCTGTTGATGTCAAAACGGATGTCGAGATTAGAAAAACGTTGAAAAAAGATCATCGGCAAACTATTATTATCATTACTCATAGAATTACGACAGCTAAAGAAGCTGATAAAATAATTGTGCTAGAAAATGGTCAAGTAAGTGCAATTGGCAATCATCAATCTTTAAAAAACCAAAAAGGTCTCTATCAAGATTTGTGGGAAATTCAAGGCAGTTTGGAAAAAGAGTTTTTAAACTTAATTGAGGGATATCAAGATGAATTATGAAGATGATTATTTAAAAAAAGTAAATTATCAAATTTGGAAGAAAATATTAAAAGTTGTTTTTAAAGAGAAAAAGACAGCGATTTTATTAGTTGTAGTAGTAGTTTTCACCGGTATTTTAGATATTTCTATTCCCCTTTTTGGAGCTTATGCTATCGATACGTATTTTGATAAAAAGATTTTCACTACTCTTCCTCTTTATATAACCTTATTATTTATATCAGCCTTTTTATTAGGCCTTTCTGTATGGGCTTTTATTTCTTTGGCGACTAAAATTGAAGTGGAAACCAATTATCAATTAAGAAAAAAAGCTTTTGAAAATTTACAAAAACTATCTCTTGATTATTATGATAAAACACCTCAAGGATGGATAATGGCTAGAATGACTAGTGATTCCAGAAGACTGGCTGAAATTATTAGTTGGGGATTAGTAGATGTTTTTTGGAGTTTAGCTCTAATGTTAACCATTTTAGTAATACTATTTATTTTTAATGTTAAGTTGGCATTGATTATTTTTATTTCTCTTCCTCTTATGATGGTTATAGCATATTTTTTCAGGAAGAAGATTTTAAAATATTTTCGCAAAGCCCGAAAATTGAATTCAGAAGTCACAAGAGCTTTTAATGAATCGTTTTTAGCGGCTAATACTAGTAAAAGCTTAGCTATTGAAACTCGTCTTTCGAAGGATTTTGGGAGCCAAACACAAAACTTAAAAGAAAAAACAATTAAGGCAGTAGTCTGGAGCTCGCTTTTTACTCCTCTTGTTTTAATGATTAGCTATTTAGTGTTAGCATTGGTGATGTATCAAGGCTCAAAAATGGTCTTAAATATCACTGTTGGCGCACTTACTATTGGTACTTTTTATTTATTTGTCGACTATACCACTAGTTTTTTTAACCCTATCAATAATATCGCTCGTATTTTAGCACAATTACAACAAGCTCAAGCAGCCGCAGAAAGAATTATCGAATTAATAGAAAAAGATACGACAGTGAAAGATAGTAAAGAAGTGATTTTAAAATATGGTAATAAAGAGCAACCTAACTATGCTAATTGGGAACCTATAATCGGCAAGATAGAATTTTTAAATGTTGATTTTTATTATCAAGAAAAGGAAATCATTTTAAAAAATTTTAATTTAACAATTAATCCAGGCACGAGGGTGGCACTAGTAGGACCAACTGGAGGTGGTAAAACGAGTATTGCTAATTTAATAATGAGATTTTACCAACCAGTAAGAGGCAAAATATTAATTGATGATGTCGATTATCAAAAAAGATCTATACACTGGCTTAGGAGTAATATTGGTTATGTTTTACAAACACCTTATTTATTTACTGGGACAATTTTTGATAATATTCGCTATGGAAACTTAAGCGCCACCGAAGACGAAGTTAAAAGTGCTGCAAAATTAGTTGGTGCTGACCAATTTATTAGAAACTTACCTTTAGGTTATCAAAGTGAGGTTGGTGAAAGCGGCAACAAACTTTCTTTAGGCGAAAAACAACTTATTAGCTTTGCGAGAGCATTAATTGTGAATCCTAAAATATTTATTTTAGATGAAGCAACATCAAGTATCGATAGTGCCAAAGAAAAAGAAATCATTTTCGCCATTGATCAATTATTAAAAACAAGAACGAGCATCATTATCGCCCATCGGTTATCGACGATTGTAGAAAGCGACTTAATTATTTATATTGACCAGGGAAAAATAATTGAAAGCGGTAATCATCAAACGTTAATTAATAATCGCGGCCCTTATTTTGATCTTTATAAAACTCAATTTTTCGCAACTAAAGAAGAGCAGTTAAAAGATTTAATTTAAATTAAAGTAAAAAATTAAAAGCCGCCTATATATAAGGTGGTGATAAAATGAAAAGATGGATATTTCTAATAAGTTTTTTAGTTTTCGTTCCCATTAAAATCGCTGCTCAAGAAAGCATTTTCTCATGGCCAAAGACGATCATTGAGGTCGATGTTTTTAGTGATATAAACGCTTATATTAACGCTCTTGAGAAGCAAATAAAATTAAAAGAAGGTTATGATGATGACCGTTTTTTTGTTGAGACAAACGGAGTGGAATATACCTTCGTCTCCACAATTACAACTAGTCATCTTAAAACATATACCCATTATTTTAGGGCGGTTTCTCCAAAATATAACAAAAAAGAGATGAAGGCGTTTTATTTTCATGTTGTCGATAATGAAGCTCCTACTGTAATATCAGTAAAAGATTTCAAAATGATTATTGACGGTAATAAACCTAATTATGAAAAAGGAATAAATGTAGTCGACAATTATACGCCCCAAGCAGATCTAAGTATTGAAATTGATGATTCTAATGTCTCCTATAACGAAATCGGAAGTTATCAAATTATTTTTATTGTAAGTGACTCATCAAATAATAAAGTCATAAAAAATGCCGAATTGACTATAATTGATCCTTATCCCCCTACTATTAAAAAAACTACAATTATTGATTATCAAGTGAAAACAAACTTTACAATTGAAGATTATTTTAGTATTGAAGATAACTACGATGATTATTTAATGATTAATTATTCTTTTTCGAACCCCTTGACAGTTTTAGGAGAAACCGTTATTACCGTCACCGCTAAAGATAGCTCTAATAATGTTAGTAAAGCGACTAAAACGATTAGAGTTATCGATGAAATCGCACCAGAATTGACCCTCTTAAATGACCATATTTACTTAGAAATATATTCAGAACCGATCGTTTTCTCTGAACTTGTTAAAGTTAGTGATAATTATGATGTGTTAACATTTGAAGATGTCGTTATTAAAGAAGAAATCAATTATCAAGAGTTAGGTGAATATCAAGTAACTTTTGAAGTTTTGGATAGTTCATTAAATAAAACTACTAAAACTTTAACTGTCTTTATTATCGATAGTACGCCGCCAATTATCGAAGCTAATGATATTATTACCGATGAAAAGGAGAACATTGATTTATTAGAAGGCTTAGAAACAAGTGATAACTATAGTCAAGAAGATGATTTATTAATTTCTATTTATGAAACCAATTATCAACCTCAACCAGGCAAATACTATGTTATTTATCAAATTAAAGATGAAGAAGGTAATTGTAGTTTTTTTACGAGAAATATTACAGTAACCGGAAGCGCAGAAATAAACAGTAAAATAACAAAAGAATTGATTGTTGGAGCTTCAGCTATGCTCGCAATTGGATTAATTATAATGAGCATCTTTCTTTATAAAAGGCGTAAACACAGTTAATAAAATTGTGATATACTAATTATAAAGAAGGGGAGATATCGTGATTGGATCCTTTGGTTTTTTAAGTGAATATTACTTAAATAGAAGTGCCTTTAAACTAACTGATATTTTTAAAGAAGCAAAAAAAGCAAATTACCCTTTTATCGCCTTAAGCGATGGTAATTATTTATATTCAGCGATAAAACTTTTTAATAATCCGCAACCATACTTAATTGGACTATTATTGGAAGTTAGCTTTTTAGATTATCAAGATAGTTTTTTAGTATATGCTTTAAATAAAAATGGTTATGAAAATTTAATTATTTTAAGTTCTTATTGTCAACTAAAAGAAGCTCTGATACCTTTTGAAGTATTTAAACAATACCAAAAGGATTTATTAATCATGACGGCGGGCCATAAAAGTATTATTTATAGTCATCTTCATTATGATTATCGACTAGAGGCGAAGGCGAAATTAAGTTCTTATCAGGAAAATTTTGATAACTTTTATTTAGGGCTTTCCTTACAAACTTTTAATGATGAAATAATAGTCGCACCCCGCTTAAAAGAACTCGGAAAAGAGTTAGGAATCCCCCTTTTACCGGTCAATTTTATGGCTTACTTAAAAGAAGATGAGGAAGTTTATGAAACTTTGAGTGAACTCTTTCAATTTGATTTCAAACACGATTTATCTTTTTTAACACTAACAGAATTAAAAAATCGTTATTTGGATTATCCAGAAGTTTTTAGCAATTTAAAAGCGGTAATGAAGTTGGTAAGCTTTAAATATCAACCAGAAAAATATCCCCTCCCCGCATTGGATAAGGACGACAAAACGATGTTGATTAAAGCCGCTCATCAAGGTTTAGAAAAAAAGCAAATACCCCCACAAAAACTGCCAGAATATCAAAAAAGATTAACTCATGAATTAAATGTAATCACCGAACTTGGTTATCAAAATTATTTTTTAATAGTAGCTGATTTTGTTAATTATGCAAAACGAAATCAAATTTTAGTAGGGCCAGGAAGAGGTTCAGCGGCTGGAAGTTTAGTGAGTTATTGTTTAAATATTACCGAAATTGATCCCTTAAAACATGGTTTACTTTTTGAACGTTTTTTAAATAAGTCACGACGTTCAATGCCGGACATTGATTTAGACTTTCCCGATGATAAAAGAGATGAAGTTATTTTGTATGTTGAAGAAAAATATGGTAAGAATCATGTTTTTTCAATTAACACTTTTTCTCGTTATGCAAAAAAGAGTTCTTTAAGAGATATTATAAAAATTAAAGGTTATAAACATTATCAAGTTGAGCAAATTTCCAAACAAATAAATAGCAGCCAAAAACTTGATGAAAACCTCGCAACAATTAAAAGAATAGCCGATAAGTTAGATGGCATTCCAAGGCAAACAGGAACGCACGCTGCTGGAATTATTTTAGCGAATAAAGATTTAAGGTTTAAAATCCCCCTTCAAAAGGGGCCACTTATTAACCAAACTCAGTTTGAATTTGAAGACTTAGAGCGATTAGGGCTCTTAAAAATGGATTTTTTAGGAATTCGTAATCTTACCATTATTACTGAAGTATTAAAATTAATTAAAAAAGATATTAAAAAAGAAATCAACTTAAAGGCATTACCATTAACTGATAAAAAAACCTTTCAACTTTTACAAAGTGGGGAAACAACTGGCTTGTTTCAATTGGAATCAGCAGGAATGAGAGCTGTTTTAAAAAAGTTACAACCAACTAATTTCAATGATTTAGTGGCACTTTTAGCTTTATATAGACCAGGACCAATGGAAAACATTGATCTTTATATCAAAAGAAGGAATGGCGCTCCTTTTAGTTATCTTGATGAAAGTTTAAAAAGTGTTTTAAAAGATACTTATGGAATTATCGTTTATCAAGAACAAATAATGCAAATTGCTCAGTTATTTGCGGGTTATAGTTTAGAAGAAGCGGACTTATTAAGGGTCGGTATCGCTAAGAAAGATCATGAAATACTTGCAAGAGAAAAGGCTGTTTTTATTAAAAGAAGTGTTGAAAACGGTAAAGCCGAAAAGTTAGCAGTTGAAATTTATGATTATATTTTAAAATTTGCAGATTATGGCTTTAATAAGTCTCATTCGGTCTCATATGCAATGATTGCCTATCAAATGGCTTACTTAAAGGCGAATTATTATCTCAGCTTCATGCAAGTTTTATTATCTTATCAAGCGGTTAGCGATAAGGCAACCAAAACAATAATTAACAATTTAAGAAAACGAAAAATAGAAATTTTACCACCAGCAATTAATAAGTCAACAGATAAATTTGAGAGGGAAGGGAATAGTTTGATTTTTCCTTTAACAAAAATTAAAAATATCGGTTTAGCCATTACTACAAAAATAATTGAAGAAAGAGAAAAAGGTCTTTTTAAAAATTATTCATCTTTTAAAACTAGAATGGCAAATGAGTTAAACACGAGGACCATGGAAGCCTTAATTTTTAGTGGAGCCTTAGATCAGTTTGGTTTAAATAAGCGCACCCTTTTTGAAGAACAATCTACTTTAATTGATCTTTATAAGAGTACCGGACTTGATATTAAAGAGGTAACATATCCTGAATATGATCAGTTTTATTTACGTGAAAAAGAAATAGAAATGCTTGGTTTTGAACTTTCGCACTCCTTTTATCAAATTTATGAGTCCTTCTTTAAAAGATATCAAATTAGGAAACTTTCAGAATTGTCATTTTTAAAACAACAAGAAAACAGTTTAGCTTATTTGACAGAAGTAAAAAAAATCACCACTAAAAATGGTGATGAAATGGCCTTTATTGTTTTATCTGATGGAGTTGACTCAATTGACGTGACAGTCTTTCCGCGCGTTTATCAGAACCTTAAAGAAAAGTTAGTAATAGGAAATGTTTACTTTGTTTCTTTAACAAAAATCACTTATCAAGGTGAAAAATGGTCATTAAGAAACATTAAAGAGGCAATACTATAATTAAAAAGCTATTTCTCTAACAATAATATAAGTAAAATAACCTAAAGACATTAAAATCATAATTGAACCCTCTAGTTTGCCAATGGTTTTTTTCCTTAAAACAAGCAATAAAACAATTAAACTGGCCGCTGCTAAAAAGATTAAATCAAATAAAGCAGCGCTATTAAAAGTTAAAGGTTTAATTAAAGCAGCGCTTCCTAAAATAAAGAGTAAATTAAAAAAATTAGAGCCAACAACATTACCAACTGCAATGTCGACTTCTTTTTTGTAAGCGGCAGTTAATGAAGTGATTAGTTCTGGTAAACTCGTTCCTAAAGAAACGATAGTAAGACCAACCAACCACTCACTCATCCCGAAGAATAAGGCAACTTCTTTGGCTCCTTCGGTAACTAATATTCCCCCACCAGTAACACTTATAAGACCAATAATGGTATAGATTATCGCCTTTTTTTTAGAAAGCGTGGTAACATTTTCTTCAGCGGGAATGTTATTTAAGCGGTTGTATTCTTGAAGCGCTTCGGTTTCTCGAAGCGATTTTCTCACAATATAAATTAGATAAATAATTAAAAAACTTATTAAGATTATTCCTTCATAACGAGTAATCGCTTTTTTGTTATGGTAAGAAAAGAAAAAGAACATCAAAATAAGTAGTAAAGTAGCCCCTATTGACACCGGTAGATCCCTTTTAATGATGTCTTTTTTTACAATTAAAGGATAAATAAGGGCACTAATTCCTAAAATCGGCAGTAAATTAAAAATATTAGAGCCGATAACGTTTCCTAATGAGACATCATCTAAACCAAAAATTTGTGCGGAGATACTGACTGCAGTTTCAGGTAAAGATGTTCCAAAAGCAACAACCGTCAAACCGATAACTAGGGTAGAAACGCCCAAAAAATGAGCGATATTAGAAGCGCCGGAAACAAAAATATCAGCACCTTTAATTAAGATAATAAAACCAATAATAAGAACGATAAAGGCAAGCCAAATGGGCATATCGAGCATATTTTTCCTCGCTAAATTATTTCTTCGCTAAGACTTTTTTAAGTTTAGCAAAACGCGGTAAGCCGTCTTCGAGTGGCGCTTTATAATCGCCTTGAATAAGCGGAAGCACATAATCTATAAAAGGCTGTTTTAAGCCTTTTCCATGAGGTTCGATCCACTCTAAAGGAAGTTTCTTTTCTTCATTAGCAACTTTTTCTAAAGGGATTAAAATATAATTAATTTTATAAGGATCGTTACTTACCCTTTCGAAGCCAATCATATAATCTGTTTTTCCTAAGAGCGCTTGTTTAACAGCTTCTTTTCCTGCTTGGAAAGCTTCGTTAACGTCAACAGCACTAACTAAATGTTGCGCTGATCTTTGTAATAAAGAAAACTCAATACCTCTAACTTTAACATCGTACTTTTTAGCAACCTCATTAGCTAAAATAGTTGCTGCACCGCCTAATTGAGCGTGGCCAAAAGAATCAGTAGAAAGGTCGCTAAAATGTTCAGGGATATATTTCCCGTCTTTGTCTTTTAATCCTTCAGAAATGGCGACGATAGCTTTTCCGTTTTCTTTTAAAACAGTACCGACATCATCTAAAAATTCGTCATAATCAAAAACATGTTCTGGTAAATAAATTAAATCAGGACCTTGTCCCTTTAAAACTGCTAGTTGAGCTGCAGCAGTTAACCAACCGGCATTTCTTCCCATAATCTCAACAATAGTACACATCGGTGTATCGTAAACTCTCGCATCGTGATATAACTCCATAAGAGTCGTAGCGACATATTTAGCAGCGCTAGCATAACCCGGGGTATGGTCGGTACCATATAAATCATTGTCAATTGTTTTAGGCACTCCCATTACTCGACATTCATAATCGTGTTCTTTAAAGAATTTAGAAATTTTATTAGCGGTGTCCATCGAGTCGTTACCACCATTATAGAAAAAATAGCGAATATTATATTTCTTAAAAACTGCTAGTAAACGTCGATAGTCGCTATCGTCTTTAGTAATATCTTTTAACTTATATCTCACAGATCCAATCGATGAAGAAGGGGTTGTCTTTAAGAGTTCTAATTCTTTTAAATCTTCTTTACCAATGTCATAAAACTCCTCTTCTAAAATCCCTTTTATTCCGTGTTTTGCACCATAAACATGAGTAATTTCCTCATGTTCCAAAGCCTCCAAAAAAACACCAGCTGCGCTAGCATTTATAACACTTGTTGGTCCTCCAGATTGGCCGAGAATCGCCGCTCCAATTAGTTTTTTCATTTTTATCTCACTCCTTAAAATAATCTTCTTATCTATCATAGCATAAAATAAGGAAAATTAAAGAAGAATTCAAAAGAAAAATTGAAGCAATAAAAGTTAAAAAGTATTTTTAAACTCACTTTTAGATTATGATATAATCGGAGTTGGTGAGGTGATTAATTAATGAAAATTGCAATTTTAACTTCCGGAGGCGACGCACCTGGAATGAACGCGGCGATTAGGTCTGTGGTTAGAACCGCTCTTTATTATCAAATAGAGCCTTATGCGGTTTTAGATGGCTTTAGAGGTCTTGCGACTTCTAAATATAAGAAAATGACTAGAAAAGATGTTTCAGAAATATTATCTAGAGGGGGAACAGTTTTAGGAACAGCTCGTTATGACGATTTTTTTAGGGAAGAGACAGTTTTAAAAGCAGTTAATAATTTAATTAGCCAAAAAATTGATTGCTTGATAGTTATTGGCGGGGATGGAACTTATCGGGGTGCTAAAGCAATTAAAGAGACTGGTTTTCCTGTCATAGGGATCCCTGCTTCTATCGATAATGATATCTGGGGTACCGATTATACTATTGGATTTCATACCGCCCTAAAAACGATTGTTGACGATATCGACAAAATTAAAGATACATCTTCAAGTCATCAAAGAGCCTCAATTATCGAAACAATGGGAAGACACAAAGGAGATTTAGCTTTATATGCAGGGCTTTCGACTGGAGCGGAATTTATTATTACACCAGAAAATAAAATTGATAAAAACACAATTATTGCCTCTTTAAAACAACATAAAAAAGAGGGGCGCAGAAACGCTATTATTGTGGTGACAGAAAATCTTATTAACGTTCATGAATTTGCGAAAGAAATAACAGAAAAAAGTGGTTTTTCTTGTCGGGCAACTGTGTTGGGTTATGTGCAAAGGGGCGGTTCTCCAGTCCCTAATGATAGAATACTTGCCGGCATTATGGGAGCTTATGCAATTGATTTAATTAGAAATAAACAATATGGTTTAGCGATTGGGACTAGACATGAAGAATTGGTCAGCTATACATTTAAAGAAGCGCTGCAAAGAGAAACAACCGATACTATCCAAAAATTGTATTCTTTAGTCCCTAAAATTGCTTAAAGCGCTGATATTAAAGAAAGAAAATATTCAGGAAGTAAAAAGAGTGATTTTACACTTACATATCTATATAAAGAAAAATTATAGAATTAGTTAAAGTAATAAGACTTAATGATTTTAATACTAAAACAATAGTACTAACACACTAAAGATTTGATTCTAAAATCTTGTTTAAAACTATCATAAATGATAGAATAAATGAGAAAATGAAGGAAGATAGTGTTTTACTTTTAAAGGAGATTTTTATGTTCGATTTAGTAACTAATTTTAAACCTAGTGGTGACCAACCAGAAGCGATTAGTAAATTAATGAACAATTTTAAAGTTGGAATTAACGAACAAATATTATTGGGTGCGACAGGCACGGGTAAAACTTTTACGATTGCTAATATTATAAAAAACTTAGGTAAAAAAACTCTTGTGTTAGCACATAATAAAACTTTAGCAGGGCAACTTTACGGTGAACTAAAAGCTCTGTTTCCTAACAATAGAGTAGAATATTTTATTTCTTATTATGATTATTATCAGCCCGAAGCTTACGTGGTAAGAAGTGATACATATATTGAAAAAGACGCTTCTATTAACGACGAAATTGATGAATTAAGACATAGTACGACAGCTTCTTTATTGGAGCGCGATGACGTTATTGTTGTTGCTTCTGTGAGTTGTATTTATGGAATTGGTGATCCGGAAGATTATGAAAGAGGGATTATCTTTTTAAGAAAAGGAGATAACGTTAATCAAAACGATCTTTTAAATAGATTAATTGAGTTAACGTATGAAAGAAATGATATTGATTTTCACCGTGGCACTTTTAGAGTGCGAGGTGATATTTTAGAAGTGATTCCCTCCAACGTCCAAAAAGAGGGAATTAGAATAGAGTTTTTTGGTGATGAGATCGAAAGAATAAGAAGGTTTGATGTTTTGACAGGCAGTGTTTTAGAAACATTAGAATTTGTAACCATTTTTCCGGCGACTCACTTTATGACTAACAAAGAAAAGATGGCTGAAACTTTAAGGAGAATTAAAGTTGAATTAGAAGAGAGAATTCAATATTTTCAGTTAGAAAACAAACTTTTAGAAAAGGAACGAATTTCAATGCGTACTAAATACGATTTAGAACTTTTAACCGAAATTGGAATCTGTCCCGGGATTGAAAACTATGCTCGCCACATTGCTTTAAGAGCGGAAGGAGAAACCCCCGCAACTTTAATGGATTTTTTTAAAGGTGATTACCTTCTCATTGTCGATGAATCGCATGTTACTCTCCCTCAAGTGAGGGGAATGTATAACGGTGATAGATCAAGAAAGCAAACTTTGGTGGATTATGGCTTTAGGTTGCCAAGTGCTCTTGATAATAGGCCTTTGAATTTTACTGAATTTAAAGAAAAAACGGATAAAGTTATTTATTTATCAGCCACGCCTGGTGATTATGAACTTAACAATAGTTCTCCTATTGTTGAACAAATTATTAGACCAACATTCTTATTAGATCCTATTGTTGAAGTAAGAAATACGGAAGGTCAAATAGATGATTTATATGGAGAAATTCAAAAACGAATTCTTAATAATGAGCGTACTCTAGTAACGACTCTTACAATTAGAATGAGCGAAGACCTAACTTCGTATTTTAAAACTTTAGGACTAAAAGTTGCTTATTTACATAGTGAAATTAAGTCGTTAGAAAGAATTGAAATTTTAAGAGACTTAAGACTTGGGGTTTATGACGTTTTGATAGGAATTAATTTATTAAGAGAAGGTTTAGATTTGCCTGAAGTTTCTTTAGTGGCTATTTTAGATGCGGATAAACAGGGGTTTTTAAGAAGTGAAAGAAGTTTAATTCAAACAATTGGTAGAGCAGCACGAAATGAATCTGGAAAAGTAATTATGTATGCAGATGCGATTAGTAACGCTATGGATAGCGCTCTTAAAGAAACAGAAAGAAGAAGGAAAATTCAAGAAAACTTTAATACAATCAACAATTTAACTCCTAAAACAATTGCTAAAGAAATTAGAGAAAGTATTTCCATTAAAGTAATTGAAAAGGTAAAAAAAGCGCGCACTAAAAAAGAAGCGATTAGAGAAATTAATGAATTGGAACGCCTTATGAAAAATGCAGCCCGAGAGTTGGATTTTGAAAAAGCAGCCGAGTATCGCGATTTGTTATTTGAATTAAAAGCTGAATATAAAATTAGTTAGACTCATTTTCTTTCTGCTATTTTTCAGTAATTTTAAGACTTTGAAAGCGGTTTGTTTATAAGTGTTCATTTTAAATACTTTTTTAAAAGATATGTGCTATAATCATTTATGGAAACGCTTTAGTTTACTAAGTTAATTTTAGAAGGATTTTAAGATGATATTTGTCAAATTAGCGATAGAAAAAAGAATTGATCCTTTTTATTTTGCTTTAGAAAAGTTAATGTTAGAAAAGTTAGCCGAATTTAATGATGATATTTGTTTTTTGTGGGATGTTTATCCTGCAGTTATTATCGGTAAGCATCAACTACTTGAAAAAGAAGTTAATTTAAAGGCATTAAAAGAAAAAGAGGTTAATGTTTTTAGAAGACCTTCTGGTGGTGGGGCAGTTTTTAGTGATTATGGTTGCTTAAAATATAGTTTTATTTCTAAAAAAAGCAAAGATGAAATGTACCAGCTTTTTTTAGACAAGATTATTGACTTTTTAAAACCTTATTTAAAAGTGTCTTACTCAGGAAGGAATGACTTAGTATATGATGGTTATAAGTTTTCTGGGAATGCTTACTATCAAACTAAGTTAGGTAACGTCTTACATGGAACAATTTTATTTGACACTGATATGAGTATTTTGAGTACTGTTTTAAACCCTTCAGAAGAGAAATTAAAAAGCAAAGGTATTAAATCGGTTCGTTCGCGAGTAATCAATTTAAAAGAATTTATAGGTTTGAGTAGAGCAGAATTTAGAGAAGCCATGGAAGATTATTTTGCTGAAAATAACTATTATTTAACTGAACTTGATGAAAAGAAAATAGCCCAATACTTAGAAGAATTTAATAGCGAGGAATATATTTATGGAAAAAATCCCGCTTATGAGGTAGTAAGAAGAAAGCGATATCCATTTGGAGAAATTGAAGTCCAATTATTAGTTAAAAACAATATTATTAAAGATATTAAAATATATGGAGATTTTTTTGAAAAAGAAAGTTTAGAAACTTACCAAAAAACTATTATAAAACAAAACATCAACACCCTTAATATTAAAAACACTGGTACTTATATTGAAGGGATGAGCGATAATGAGATGAAAGAATTAATAAGAGGGAGGTAACAATTATGAAGGATGTACCATTTGGGTTAAAAACAACCCCATTGTATCCAATTTTTAAAGAAATGGGTGCTAATTTTACGGAGTTTGGTGGTTATTACATGCCGGTTAATTTTAAAGAGGGTATTGTTTATGAGCATCAAGCGGTGAGAACTAAGGCAGGGTTATTCGACGTTTCTCATATGGGAGAAATTAGAATAAAAGGTAAAGAAGCGAGCGACTTTTTAAATTATGTTTCTACTAATAATATTAAAAAGATCAACGACAAGCAAATTCAGTATCATATTTTTTGTTTAGAAAGCGGTGGAGTAATCGATGATATGCTCGTTTACAAGTTTAATAGCGAAGATTTATGGCTTGTTTGCAATGCTTCTAACCAAGAAGTTGTATATGAACATTTAAATGCTGTTTTAAAAGAAAAGAAGTTTGAAGCTGAAATAATTGATGAAGGTGAAGAGGTTGCGGTTATTAGTATTCAAGGACCAGAATCTTTAAAGATGCTTTCTAAAGTCTTAGGTGAAATCGATTTAAAATATTTAACTTTTACAAAATTAGACAACTTGATTGTTTCTCGAAGTGGTTACACTGGAGAGGATGGTTTTGAGGTTTATGGATCAACTAGTGAAATTTATAAATTAACTGTTCAATTGTTAGATGTTGGTGTCGTTCCAGCTGGTTTAGGCGCTCGCGATACTTTAAGATTTGAAGCTGGGTTACCACTTTTCGGTCATGAAATAACAAACTTTATTTCTCCGGTAGAAGCGGGACTTAATTTTGCTATTGATTTTGAAAAAGAAGACTTTATCGGCAAAGGTGCTTTACTAAAAATAAAAGCGGCTCAAACTAAAAGAGTAGTGGGATTAGTTTTATTAGAGCGAGGAGTGGCGAGACAAGGCTATCCCCTTTATGATGGAGAGGAAAAAATAGGCTACATTACTAGTGGTTTTATGATTCCCGGGACTAAGGATACTTATGCTAATGCCTTAATAAATGCTAACTATAAAAATGGTAGTGTAGTAGAAATTGGAATTAGAAACAAGCGTGTAAAAGCACGGATTAGAAGTAAAAGATATTTAAAAAAATAAAAGAAGAGGTGGAAAGAAATGAGATTTTATACAAAAACAGATGAATGGATTAAAGTAGAGGGCAAAAAGGCTTTAATTGGAATTTCTAAAAAAGCAGCTGAAGAATTAGGAGATATCGTTTATTTAGATTTACCTAGTGTTGGCGATCAATTTGATAAAGATGAAGCTTTTGGAGCGATCGAATCAGTAAAGGCAGCTAGCGACTTAAACATGCCTATTGGTGGTAAAATTTCTAAAGTAAATGAAAAATTAGAAGATGAACCAGAATTGTTAAATGAAGATCCTTTAAATGAATTTATTATTGAGATTGAAGATTTTGATGAAGAAGAATTAAAATCATTATTAAAACCAGCAGAATACGAAGAGGCGTAAAAGATGTTTAAATATTTTCCTCATACTAAAGAAGATATCGAGCAAATGTTAAAAGTCATTAATGTTAAATCTTTAGATGACTTATTTGTTGATGTTCCTCAGGAAATAAAAGAAAAGTTAGAGTATAACTTAAAAGAACCGCTTAGCGAACATCAATTACTATTAGAGATGGGTGAAAAAGCTCAAAAAAATGCTAATTTAAAAATCTTTAGAGGGGCAGGGGCGTATGATCACTACACTCCAGCAATGATTTATAATTTAGTATCCAGAAGTGAGTTTTTAACTTCATATACACCATATCAACCAGAAATATCGCAAGGAACGCTACAATATATATTTGAGTTTCAATCTTTTATTGCTGAATTAACGGGGATGGAAGTTGCCAATGCCTCGATGTATGATGGAGCGACTTCAACTGCGGAAGCGATGTTGATGGCTGTTAGTCACACGAAAAGGAAGAAAGTTTTAATAAGTAAAACCGTTCATCCGGAAACGATTAAAGTGGTTAAAACTTATGCTCAATATCGCGATATTGATGTTGTTGAAATTGAAGAAAAGGCAGGTTATCCATCGTTAGATTTTATCAAAAATGAAAACGATTTTGCTGGAGTTATTGTGCAATCTCCAAATTATTATGGCTTGATTGAGGATTATAATGGTTTTTCTGATGTAATTAAGGAAAAAGGAGGACTTTTCATTATTAATAGTGACCCTCAAACTTTAGCTGTTTTAAAATCTCCTTTTTCAAATGGAGCTGATATCGCTGTTGGTGAAGCCCAACCTTTGGGAATCCCACTTCAATTTGGAGGTCCATATGTAGGATATTTGGCGACAACTAAAAAATTAGTAAGAAAGATGCCAGGAAGAATTTGCGGCGTTACTAAAGACGTTGATGGTAAGAGAGCTTTTGTTTTAACTCTTCAAGCGCGCGAGCAACATATTAGAAGAGAAAAAGCTAACTCAAATATTTGTTCCAATCAGTCGCTGATGGCACTTTGGGTTGTTATGTATACTGCCTTAATGGGTAAAGACGGTTTGGTTAAGGTAAATGAAGCTTCCTATACAAACAGCCATTATTTGTATAATGAATTGTTAAAAACTGGTTATTTTGAAGCGGCTTATGAAGGTCCCTTTTTAAAAGAGTTTGTAATAAAAACTAAATTTGATGCTTTTAAATTTGAAGAAAAGATGTTGAAAAAAGGATATTTAATAGGGCTTCCGATTGCGAAAGATAAATTATTATTTGCAGTAACGGAAAAATACCCTAAAAAAGCAATTGATAAATTTGTTGAGGTGATGATTGATGAGTTACGATAAATTAATATTTGAAATTTCTAAAAAAGGAAGAAGAGGTCATGATCTTAATATTGAGACTAATAATTTAGCGAATTTACCCCAACAATTATTAAGAGAAGAAGCGCTTAATTTACCTGAAGCCTCTGAGCCGGATGTCGTTAGACATTATACTAACCTTAGCCAAAAAAACTTTGGTGTTGATACCGGTTTTATCCTTTAGGTTCTTGTACAATGAAATATAATCCTAAAATTAATGAAGCAATTGCTAATTTACCTGGTTTTCATAATATTCATCCTTTAACGCCACCGCAATATGCTCAAGGCGCTTTAGAAGTAATTTATGAAACCGATAGGATGTTAGCGGATGTAACAGGAATGGATAATTTTACTTTCGCTCCTTTTGCTGGAGCTCATGGTGAATTAGTTGGACTTTGGATAATTAAAAAATATCATCAATTAAGAGAAGATTATAAAAGAACTAAAATAATTGTTCCCGATTCTGCTCATGGGACTAATCCAGCTAGTGCAGCAGTGGCCGGCTTTGATGTAATTGAAGTTAAGTCTAACCCAGACGGAACCGTTAATATCGATTCTTTGAAGTCTGTTTTATCCGATGAAATAGCGGGGATTATGCTTACCAATCCTAATACATTAGGAATTTTTGAACCCGATATTTTAACGATGTCAAAACTCATTCATGATATTGGTGGTTTACTATATTACGATGGAGCTAATTTAAATCCATTACTTGGTGTTGCCAAGCCAGGAATGATGGGCTTTGATATTATTCATTTAAATGTTCATAAAACATTTTCCACCCCCCATGGCGGCGGTGGTCCCGGTGCTGGTCCAGTTGGTGTAGTGAGTCATTTAAAAGATTATTTACCAGGTCCTGTAGTTATTAAAGAAGATGAAGAGTATCGTTTTTTAGAGCCTAAACATTCAATCGGCAAAGTGGGACAGTTTTTTGGAAACTTTAGTGTCGTTGTTAAAACTAATGCTTATTTAAAGACCCTAGGGAATAAGATTAAAAACTTAGGTAAATTAGCCGTTTTAAATACTAATTATCTTAAAGAATCATTAAAAGATGATTATTTATTAGCGGTAGATAAGATTTGTATGCATGAAGTTGTTTTTGATGGGTTAATAGATAAAAGTTCAGGTGTCAAGACGTTGGATATCGCGAAAAGATTATTAGACTACGGGGTTCATCCTCCTACTATCTATTTTCCATTGATAGTTAAAGAAGCGATGATGATTGAACCAGTGGAAACCGAATCAAAAGAAACTTTAGATCATTTTATTGAAATAATGAAAGTAATTGCTAAAGAAGCTCGAGAAAATCCAGAAATAGTCAAATCAGCACCACATAGAACGGTAGTAAGAAGATTGGATGAGGTTTTAGCAGTAAGGAAGCCAATTTTAAAATATAGTGATTTAGAATAAAAATTATAAATAACTAAAATAAAATGATTCCCTTAAAATAGACACTCTCAATAATGAAAAGGAGAGTTGATAAAGAGGGAATCATTTTCTTATCTTTAAAATCAAAAAGATAATAAAGAAATAAAGTTATTAACAGCGTAACGAGATAAATAAGGTATAATATTTATACAAAGGGATGTGATAAGATGGCTTTAATACATTTGATGACGACTAGCAAATATTTACAGCGTGACATCGATATTAATATTTATAAACCTAATGAAATCGATAAGAAAGCTCCGCTTCATTTAATGATTTTATTACATGGTTATATGGGCAATTATACAAATTGGTTAAGATATACGAGATTAGAAAAATATTTAGAAGGTAAAAATATTGTCGTCGTGATGCCCAGTGGTGAAAACAGTTGGTATTTAAATGGTCTTTTCAACGATCCATATGAAAACTTTTTAAATAGAGAGTTGCATAAAATAATTAAAGAAACTTTAAACTTAGTTTTTAAAAGAGAAAACACTAGTATTGTTGGGCTTTCAATGGGCGGTTATGGGGCAATCCGCTCTTTGTTAAAATATTCTCATCTTTATAGTAAGGGAGCTTCTTTAAGTGGTGTTTTAGATTTGGGAAAACATTATCAAAGAATAAGAGAAAACTATTTAAAAGGAAGAGCGATCTTTCCTGAAGTAATGCCTCATGATTTTGATTTGTTTAACCTTTTAAAAGCAAACTTAGATGTCGACATCTATCTTTCTTGTGGGAATAGCGACGGTCTTTTAGATGATAGTATTAAATTTAAAGAAGAATTAGTTAAAAAAGGAATTAAACATCATTTGAATCTAACTCCCGGTGATCATAATTGGGAGTTTTGGGATCGAGAAATTAAAGCAGTTATTAAATATTTTGGCATTTAAAAAGGGGAGTTTTCCCCTTTTATTAAGCAATTTTAACGATTTCTTTTAAAATAAGAACTGCTTTTTTCATTTGATTAATACTTAAAAACTCAAAGCGACTATGGAAATTAAAGCCGCCAGTTCCTAAGTTAGGACAAGGCAATCCTTGATAAGTTAAGCGGGCTCCATCGGTGCCACCTCGTATTGGTGGGCTTGTAGGAGTTAAACCGATATTTTTGATTGCTTGAGTGGCTAATTTTATCGGAGTTAAATCCTTTTTTAAAATCTCATACATGTTTAAATAAGATTCATTAATTTCGACTTCACAAATTTGATAGCCATAATAATCATTTAAATAGTCTTTAATTTTATGGAAATCTCGTTGTTGATGTAAAAACAAGTCATAATCATGATTTCTAATAATATAATTTAATTCCGCTTTTTCAACAGTTCCTGAAGCGCTAGTTAAATGGTTGAAACCTTCTTTATTTTCGGTATTAGCTGGATCTAAAAAAGGCGGCAACATACTATTAAACTTGAAGGCCACTTGAAGCGCGTTAACGAGCCTGTTTTTAGCATCACCAGGATGAATTGATTTCCCGGTGAAAGTCACTTTTGCACTAGCAGCGTTAAAGTTTTCATATTCTACGGTACCGACCTTCCCACCATCAACAGTATAAGCAAAGTCGGCTTTAAAAAAATCATAGTTAAAATATTTCGTTCCTTGGCCAATTTCTTCATCAGGAGTAAAGGCGATATAAATATCACCATGTTCTAGTTTGCTTTCTTTTAAAACTTGTAAAAAATCCATAATAATGGCGATGCCGGCTTTATTATCAGCTCCTAATAAGGTATTGCCATCGGTGACGATAAGATCATCATTGATAACTTCTTTTAAAGCAGGGAAAGTTTCTTTATCCATTGAGAGTGTTTCATTTAACTTGATAGTTGAACCATCATAGTTTTTAATGATACGCGGTTTAACAGGAAAACCTGGGGCGTCAAAAGAGGTATCCATATGTGCAATAAAGCCAATACTGGGTTTATTGGGTACTGTTTTAGGGACTTTGCCATAAAGATAACCGTATTCGTCCTTAAAAGCAGAAATCTTTAATTGTTCTAATTCTTTTAAAAGTAGCCTTGCTAACTCTTTTTGCTTAGAGGTAGAAGGGAATGTTAAAGAGTTAGGATCGGATTGAGTATCCATTTTTGCATAACTAATAAATCTTTTTACTATTTCCATTTTATCACCACTACCATTATAGCAAGAATCGGTAATAAAGTATTAATAAATCTTTTTACTATGATATAATAATTAATAGGCGTTATAAAGAGGGAGTGACTTAATTGATTTTTGGTAAACACATAAATAAATATTATTTAAAGTATGGGATATTGCTTCTTTTAGGCGTCGCGGCCTTATTAGTAGTAGATTGGTTCCAATTACAAATCCCCAAAAATTTAGGACAATTAGTCAACCATTTTGAAGAAGGTTTAGTGACGCAACAATATATGTCTAAGTTTGTAAAAGAATTTATTACTATTGTCTTAATAATGGTGGTGGGAAGGTTTTTTTGGCGCATTTTCGTGATGGGGACTTCTAGGCAAATCTTATATGATCTCCGAGCGCAACTTTTCGATCATGCTTTAATTTTAGACCAGCCTTATTATCAGACTCACAAAGTTGGTGCGATAATGGCGTTTTTCTCCAATGATGCGGAGACGATTAGAGCCTCTTTTGGTAGAGGAACCTTAATGCTTTTTGATAGCTTATTTTTAGCTATTTTAGTAGTTTCTAGAATGTTAAAAATGGATTGGAAATTAACGCTGTTTTCTACGATACCATTGATATTTTTAGGAATTGTTGGTTTTATTATTATTAGAAAAATGAGAATGAAGTTTAGACTTAGACAAGATGCTTTTGAGTATATGAATGAGTTTACTCAAGAATCATTTTCAGGAATCGCGATTATTAAAGGTTTTGTTAAAGAAGTTAAAGAAGCGCTACTTTTTGAAGAAATTAATGATGACTTTTACAACAAACATATGGATTTTGTGAGGACGATGATTTGGGTAAATATCGTAATAACGGTTTTTATTAATTTAACAATCGCTGCTATCTTTGGTTTTGGTTCTTATTTAGCAATTATAAATCCTGCTCAATTTAAAGTGGGACATTTATTCGAGTTTTTTACTTTGTTTGGGACTTTAATTTGGCCGGTGATGGCTTTAACTCAATTCGCTAATTTAAGGAGCCAAGCGATGGCTTCTTATCAACGAATAAGTGGCTTTTTAGATGCTAAACCGTTGATTAAAGATGATACTAATATTTTAAACTTTTATTTAAATGCTTTAAAACAAAAAGAAGATGCGGTTAGACATCAGCCTTATGCGAAATTTTATTTAGGCGAAAAAACAGCTAAAAGTATTGTTATTAGTAAAGATTATCCGCTTGGTTTTTCAAAAGAAGACCATAAAGTTCAGTTTAATATTTATTTAAATGAAGAAATTAGGGCGATAAAAACTGTCAGTTTAGAGTTATATGGTTTAGAGTTAAACATTCCTTTAAAAAAGAATTTGTTTAACCCTTATCATTATGAAGGTTATTATGAAGGTCTTCTTCCTGAAGTCATTTATTATAAAGTTAATGTGATAGATTTTGATGATGAGAAGCTCCAAAATGAAGAAGGATTTTTAAAATATCAGTTAATTAAACATCAAAAGGAGGAAGAATTAAAGGGAAGTATTACTTTTAACAATCTTTCTTTTGCTTATCCGGACGCGCCTAATACTTTGATTTTAAAAAATATCAATGTTGAGATTAAAGCGGGAGAATCTGTGGGTGTTTTAGGAAGAACAGGTTCTGGTAAATCTACTTTCGTTGATTTGTTGTTAAGGACTTACAATGTTGATAATGATTCTATTTATTTAGATCATTACGACATTATGTCATTAAATATTCAAAATGTGAGAAATAATATCGCTTATGTCCCTCAAGATAACTTTTTATATTCGACTACGATTGCTGAAAATATTGCTTTTTCCGAGGGGGAGATGGCCTTTGATAGAATTGTGGAGGCGGCGAAGCTTTCTGATGTCTATGATAATATCGCAGAGTTTAAAGATGGATTTAAAACTACTTTAGGGGAACGTGGAGTGACAGTTTCTGGAGGTCAAAAACAGCGTATTTCGATTGCGAGGGCGCTTGCGAAAGAAGCACCCATTTTGATTTTAGATGATTCTGTTAGTGCGGTAGATACCAATACAGAAGAAGCAATTTTGGCTAATTTAGAACGGGTTAGGAAAGGTAAAACAACAATTTTAATTGCTCATCGGATTTCTACGGTTCGTAAATTGGATAAAATTATTTTGCTTGACCAAGGCCAATTAAAAGCTGTGGGGACTCATGATGAGTTAATGAAGTCTTCGGAGCTTTATCAAGATATGGTAAGAAGACAAACCTTGGAAGGTCGGGTGATGGGAGATGCGTGATTTTGAAGAATATACTCGTAAACAAAGCGATTCACATATTTTTAAACGGCTTTTAGGTTATGCTGGTCCTTTTAAGAAAAACTTTATTATTGCCTTAGCATTAATTTTAATTGATGTAGGTCTTTCCAGTATTTCTCCAATGTTATTAGGGTTTATTATTAGAGTTATCGGTAATGAAACTTTTACTAATAATCAAAAATTTATTTATATCGGTTTGATAATTTTAGCGATGTTGATCGCGGTTGGGTCAGCTGTCGTGATGGTTTATTTCCAACAAATTCTTTTACAAGATGCTGGCCAACAAATCGTTAAGCAGTTAAGAAAAGAAGTTTTTGAACATATCGAAAAGTTGTCGTTAAATCAATTCAATCAAATACCGATTGGTAAATTAATAACGAGAGTTACTAATGATACAAACACTTTATCGGAGATGTATACTTCGGTGTTAGTAAACTTAATTAGAAATACTCTTTTGATGATTGTTCAATTTATTATTATGTTAATTTTTAATGTCAAAATTACTTTAATAATGGGAATAACATTGCCTTTTGTAGCGATAATAACTTTTGGTTATCGGGCGATTGCGAGAAAACAATACCGTCGAGTTAGAAATAGAAATACGGAAATTAATGCTTACCTCCAAGAAAATTTAAGTGGAATTAAACTGACTCAAATCTTTAATCAAGAGGTAAGAAAAAAAGAAGAATTTACAATAAATAATAAAAACTTAAGAAGAGAGCATTTAAGAGAGATGATGATGTTTGCTGTTTATCGTCCTTTAATGTTTTTATTTTCGATGTTGGCTTCTTTAATTGTAATATATTTTTTGGGAATTGAAATTATAAAAGCGATTGAAGCCGGTGCCACTAAAGACCAATTAGTTGCTTTAGCAGCGGTGTTAGTTACGATGTACACTTATGCTAATGATTTTTATCGTCCTTTGCAAAACTTAAGTGAAAACTTTAACGTCTTACAAAGCTCTTTCGCTAGTTCTGAGAAAATCTTTGATGTTTTAGGAACTGTTCCTGAAATTGTCGATAGTGAAGGCGCGATTGAATTAAAAGATTTTAAAGGGGAGATTGAGTTTAAAAATGTTTGGTTTTATTATGTGAAAGATGAGTGGGTTTTAAAAGATGTTTCCTTTAAAATCAACGCTAATGAAACGATTGCTTTTGTGGGCGCGACCGGTTCTGGCAAGACGACGATTATGAATTTAATTGTGAGAAATTATGATATTATTAAAGGTCAAATTTTAATCGACGGTATCGACATTAAAAAGATTAAACTCGATAGTTTGAGAAGTGAGATTGGTCAAATGCCTCAAGATGTTTTCTTATTTACTGGTTCGATAAAATCTAATATCGCCTTTAAAGATGATGAGATTTCTTTAGATGATGTTATTAAAGCGAGCGAATATGTTGGAGCGGATAGTTTTATTGAATCTTTAGACGGTAAATATGAACATATCGTGAGAGAAAGAGGTAATAACTTTTCTACTGGACAAAGGCAATTATTGTCATTTGCACGGGCTTTGGTTTATGAACCAACGATCATGATTTTAGATGAAGCGACTGCTAATATCGATAGTGAAACAGAAGAAATTATTCAAAATTCATTAGAAAAGATGATGAAAATCTCCACGATGATTGTTGTTGCTCACCGTTTATCAACGATTCAAAAAGCGGACCGCATTTATGTAATGCAAAAAGGTGAAATTAAAGAAGCTGGAACTCACCAAGAGTTATTGGCTCTAGGTAAGATTTATTATAGTTTGTATGAACTGCAATACAAATAAGAAAATTATAATTAAAATAGTATCTTAAGAGAAAATAGAAATCTTCGGGTTTCTATTTTTTTAACTTCTTTAGTATAATTATTTAGTGGGAGGCAAAATGATGAAAGATAATTATTTAAAATTAACTAAAAAAGAAAAGAAATTCTTTTTAAAAAACTTGCACGGCTATGATACTGCGGAATTATTTAATAATTTAGAACTAGAAGACCAAGAGGAATTATTTTCTTTATTGACTTTTAAAAATAAGGCTATTTTAATTTCTTATTTATCCCCTTACCAAGCTAGCGTATTGTTAGAGTCTTTGCCTAAAAATCAAGCTATTAATATTATCAATTATTTAGAGCCTGATGATTTAACGGACATTTTAAAAGAATTGGATGAAGCCGTTTTAAAAGAATGGGTAACCGATTTAGACGAAACAACAAAAGAAGAATTTCAAAGTTTAAAAGATTACGAAGAAGATGAAGCGGGTTCCAGGATGTCTCCTAATTTAATTAAGTTAAGCCCCGAGATGGAAATTAAAGAAGCGATGCAGTTATTGATAAAAGAAGCTCCTCATGTAGAGACTATTCAAACTTTATTCGTAGTTGATAAATTTAATTCTTTTTTGGGGATTGTTCCTCTGAAAAAGTTAATTAAAGCAAAATCCCCTCTTAAAATTGAAAAACTTTATGAGCCCAGCTTGTTTGTTTTGGATTATGATGATTTGGACGAAGTCTCACAGTTAATTCAAGAAGAAGGGATTTATCAAATGCCTGTTTTGTCATCTCATCATCAACTTTTAGGGATGATTACTTTGGATGACGCGATTGACGTCTATGAAATAGAAGCTCATGAGGACGTAAGAAAGTTATCGGCTTTGCATGAACCAGCAAATGTAGGGATTTTTAAAAGCTCTTTAGCGCGTTTACCATGGCTTTTAATTTTATTGGTGATGACATTACCAATCGCGATTATAATGAGCAGATTCGAAAGCATTATCGCTCTTTATACGGTTTTAATAATGTTTCAGCCGCTCTTATTGGATGTTGCGGGTAATTTAGGGACTCAGTCTTTATCAACAAGTCTCATAGTGATGAATTTAGATTTAGATATTAAGTATCAGCACCATTTTAAAAATGAGATCCTATCAGCAGCTTTAACGGGAATAATAATCGGTATTGGTGGTTTTATCATCTCCTCTTTGTTTGTTTTTATTAATCCTAATTTAGATTATAATGGCTTGGTATTTGGTTTGATTATCGGAATCTCCTTATTTTTAAATTTAATAAGCGCTACTCTTTTCGCAACCCTCTTACCGAAGTTTTTAGATGCACTGGGCATTGACCCCGCCAACGCAAGTGGTCCTCTAATTACGACGATTATCGATATTGGCAGCATTATCGTTTATTATAGTTTAGCGCTCTTTTTAATTGAGGTGTTCTTATGATTAATAATAAAACTTTAAATCAATTTTATCATTATAATTATTTAACAATTAACGGTGATAAAACAGTAAAAGAAACGATGAAAATGATTATCGATGAAAGTAAAGAAGAAACGCTTATTGATTATTTATATGTCTTAGATAAAAAAAGCAAATTAGTTGGTGCGCTCCCTTTAAAAGACTTAATAATTGCGAGGAAAACAGAATTAATCAAAGATATTATGCAAACCAAGTTTTTCTCATTAAAAGAAGAAACACCAATTTATGAAGCGATCGATATTATTCAAAAGTATGACTTAGAAATGATTCCTATTTTAAATAAACAAGGAGCTATTAAAGCGGTTTTCACAGCGGAAAGCGCCCTTGATTCTTTAAAGGAAGAAACTTTACAACAATACCGCAATATCGCCTTAATCAAAGAAAACTCTATTGATGCAAACGCCTTTCAAAAAACATTTTCACGACTACCTTGGCTACTAGCGTTATTGCTTTTGTCGTTATTAACTTCAAGTGTTATTGGTTCTTTTGAAGAAACTATTAAAAGCGTGGTTGTTTTAGTCTATTTTCAAACAATGTTATTGGATATGGCGGGTAATGTATCTACACAATCATTAGCCTCGACGGTAATTAAAATTGCCAAAGAGCCAAAAGCACCACTCAGAAAATATGTAAAAAAAGAACTATTAATAGGGTTTTTAAATAGTATCTTTTGTGGGGTATTTGGGTTTTTCTCCGCTTATATCTTTTTAGTAATTTTAAGAGAACCTAGCCTTTTAATTAGTGGAATTGTCGCGGTGTCGCTTTTTGCTGGTTTAATAATTGGGACTCTTTCCGGAGCTTTAACACCAATTTTATTTAAGAAACTAAAAGTAGACCCAAGTGTCGCGTCGGGTCCCTTTATGACAACCATTAATGATGTTTTTAGTTTAATAATTTATTTATCTTTAGCAACTGCATTATTGCCATATTTAGCTTGAGAATAATTACTGAAAAAGATTTAATTGATTTTTTTTATCTTTTCGATAAACAATTTTTTTAAGAGAGTATTGCGGTTTCGTGGTAGCTTCATTTTCAACAGCGACTAAGATGAAAATACATAAAATCGTATAAATCAACATATGAACAGTGTTATCAAAGAGGCCGTGAATCATTGTAGCTAGCCAAGAAAATAATAAAACTGCCACAGCGAAACTCATTTTACGAATAAAAAGGAAAATTGAAGTTAAAAGATAAATGATTAACGATATGAGCCCAAAAATTCCTGAAATCGCTAAGGTTTGGAAAATAGTAGAATGGAAAATTTGAATCCGGTTATCATTGTTAGCCTCTAATTGGTAAGACCATCCCGCTCCAAATAAAGGGAATTCTTTAAAGATTTCTAAGGCTTGTTTATACAAAGTTATCCTTCCGGAAGTAAATTGATTGAGATTATCGCTATTTAGTTTTAAACGGGCAATAACGACATTAAAAAGTCCAGGATTAATCATAAAAGGGATGAAAGCTAACACTAAAGTAAGATTTACTAAGATTCTTTGTTGGCGATTTCCCTTTATCAAAAAGAAAAAATAAACAATTAAACATAAAATTAACCAAGAGAGCCAACCGCCTCTAGAGCCACTTAAATAAGTAGCGTAAATAGATAAAATAGGGAAGATCCATATAAAAATACGATGGCGATATTTGTGGAGAAAATAAATTTGACCGGCAAAAGTAATAGTAAAAAAGATAATGACATCATTGATGTTTCCATAACCAAAATTGCTATTTCCCCAATGACTATTTAATCCTTTTTCCATTTTTTCTAAAAAGGGGATTCCGCTCATCGTTAAATAATTGTAAATAACAACAGAGTAGATTTGAAGCATAATGGTAATGCTAGCGAAAAACAAGTAAGTTAACAAATCATTTGTTTTAGTAGTAGAGGTGCTTTTAAAAAACCAATAAAAGATTAAATAAATAACTCCGACAAAGGAGATCGCTAGTGCTGTTAATGAAAACTTAATTTCACTATAAATGAAAGGTAAAAAATAACTTAAAGCTAATAATCCAAAACCAATACTCATAGTGCCCCATTTTAATTTAGGCTTAAATCTAATGAGGTGAATAATAACGCCAATAATCAAAAGCGCAACCATTACATAGATAGCGTTAAAACCATTGAGATATTCAAGGCCTAGATCCTTAGAATTAAACATCAATAAAGTACTAATATAAACTAAAATAAGATGTTTTGTATCCTCAACAAAGGTTAAAATGATTAATCCCCAAAACAAATAACCAATAATAAAAAGCTCATTTATTGATATTGAGGTATTTAAAATAGTTAAATCAAATTTTATAAACCAGCCAACAAAAGCGCCAACACTAATAACGAGTAAATATAAATGGCTTTCTAAAAAGTTATTAAACCTTTTCATAGGGGCCTCCTATACTAATGAATAATTAGTATATCAATATTATACATTATTTTACCTTTTAAAAAAGTAAAACTTCTTTTAGAAGTTAATTTTTAACTTTTTAAGTAATTTAAAGACAAGGCAAATTTGGAAAAATATTGCTTTTTTTAAGGGCATTTTGAGGCGATATTTTCCTTAAAAGAGCCATTTTGATAAAAACGATAATTATTTGACAAACGAGCAGGATATTGATAAAATATTTATATGTTTTTAGGAGGTAATTATGATCTGGGTAGATTATTTAATTTTAGTAGTAGTAATATTGTTGATTCTAACCGTTGCGATTCAAGAAGCACAAGATAATATTTCTGATGCTTTTAGTGGTGAGAAGTCGGACTTATTTAAACAACAAAAAACACGTGGCTTTGAGCTCTTTTTAATGCGTTCCACCTTTGTGTTCGCCTTTCTATTTATTGGTTTAATTTTTTTATCTTTAGCCTTACACTAAAATCTGTAGTTAAAATTGACTAAATAATTTATTATTGGTAAAATAAATTATAGTAACAAATTTGGAGGGTGAAATGACTAAAAGAGATAAAGAAATGAAAAGGTTTTTTAAGCGTAAAAGAAAAAGATTACGAGATAAGTATGACTTTCATGTTGATAAAGATTTAGAAGTCGCATTTGAGCGCGCAAAAGCTTTTTTATATTTAAGCGATGAAGATATTCAAGCTCATACACCGATTGCGACAGATGCTCCCGAAGCCTTAACGAGAGAAATTGATTCTAAATTAATTTATTTTAAAGATAAAATTAGATTCGATATTGGAAGATACTTCTTATTAGCTTTTGGCGATGATTTACTTCATTTTTATACTGCGATAATCGACCATAGAGTTGGTGAAATATATAATGATGCTGGTTTAAGTATTCCCTATAAAAGGATTACTTCTGTGCAAACCTCATTATTATTTCGCAATATTGAAAAACGTAATTTTCACATTTATGAATTAAAATTGTCAGTAGAAGGAATGAAAGATATTAATTTAGTTTTGCGTAATTCAATTGTCGATGGTAAAACGGCAGATGAAAACTTTGAATTAGATCAAGAAGTAAAAGATTTATTAAATGGAGTAGTACGGTTCTTGCGAGAAAAGATTGTTTAATTCAAACCTACTTCAGGGTAGGTTTTTTTCTTGACAAAAAATAATTGTTTTGTTACAATTGCCAATGTTGGTGATAAAATGACTTACACACTTTTGTATTTAAAACAACATCAAACTGAAGGGATAGATTTAAGTTTAGATTTCAATAAGGAAGTAGAATTGTTGAGTGAAGTAACGAAGATTGGCCCTTGTCACGTTAAAGGAAATTATAGATTTTTAGATGATAATTATTTAAGTTTTAATTTAAAAGCTGTGGCGGAGGTAACATTTGTTGCTGCGGATACATTAAATTTGATAAAAAAAAGAGTAGAGGTTCAAATCGAAGACGAATTAGCTAACAATGATAAAACAGAGTATCAAATCAAAGATGGTAAAATAGATTTATACGAGTTGGTTTGGGGCTGGTTTGTCGCGGAAATGCCTTTAATCGTATATGAGAAGGAGAAATAGTAATGGCTGTACCGTTTAGAAGAACGGGTAAGACGAGAAAAAGAAAACGTCGTACTCATCAAAAATTAACTAAACCCACCCTTGTTGTTGACAAAGATACTGGCGATTTAATTATGCCGCATCGTGTCTCCCCGTTAACAGGTGAATACAAAGGGAAAAGATTAGTTAAAGAGACATCTGAATAGATGTTAAGAAAAGATGCGAGAAGCATCTTTTTCTTTACATTAAAGGGTTTAAAAGTTAAAATAACGCGAGGGATAATATGCATATACCAGTTTTATTAACGGAAACAATTAAAGCTTTAAATATTAAAAAAAATGGGATTTATTTGGACTTGACAATAGGCTTGGGTGGGCATAGTAAAGCGATTTTAAAGGAGCTTAATGGGAGTGGCTTTTTATATGGTTTTGATCAGGACCAAGAGGCGATTAACAAAGCTAAGGAAAATTTAAAAGATTATCATAATTTTAAAATAATTAAAGCAAACTTTAAAGATTTTAAAGCGAATCTTAAGAAAGAAGGAATTGAAAAAGTCGATGGCATTTTAATCGATTTAGGAGTTAGTTCTCTTCAAATAGATAATTCTCAACGTGGTTTTTCATATATGGTTGATGGGCCGTTAGATATGCGTATGGATAGGGATAATCCGTTAACTGCTGAAAGTATTTTAAATAGTTATTCAGAAGCTCAACTTATTAATATTTTAAAAGAGTATGGTGAGATTTATTACGCGAAACCATTAGTAACTGAAATTATTAAAAAAAGACCATTAAAAACTAGTTTTGATCTAGTTAAGATTACTGATAAATTTAAAGTTAGGAAAGGGCATTCTGCTAAACAAGTTTTTCAAGCCTTAAGAATTTATTTAAATGATGAATTAACAGTTTTAAAGCTGATGTTGGATGATGCCTTGGAAGTTCTTAACCAAGGAGGAAGGATAGCTTGTTTAACTTTCCATTCTTTAGAAGATAAGATTGTCAAAGATAAATTTAAAGCAGTTACGGAAGAAAAAATAATTAAAGGATTGCCGACATTACCGAAGGAAATGCCTTTTAAATATTATAAAAAAAAGATTCTACCTTCAATAAAGGAGGTAAAATCTAATCCTCGTAGTAAATCTGCAATTTTAAGAGCGATTATTAAAAATTAATTTAAAATTATTATTTCTTTAATTTAGCACCAATCGCAATTCTAATATAATCAATTGTAAGGTCTTTTAATTCAGGCCTTTTTTTAATGTATTCATAAATATCAGGATTGTTTATTTCGACAATTTGGTTGTTGTCTTTAATTAAAATGTGAACATGACTATCAGCGTTATGCATTGGGTTGTCGATCGCTAAGTCATAATATTTAACACCGCCAATATACAGCTCAACAGCGATTTTTTCTTCAATTAAAAAATCTAAGTTATTATAAATAGTAGAAACATTAGTAAAACCTCTTTCAGCTAAAGCTAACTGAATTTCTTTAAAAGTTAAGTGGTTATCTTGTAATATTTCGATTAAGGCCTTTCTTGGTTTTGTAATTCGTAAATTTCTTTTTCTGAGTTTATGAAAATAGTTTTCTTTTTTATCCATTAGTGTTGTCCTCCTTAATATCACTATGTTCGTTAAAATAAGTGCTAACAATTTTTTGCAAGGCTTCAAGGTGATAATTAACAGTTTCCCTTTTTGTTCCCTTTGTAGTAATTAAATAACGATCTAAAATATGCAATTCAATTAAAGGTTTTCTTTTATAAAGCTTGTAAATACCTTTTGGCTTTTTTAAAATCATTACCATGGGTATTATAGCAACTTCCATCTTTAAAGCGAAATGAATTGCCCCTTTTTTAAAGTTTCTAATGGAAGGATGATAAGGTTTTAAGGCCGATTCGGGAAAAAAACCAACAAAATGTTTCTTTTTTAAAGCTATTCCCATTTCAGTTTCAAAGTTGGCTAATTGTGCTCTTTTGGTAGGTATTGGTACGCCGCCCAAAAAGCGCATCAATTTGCCAATAAAAGGAAGCCCTAAGTTAGATTCTAACATTGTAAAATAAGCACGTTTTGGAAACAAATAAGTACCAATTAGAAAGGAATCGAGAGGGTGAATATGATTGGAAATAAAAATATGGCCGCTTTTCTTATTTTCTTTTAACTTCTTTTTGTTGCGTACTTTAAAGCCGAAAACCAGGGGTCCAATAAGATAAATTAAAAAGACTTTAATAATTAATTTAAGAAGGGCACTAAAAAAAGTGAAATACCACTTATTGTTGAAAAAGAGGAAATCATCTTTTAATGTGACTGGTTTTGCTTTAATGGTTTGATAAGTGTGTTCTTTTTCATCAATATTATTATTTGCTGGCATTATCAAATCTCCTAGTTAGGAATATTATAACATAATATTTTTATTGGAAGTTGTGATATAATTAAAGGTGGTGTTTATGATAGTTGTATTTGGAGGGACCTTTAATCCGCCTACGAAAGCCCATAAAGAAATTGCGGAAAAAATTAAATCGTTATTTAAGCCAACAAAAATAATTGTTTTACCTACGGGAGATTCTTATACGTGGAAAAAAGATTTTGTTGATTTTTCTTTGCGTCAAGAAATGTTAAAGTTGGTTTTTAAGGAAAAAATATATCAAGTTTCATCTTTAGAAAACAAAGAAAACTATGAAGGTACTTATCAAAGTCTCTTACAAATAAAAGAATTATATCAAGAAGATGTCTACTTTTTATTAGGCGCTGATAACTTGCTTTACATTAATAAATGGGTTGACTATGAAAAAATTATTAAAGAGTTTAAATTGATAGTTGTCAAAAGAGATAATATTTTAATTGAGAAATATATTAACAATAATTTTCCTTCTCAAAAAGATAACTTCACAATTGTAAACTGTAATTTGCCTTTATCGAGTTCTCACTTTCGTTCTAATCCAAAAACGGAAGCGGATTTATTAGATAAAAAGGTTTATGAATATATTTTAAAGCATAATTTATATGGGGTAAATAATGATGTTTAAAGAAGGTTTTTTAAAAGTTTCTACAATTTCACCTGCAATTAAAGTGGGAAAGCCAATTTTAAATGGTGAGATTATCAAAGAGGAAATAAAAAGAAATAAGGCTTCTTTGCTTGTTTTTCCAGAATTATCTTTAACTGGTTATTCATGCGGAGACTTGTTTTATCAAGAACAATTGTATGATGAGTCTTTAAGGGCTTTAAATGGTTTATTAAAAGAGAAGTTTAATAAAATTATCGCTCTTGGCATGCCTTTAATAATAAATAGTGAGTTGTATAATGTCTTGGTTGTTTTTCAAAAAGATGTTATTTTAGGTGCTATTGTTAAAAAAGATTTAGTTAATAATAACTTTTTTAATGAAAGCAGATGGTTTAAAAGTAGTTTAGAATTAGCGAGTGATAAAGTTACTATTTTAGGACAGGAAGTTCCTCTTAATAATCTTATTTTTAAAGCAGAAGATCACAATGTTAGTTTTGGTTTTGAGTTTAATAATAATGTTAGCGAGCTAACTACAAGCGGTGAAGAACTTTATTTAAATGGTGCTAATCTAATTATTAATCTATCGACAAATTTAGCTTATTTAGGACTCGATAAAATTATTGAAACTAATGTTAAAGCGAAGTCATTTTTATATGAGGGAGCTTATTTGTTTTTAGCTAGTAGTAATGATGAATCTACTGGTGATGGTCTTTATAGTGGTTTTCATTATCATGCCGTTTTTGGGCGGATAGAAAATAAAAGTGTTTATGATCTTAAAAATCGTTTAACATCAGATCTTGATTTAAAAGAGATAGAGTATCGTCGCCGGAAAGCTAATAAAAAGAAAAATAATTTAAATAATTATAAAATTATTAAAGTGGCTATTAGTACTGATGATGATTTTACTTTTGATAGTAAAATTGCTCAAATACCTTTTTTAGTCGATTATGATTTTGAGGCTGTTCGATTTATTCAAACCAAAGCTTTAGAAAAAAGAATCAAGCATTTAAATAATCCTCGTATAATTATTGGTGTTTCGGGAGGATTGGATTCTAGCTTGGCTCTTTTGGTAGCTTATGATACGATTAATAAAATGAATTTAAGTAAAGAAAAAATAATGGCTGTGGTAATGCCAAGCGTTCATACTAGTGAAAAAACTTACCAAAATGCTCTTACTTTAATCAAAGCGTTAGCGGTGCCTTTCCAAGAAATAAATATCGATGTTGAAGTTGAAGAACAACTTAAAATGATTGCTCATGATAACAAAACTGATGTTACTTATGAAAATGTTCAAGCGCGAATCAGAACTCAAACTTTGATGAACTTAGCAAATAAGCACCATGGTATTGTTTTAGGAACGGGAAATCTTTCTGAAATTGCTTTGGGATTTATGACATACAATGCTGATCAAATGAGTATGTATGCGATAAACGCTGGGTTGCCAAAAACAATGGTTCAACGTCATCTCAAAGAATATCTTAGTTATTATCCTCATTTATATGATGTAGTTGTCAGTATTTTGCAAACACCGATTTCACCAGAGTTAAAAGATAATCAATATTCTGAAGAAATAGTAGGTAGTTATTTAATAAATGATTTTTTAATTTATCGTCATTTAGTTTGTGGGGATAGTGAAAAACGGTTAATATTTTTATTAAAAGAAGCTTTCTCCTACGAAAACAAGGCAGCAGAATCCTTTGTTAAATCCTTTTTAAAACGTTTTAAAACCGCCCAGTTTAAAAGGCAAGTTATTCCTGACGGACCTCAAGTCACAGAATTATCTCTTTCCGCTCGTAATCATTTTAAAATGGCTAGTGACAGTGAATGAAAAAAGTAATACTGGGTTTATCAGGGGGAGTTGATTCGGCGGTCGCCTTAGCTTTGCTGTTGGAAAAGGGTTACCAAGTCGAAGCTGTTTTTATGCAAAATTGGGATTCCGCTATTAATAATGACATTAAAGGGAATCCGACTTCAAAGTTTGAAAAATGCGCTCAAACGATTGATTATGAAGATGCTTTAAAAGTGGCAAAGAAATTAAAAGTTAAATTAACTAAAATAGATTTTATAAAAGAATATTGGCAAAAGGTATTTGCTTATTTTTTAGCAGAATATCAAAAGGGAAGAACTCCCAACCCCGATATTTTATGTAATAATGAAATAAAGTTTAAATCATTTTTAGAATATGCTTTTAGCAAAGATGCTGATTATATCGCGATGGGACACTATGCTCGAAAAGAAGAAAGAGCTGGCGTAACACATTTATTAAGAGGAAAAGACAACAACAAAGATCAATCTTATTTTTTATCGCAGTTAACTAGCGAACAGTTAAAAAGAGTTCTATTTCCAATAGGTGAACTTTCTAAAAAAGAAGTTCGAGAACGAGCCTTTCAACAAAAGTTAGCTGTTTATGATAAAAAAGATAGTACCGGAATTTGTTTTATTGGAGAACGTGATTTTGAACTTTTTTTGGCAAATTATTTACCGGCTCAAAAGGGTTTGATGAAGACAATTGATGGTAAAGTAATTAAAGAACATAATGGGCTTTATAATTATACGATCGGGCAACGAAAAGGGCTCGATATTGGTGGTTTGAAAGACTATCCACCAGCACCATGGTTCGTGATTGGAAAAGATTTAAGCGCGAATGTTTTATATGTCGGCCAAGGTTATCATAATGAGTATTTATATTCAAATAATTGCATTGTAAAAGATGTTGTTTTTAGAGGTGATAAAGACTTGGAAAACCGCTTCTTTACAGCAAAATTTAGATACCGAAGCGAAGATGTTAAAGTTACTTTAGAATGGTTAGATGAAACTACCCTAAAAGTTATTTATCCAGACCAAGAAAGAGCTGTTACTCCCGGACAAGCAGCTGCCTTTTATGAAGGAGAAGTTTGTGTTGGCGGCGGCTTTATCGATCAAGTTTATTTTGATCAAGAAAGGCGACTTTACTAGTGCTTAAAAGAATTATATATTTGCAATTTTTTGCATTTTTATTAGGGTTAGTTACTAATTTAGTTCATCCAATTACTCCTGCCTATTTAAGAGTTTTAAAAGTTGATGACTATTTTTTTGGTCTCTTTTTCGCAGCAATGAATTTAGGAATCTTTTTAGCGGCCCCTTTTTGGGGAAACTTAGGCAATACTAAAACAAAAGGTATCTTAATTGGTATCGGTTTTTTAGGTTATGGTCTTAGCCAGTTTTTATTTGGTTATTTTGATAATCAATATTTAATTTTATTAGTTCGTTTTACGGCTGGTATTTTTACAGCTTCTTTTCAAGTGTTAACTCTTACTTACCTTTTAGAAATGCCCATTAACAATAAAAAAACGCAACTTTCAATTTATTTAGCCTTAGTTGTCTTGGGAGGTTCCTTCGGATATTTGATTGGTGGTTTATTAGGTGATTATTTTGATGACCTAAAAAATATA
This sequence comes from Acholeplasmataceae bacterium, assembly GCA_012837645.1. Classification (GTDB taxonomy): domain Bacteria; phylum Bacillota_I; class Bacilli_A; order Acholeplasmatales; family UBA5453; genus DUQU01. Next base: position 12,797 of record DUQU01000016.1, on the reverse strand, counting down.
TTTTATTTACAAGCTGGTTTTTCAATGATACTTTTTTTACTAGCATTTTTCTTATTTGAAAATAAAGAAGATCAAAAGCAGGAAAAAAGGAAATTGTTTCCCGCTTTAAAAGAAATAAAGACCTTACCTAAGGGATTATATTTATTGTTTATAGTGGTGATGATAGCCAACATTTCTTTTATTAGTTTTGCCCGTTATTTAGATCTTTATTTAACAGATTTAAACCATTTAACATCGACAATTGGAGTTGTTAATTTCGTGACGGGTATTATAACTATTTTTGTTTCTTTAGTAGTAGTTCCCTTTTTATTAAGAAAATATCAAGGACTTAAAATCGTGGTAATTAGTCTTATGGGGGCTGGATTATTTAGTTTTTTAACATTTATTCTACCTCAAGAGGGGGTTATTTATTTTATCTTTTCGCTTTTTATGGTTTATACTGGATTCAAAACTGTTTATGAACCAGCGATGATCGCTCATTTAAATGAACAAAAAGTGATAAACACTGGTGCATTAATGGGGCTGCGGCAAAGTGCGTTAGCTTTAGGGGCGGTTTTAGGTCCAGCAATAGCTGGTGTTCTTTATGGGGTTATTAATTTTTATTTGTTCATTATTTTAGCAAGTCTATTAATGTTAGCTAGTTTAATGTTAATGGGTTATCAAAACAAAGGTGGTGCGAAAACTTGATTTTAGAAGGAATTGTAATTCAACAACTTTATTATAATAAGGAAAATAGTTATTCCATTTATAAAATTGAATTAGAAAATGGTGAAATTGAGACGATAGTTGGTTATTTACCGCCGCTTGTTATAGATGTTTTTTATAAGTTTGAAACTAAAGAAGTAAATCATAAAACATATGGAATTCAATACCAAGTTTTAAGTTATGAAAAATCGAGTAAGCAAGATTATAATGCTTTAATCAACTATTTATCCAGTCCAATTTTTACAGGGATTGGACCGGTAAGAGCTGCAAGGATAGTTAAACATTTAGGTTTAGAAGCGATTGAAAAAATATTAGCTGATAAAACTGTTTTAAAAGCATTGCTCTTTACACCTTTACAAATAGAAAGGTTATATCAAGAATTAAAAAAAGATCAAGAACACGATAAAATTATGATGGAATTGATAAAAAGAGAAATTCCTTTAGATATGGCTTCTAAACTTTATTCCTTCTATCAAAAAGAAACCTTAATGGTTTTAGCTGAAAATCCTTATCAAATTATTGAAGATATTGTCGGATTTAGTTTTTTAAGGGTTGATAAAATTGCTTTAAAAATGGGTATTCCTTTTGATGATAAAAGAAGAATTGAAGCCGGCATAATTTACGCTCTTAACGCTTATATATTTGCTAAAGGGCATACGTATTTAACTTTAGACCAATTGCTGTATGCAGTAAGAACAGTTTTAAAAAATATTGCCGACAAGTTAATTGATGAAGGGTTAGAAACTTTAATTGCGAAAGCAGCGATTATGGTTATTGATGGTCTATATACCATTAAAGAGATTTATTTTAAGGAAAAAAATATCGCCACTAATTTACTCAAATTTAACCGTGAGATTGAAGTCGATAAAGACCTTATCATCTCGGAAGTAGAAATTGTAGAAAAACGCTTAAAAATCTCTTATACTAAGGAACAAAAAGAAGCGATAGTGACCGCTTTAACTAATCCATTAACGATTATAACTGGTGGTCCAGGAACAGGAAAAACAACAATTCTTCAAGGGTTAATGCTAGTTTATAGTAAACTTTATAACTTAAATATTTATGAAACATCGATTGCTAATTATATTGGTTTGTGTGCTCCCACTGGAAGAGCATCAAGACGAATGCAAGAAGTAATGGGAATTCCTGCTTTTACAATTCATAAACTTTTAGGCTATGACTATGAAGGTAAATTTTATTATGACGAAAGCAACCTTTTGCCGCAGAGTTTAATTGTTGTTGACGAGTCTTCAATGATCGACATTTATTTAATGGATCAATTATTAAAATCGATAAATAATAAAGCGATAGTCGTTTTTGTGGGTGATAAGGATCAGCTACCAAGCGTCGGTCCTGGTCATGTTTTAGGTGATATGATCGATTCTAATATGATAGTAACGAAAGAACTTCATGAAATCCATCGTCAAGCTCAAGATAGCGGAATTATCAGTCTTGCTAATCATATTAACGAACAAACGGTAGAAAACTTTCATTATCACTCCAGTGATGATATTAAATTTATTAAAATCGAGCAAAAAGATATTTTTGCAAATATTTTAACTTTGTTAGATCAAGCTTTAAAAGAAAATTATAGTTTATATGATGATATTCAGGTTTTAATCCCACTTTATAAGGGAGGAATGGGAATTGATAATTTTAATAATATTTGTCAAAACCATCTCATCACGAAAACAGGCTTAAGCATTCAAAGCGGGGCGATAACATTTTATCAAAACGATAAAGTGATTCAACTAGTTAATGTTCCTGAAAAAAATATTATGAATGGTGATATTGGTAAGGTTAAAGATATTTATGAAACTCGTGATGGTAAAATAATGATAGTTGATTTTGATGGTAATGAAGTAAAATACCATCAGCAAGAGCTTAATCAATTAAATTTAGCTTACGCCATTAGTGTTCATAAATCGCAAGGCTCAGAATATAAAATTGTTTTTATGCCTTTGTCTAGACAATATCAAGGAATGTTAAGAAAAGAGTTATTATATACGGGAATTACCCGCGCCAAAACTCATCTTTATTTGCTAGGAGAGATGGACTTAATTGTTAAAGCCGCCAAAATTTTAAATGAAAAAAGGCAAACGATGTTAATAAACTACTTAAAAGAAGAAGAGGAAGAAGAAAAAACAAAACCAATTACTCCTTTTGACTTTATGTAAGCTATTGTAATAAAAAATAAAAATCCTAAGATATTTAAAAAAAGCCTCTTATCTAAAGTAATAAAGAGACTTTAATGTTTCAGCAATTAAGATTTTTTTAAGTTTTGACTAATCGGTAATTAAAAAGAGATCTACCAAGGCTGCCAACGTTCCCCCTAAAAGAGGACCGACAATAAAAACCCAAACTTCTTTTAGTGCTCTTCCCCCAACAAAAATAGCGGGAGCGAAACTGCGAGCAGGATTTACTGATGTTCCAGTAATATAAAAACCAGCAATAACGATACCAATTAAAACAACACCGATTAATAAAGGTGGATAAATCTGCTCTTTTTTTACCGCTACTAAAACAGTTAAAACAAAAATAAATGTTAAAACAATTTCCACAACCAAGGCGATAATTACACCAGCATTGCTAGAAAGACTAGCATCGACTAAGTTAGCACCTAATCCGGTATTATTGCCGTTGAGTAAGAGAAAAATAAATAAAGAAGCAATAATAGCACCGCTAAACTGGGTTACAACCAAAAGGCCAAATTCTTTTAAAGAGATTTCTTCTTTAATCCATTTTGCTAAAGAAACAGCGGGATTAAAGTCCCCTCCAAAAACAGTAGCAGCGATAATAACAGCGATTCCAAAAGCGAAAGCAATCGCGATTACGTTATTAGTTAATGCGGCTGTGATAGTTCCCATAAAAACCAAAATAAAGGTTCCAAGTAATTCTTTTAGTAATCTTTTTATCATTTTAAAACTCTCCTTCTATAATTGTTTATTATTAAGTTTAAAGTAAAGTTACCTTAAGTTCAAGTTAAATGTTAAAGATGGTAAAATATCGTAAAAAAAAGAACATTTAAGTTCTCTATTTAAATAAATGACGTATTTTTTGAGTAAATCCACCAGCTAGATTAACAGTTTCATGAGACACTATCATCGCAGTGGGCTCAATTTCTTTGATAGTTGAAACAGCAATACTAATATCTCTTCTATTAGCTAAAATCATCAGTATAAGCCTTTTTTCTTCCTTGCCCTTACCATCTAAAATTGTTACACCATAGCCATTTTTCCTTAATGAGGCTGCAATAATATGACCGTTTTCTATTGGGGTGATAGCTTGAATTAAAACTTTTCCAAAAGCTAGCTTTTCTTCTAAAATAGAACCAGTGAAGACACCAAAAATAAAACCTAGACCATAAGCAACACCTTTCATTGGACTTTCGGAAATTCCAGTAATAACGGTACTAGCTAGTATTAGCCATAAGATGATTTCCACAGCTGCCAAAATAACGCCGATTTTTCTAAATCCTTTATTAATTAAAATAATTCTTAAGGTCGAAACAGTAACTTCAATAATTTTAAAAACAAAAATTAAAATCAATATTAAAGGATCAGTTTTAGTTAAAATATCGATTAACCACTCCATTTATATCACCGTAATAAGTATATCACGAAAAAACTAAACAAGATATCTATTAGTTGTTTAAATTGTTTTCCTTAAATAAATCCTTTAATTCATTAAGTTTAAGCCCACAAGTCTTAGCTTTATAACAATTACAAGTGCCTGTACTACCCTTTTTAATAAAACGGAAGTAAACGATTAAAGCAACAAGTACTAAGACAAACGCTAAAATCAAATAATCAATAACCATTATTAAAACCCTCCCCAATGTAAAATCCAAAATATTAAACTAGCAAATAAATAAGCGAAGCCGGTTTGAAATAAAACGGCATAAAATGTTTTTTTAGTGCTGCCTAATTCACCCTTCATAGCGGCGATAGAAGCGATACAAGGAGCGCTAAATAAATTAAAAATCATAAAACTTAAAGCACTCGCAGTCGTAAAGAAGGTAAAGACACTAGCAGTTAAAATAGAACTGCTATTAGAGACACTAGCAATTACTTTCATCGAACTAACCACTTGCTCTTTAGCCACCAAACCTTGTAAAATAGAAACACTTGAAGCCCATGATAACTCACCAAATAAAGGATAAAATAAATAAGCTAAAATATTACCCAAATAAGCTAAAATACTTTTTTCAATAGGAACGCCATACTGAAACTTAAAATTAAAGGAAAGCAAAACCCAAATTACAAGACTAGCCAATAAAATAATAGTAGTAGCGTTTTTAATAAAGTCCCAAACCTGATTAATAACGTCCCTAAAGAGATACTTTGGTTTAGGAAGCTTATAAGTTGGCATTTCCGAAAGATAACCAGTAGTAGTTTTAACTTTAAAAAGATATTTCATAATAATAGCCATTAGGAGAATAACTAAAATAGAAGTTAAATAAAGTAAAAAAGTTATTAAACCAGCATATTGCTTAAAAAAGAAACTTCCAAATAAAGTTATAATCGGCAGTTTAGCACTACAAGGTACCATTGGAGTTAAAATGATAGTCATATCACGTTCTTTTTTATTAGCAATCGTCCTAGAAGACATAATGGCAGGAACACTACAACCACTGCCTAAAATAAAAGGAATTAAAGCTCTCCCGGAAAGTCCAAAACGGCGAAATAATTTATTTAAAAAGAAAGCGATTCTTGTCATATAGCCAGTCGCTTCTAAAAGGTTGATAAAAATAAATAAAACTATCAACTGAGGGATAAAAGCTGCCATCGCTCCCACTCCATTAATAACGCCATCAACCAAGAGACTAATAGACCAAGAGGAAGCGTTAAGACCACTAAGCCAAGTTCTTAAAAAGTTAGAGAGGTTGTCGATACTGGTTTCCATAAAATCGACACTCCGAGAACCAATAAAGCCAACACTAAAAGTGTAAATAAAAAACATTATTAATAAAAAGATAGGAATCGCCAAGTATTTATTTAAAAGTATTTTGTCAATCTTGGCAGTTCTCTTATCATATTTAGTTAACTTAACGAAAGCTCTTTTTAAAAGGCCTTCAATAAAGTTATAACGGTGATGAGCAAGATATTCATAAAGATCTGTAGTAAAACTAGCAATGTTAGCGTGGCTTTCGGCGATAACGTCATTGAAAGACTCATGATTTTCTAATAATTTTAAAGCATAATAGCGTTTATTATCGGTATTTAATGAAGGAATAATTTTAGTTATTTCTGTTTCAATTTCTTGGGGATAAAGAGGGTGTTTATGTTTTAAATAATCTTTACTTGAAATTAAACATAAAAGATCAAAGATGCCATCATTTTTAGTAGCGCTTATTTTAATAAAACTCATTCCAAAGCGTTTTTCCAACGTTTCCAAGTGAATGTTTTCTCCGTTTTGTTTTAAGATGTCACTCATATTTAAAGCAACAACAACCGGTTTATCTAAATCACTTAATTGAGTAGTTAAATAAAGGCTGCGTTCTAATTGAGTAACGTCAATAACGTTTAAAATAAGATCATAGTCTTGGTTTAGTAAATAATTTAAAGTAATTTCTTGTTCAGGCGAGTAAGGAGTCAAAGAAAAAACTCCTGGTAAATCAGTAAAATGAATGCTTTTATCTTTTGTATAGCCTTCCATAAAATCGACTGTCGCGCCAGGATAGTTAGCTATTTTTTGATGTTTTTTGGTTAGTAAATTAAAAAGTGTTGATTTACCGCTATTTTGATTGCCAACTAAAACAACTCTCATAAAAGAGTGCCCTTAATTTTAATGGCTAATTCTTTTTCGATAGCGAGATTATAACCTCTTACTAAAATATTAAAGGGATCTCCAAGTGGAGATTTAGATATTAAGGTTAATTTAACACCTTTGGTTATACCTAAGTCATATAATTTATATTTAATATCTTTGGGGCCGGATAATTCTCTAACAGAGAGTGTTTGCCCAATTTTTAACATATTTAAACTTACCAATTTTCTCACCGCATTTATCATAGCGAAAGGAAGATTCTTTTTCAAATGAAATCATAAAAATTATAAATTGCGTTCTAAATATGATAGTATTAGTTAAAATAGCGATTATTAAAACTACCCTTCCTGTGATATAATTTTATTATCCAGGAGGATAAAAAGAGGTAAAGATGAAGACATTTTTAAAAGTTGTTTGGATTAGTTTGTTATCGACAGTAGTGAAGCTATTAACACAAGTTTTAGTTGATGATAATTTTTTAGCTTTTTTAAAACTTGATAATCCTCGCTTGGAGGTTTTTCATTATAATTATTTATTTATTAACATTGTTGTTTTTGTTGTCTTAACGATTGTTTTTATTTATGTTAAAAAATATATTCCTGCTCATAAGCTCTTTAAAGGTGTTATTTATAGTATGAGTATTACTTTAGTGTGGTTCGCCTTAAAGTTTGAACCAACTATTGATGTAGACTTTATTGGCTATTTTAGAAAAATACTAATCTTTTTTATTCCCATGCTTATTTATGGGATCTTTTTAGGTTATCTTTCCAGCGAAAGGAGTTATCGTTATCAGCCTACTGACGCCTTTTTGTCAGCTTTTATTTACTTTTTTGCTTGGGTAATATTAAGAATAATTTATTTGCTTATTGATGTTAATAAAGCTGATTTATTTGTTTTTAGTGGGGCAGTTTGGCTCATCATGTCAGGGGCGGCGATTGGAGTTGTTTTCGGGCTTTTGTTTGATATGAGCAAATTGTCTTTTAAAAAGACTGTTTTTTGGATTTTTTTAATGGCGGTAATTATCTTTTTTGGTTATTATTTAAGTGAATATACAATCGATAAAATCTTGAACCCTTATCGTTTTTTGGCAGCCTTTTTAGATATCGCAGCGATTATGTTAGCGACTTTAATTAACTTTATCGTTTTTAAAGATTCAAAAAAACTAACAACGGTTTAAATCGCCTTCAGAAAAATAGAAAAGCTTTTTTTCCTGTTTTAAATTGAAATTAATTTTGTATTGAAAATTTATCTCTATCCGAATAGACTTGATGTTTAATCTAACAACCAAATAAGGATTGGTTTTTTCCTATTTATTATATTGGTGATAATAATAGTCCTTGTTTGTTCTTTTAATTAAACTGTTTTTATTTAATAATATGCAAGCAAATGATTTGACAATCAAGCCGACCGCGCTAAAATTAACTTACAAGGAGAGAGTTAAATAAGGATATTTATTTTCACTTACCATCTTTATATTTAAAAACCAAATATCTAAAATCTTAGTTTCCTTGGCTGGAAGGAGAACGATGTTTTTTTGGTAAAACATCTTAAGATATTGAGATGAGAAAAGAAGAAGAATTACTATTTAAAAATTTTCCTGGGTTAGTTAATAATCCAGATCAATTAGATAAAAAATTAAAACAAGTAGAAACGATTAAAATGGCTTTAAAAGAACTATTGGAACTATGTGGGGATGATCCAAGTAGAAACGGGCTTTTGGAAACTCCACAGCGAGTTATAAAGGCTTTTTTATAATATTCAGAAGGCTACCGCGAAGATCCTAAAAAGCATTTAGAGACGCTCTTTGATATTCCTAATAAAGAGTTAATAATTGTTAAGGATATTGAGTTTTATTCGCTTTGTGAGCATCATTTGGCGCCGTTTTTTGGAGTAGTTCATGTCGGTTATGTCCCTCATAAGAAGTTGACAGGTCTTTCTAAAATAGCTCGAGTAGTTGAAGGTTATGCGAGACGTTTTCAAGTTCAAGAAAGATTAACTACGGAAATAATTAATGCGCTTGTAGAAAAACTGGAACCTTTGGGAGCGATAGTTGTTATTGAGGCGAAGCATATGTGTATGTGTAGTCGTGGGATTAAAAAAGGGACTTCATTAACAACTACTTCGGCAGTGAGAGGAATCTTTGAAAAGCAAGCAGCGCCAAGAGCGGAGTTTTTATCATTAATTAAAGGATAAATTTATGAGTAAGTCACGTCTCGCTTTGATTACGGGTAGCGCTAAAGGGATTGGTGTCCAAATAGCTACTTTGCTCGCTAAAAAAGGCTATAATATCGTAATTAATTATCGTTCTAGTAAAAAAGAAGCACTTATGTTAGCTAATTATTTAAAGGAAACTTATCAAGTCGCTACTTTAGCTATCCAAGCAGATGTTAGCTTAAAAGAAGATGTCGGAAGAATGTTTAAAATGATTAAAGAAAAACTCGGAGATGTCGATATTTTAATTCACAATGCCGGACCTTTTATTAGAGAAGATAAAACTATCCACGATTATAATTACCAAGAATGGGATTATTTAATTAAGGGTAATTTAAATAGTTATTTTTATTTACTTAAAGAAGTGCTACCTGGGATGCGAAAAAGTAAGTGGGGAAGAATTGTTGTTTTAGGTTTTAATGGGGGTAGTAATAACGCTCCTTGGAAGTACCGAGGTGTTTTCGCGGCTGCTAAGTCAGCTGTCATTTCTTTGACAAAAACTTTAGCTTTAGAAGAAAGAGATTATGGAATTACTGCTAATGTGGTTTCTCCAGGAGATATTAAAAGTGAGTTTAAAGAATTAACTATTAAAGAAGTTGAAAATCCTTTTAAGATGCGAAATGCGACAGGAGAAGATGTTGGGAGAGTAATCGCGTTTTTATGCGAAGAAGACTCCGATTATTTAAGCAGAGCTGTGATTGATGTTAGTGGCGGCTTAGATATTTTAATGAAAAAAACCTCAAGTGAGAGGTGAAATTAATAAAATTTTATTATCTTTAATATGATAACGAGATTAAAAAGGAAAGTAAATTTTATTTAAAGATAAAATTTGGAAAGGAGAATCAAAATGAAACATGGGGTTGTTATTGTTGGTGCGCCAGTATTGCTGGTTATCATCTTTTAAAAGAATTAAGGAAGAAAGGCTTTCAAGAACCGATTACTTTGCTTGACCAGGAAAGCACTCTACCATATAATCTTTATCCTCTTTCTAAGAATTGGATGAAAGACGAGGATTTAACAAAAGCGCCGCTTTTTAAAGGTCAAGATTTTTATGATTAAAACGATATTACCTTAAAGTTAGGTAAATTAGTTACGGAGCTTAATTATGGAAAGTCTTTTATTAAGACTGCTGATAATGAAAAGATATTTTATGATAAATTGGTGCTCGCGATGGGTTCGAAATTAAGACATCTCGACGTTAAGGGAAGCGATGCAAAAGGGATCTTTTATTTAAGAAACTATCAAAATGCCCTTAATATTAAAAGGTGGTCGCGAAATAGCCATGATGTTTTAATTATCGGGGCTGGTTTTATCGGTTTAGAACTCGCTTCTAGTTTTAATCAACTTGGTAAAAATGTCACGGTTGTAGAGGCATTAGAGAAACCATTAAGTAGAATTTTGGGTGATGAAGCTTCAAGTTACTTTGTTAAGATGCATGAAAAAAAGGGAGTTAAGATTATTACTGAGAAATTTGTTACTGAGTGTATTAAGGATGAAAAAGGCAATTTAAAAGCAGTTTTAACTAAAGACGGTACTAAAATAAATGCTGAAATGGCAATTATTGGAATTGGTGTTATTCCTAATACTACGTTAAGCCATCCAGATTTAAAGGTGGAAAGAGGCATTATCGTTGATCAATATGGAAAAACTTCTCTTTCCGATATTTACGCCATTGGAGATGCAACTGTTTGGCCTTATAAAGGCAAACTAATTCATGTTGAACATTGGGAACACGCTTATAATCAAGCAAAAGTAGTCGCCCATAATATTATTAAAGAAGATAGTGAGGTTTACCATGCAATTCCGTATTTTTGGACCGACCAATATGAGGAAACCTTTGAATATCTTGGCCATGCTTTATCTTGGGATAAAATTGTTAAAAGAGGAGATTTAAATAGTGGTAAATTTACATTAGCATATTTAGACAAAGATAATTATCCGCTTGCAGTATTATTCGCTAATAAAAGCGAAAAACGTGCTGATGTAGAAAGCTTTTTAGAAAAAAACAGCAAAGTTGATGAAGTTAAGTTTTCAAACTTAAATATCCCTTTTAAAGAATTATAAAAGTGCTTTTTAGATAGTTTTTAGTTAACTTTAATGAAATTATTGTTTTTTAATCTTTTTCTTTTAGGGCTGCGATTGTCTTCTTTTTGAACTAATATTTTGTTGAGTGGTTAGATGGATTTGAGCAATTAGAGTTTTAGTGTGCTAAAAATTTTTATAGTTTTCTTAAAGTTATGTATATATTACTACGAAAGCTGTTTTGAAATATTTCACCAATTCAACGATTAGATATTTGATTAAGACTCGTGGCGAAAGATAACGATTTAATTGAATTTTATTAACGATAAAGATAAATAAAAAAACGCTTTACAAAATTATAAAATAAAAATAATCTATTTTTTTTCAAGTTCTTTAAGTCTACGATAAAACGTTGATTTTGAACCTAATCCACTTCTCGATATCGCTTCATTAATACTTATAATACCATGCAAATGCTGGTTTCTTATTTCAGTCAAGAGTTCATCAGAAATTACTTGTTTCTGCCTCTACTCTTCTTATTTTTCTCAACATAGTATTCTGTTATGTTTTTATAAAGACCTAAATAAATCTTTAAGTAGTAATATCTGTTTTGATCGGTAATTTTAGTATCATCTATCATAAAAATATTTCTAGCAGCAAGGTTTTTTAGGGTTAATGGGATATTTTTATAAAGATCTTTTATATTTTTATAAGAAGATACTTCCCTATTAAAAAAATCTTGGCTTTTTAAACTCAATTTATCACCTGAATAACTGAATTTAGAATCAAGAGCTAATAAAAATGGTTGATAATAATCCATCCCTTGCCTTTTAAGTTTATCTCTTAAGTTTACTCTGTTCTTTGGAGTTATGCGTTCACTTATGAATACCGGGGTTATATTAGAACGATAATACACTTTTCTCCTTAACGATAAATCAATCCCAGGAATACCGATTTTTAAGATATCCAAGACATCGTAAAAAGGTTCAAAGGTATATTGAAAAGATTCACCTTCAAATCTTTCATATATTAACTTAGCAACCTTAAAATAAAGTGACTTATTATATTTATAAGTGATATAGCCAAAGTTTTGATATATTACTTTTACATTATCTATTTTCATTATTATTTCATTCATTGAATTTTCCTTCTAACTTTAGATATGACGCTTTAATAATCATGTTATATCGGTACTCTAGTATTTTTATATAAAATTTCTTTTGTAGTTTTGTTAATAGCTCTTGGGAATTAATAAAACTATTTATTTTATTTAAATCAATCTTTTTATAAATTCTTTTTAACGCTTCATTACAATCTTTAAACTGTAAACTATTAATAACTTCATAATAAGAGCTTTTAGCTTTGTTTATTCTTATTTGTGAAGTTGGATATTTGAAAGTAATTTCTTGTAATCTTTCTTCGTTCTCAAATCTTTCATTAAGGAGTTTATCATTGTTTCTTCTTGGAAATAATGATGACCCATTGTCAAATACAGGAGCAAAACAGTAGGTATTGTTTTTTTTAAGAAAACCCCAGTTTGTTCCATGTCGATCAAAATTTCCGATAAAAGCGTCAATAATGTACATATCCCAAAATATATTAATTGTTTCATCAACATTTGTTATTTTAGAATTTTCTTGAAGCATTCTAGTAATATCATCATATGTATATTGATAAAGCTCTTTATCCCTTTCTAACGAAGATTCACCTACGCCGTTAAAAGGCACAAAAACTTCATTATCTTGATTAAAATCTTTACAGAGAACAACCGGTCGATTATTATATTTACCTAGCATCGTTATTTGCGCTGGGATTCCTATTAAATTGAAAATATTTGAACCAAGATGTTCTGAAATGTGATTATTCAATAATCCGTTTTCTAAATTTATTTTAAATTTAACAATATAACGCTTGCTTACAATAGTGTCAGCGCCGTTTTATATTTTTGACACAATACATTTTTGTTTAAACTTTGATTTTATATTTTGTAGTTCGGAAATATTCATAAAGGGTTTGATAGGATATTTTCTTATAAGTCATGTTGGCACTATATTTATATTTTAAAAAAACGACTGTTTAAATAATACTTT
>DUQU01000015.1 GCA_012837645.1 Acholeplasmataceae bacterium | reverse complement strand
TATTATATCATCTTTTTAAGCTTTTTTATAAACTTTATAATATAATCGCAAAAACAAACACTAAAAAAGGCTCTACTAAGCCCTTTATTAAAAAACAATTATTTATAAAATTCACTAAATCTTTTGATACAAAAACTGTAAAAAAGCATTTTAAAATCTAAATCTATAAAAACTAGTAACACCAAGTCATTTTTTAAACTACAAAACTCCCCTCTTTATAAGTAAGATTTACCGTCAAATTTCTTTTGATACAAAAACTCAAAATACTCGTTTTAAATTTAAATCTATAAAAATAAGTATCCTCAAGTCATTTTTCAAACTACAAAAACCCTCTCTTTATAAGTAAGATTTATCGTCAAATTTCTTTTGATACAAAAACTTAAAATACCAGTTTTAAAATTTTTATCATTATTTTGAACGTCAATAACAAAAAAACATTACTAAAAGTAGCTAGTGCTTTCACTAATTAATTATCTTTTTTAAAGAAACTTGTTATTAAATTTACTTTTGATACTAAACTAAAAAATTACTTTTATTTTCATCATACTTTTCATCCCCCCCTCTCTTGTATACTTTAAATAAAATAAAAACCACCCAAATCTATAGGTGGCATTATTACTAAAAACTAAATATTTTGGTGTTTTTATTAACAAAACCTCACTTTAATTTTTAGTATTCCATAGTTGACAGGCATGCGCCCACAAACCGATTATATTATAATATTTAATTTTGTAAACAATATGTAATTTAAGAACTTTTCTCTACTTGAACCTGTGAAACCAAAACTTATGTCAATAATCTTAAAGTCTTTATATAATAAAAAAGAATTGAGTGTTATTTCTTTTCACATTGTTAATTGTATTTATTTTTAGCATTTTAGCCCTATTAAAAATAACAAAAGAGCCATATTATTGCTTGTTAAGAAATATGGCTCTTTAATTATTAATTATTTTCTATTCGTTTGTAACTTCTAAAGTGAAATAACCTAAATCTAAGACATCACCAACAGTAATTCTGACTCTATATTCACCCGCGATTGCTGGAACTTTTATTTTAACTGGGGTTTCGCCTTCAGTATCACTGCTATATAATAGCTTGTCTAATCCAAAGACATAATAGTCTTCAGGAACTTCAACTGAACTAGTTCTATTATAATATTTAACGGAGTTTTCACCTGTTTGATAGCCTACCACGTAGTATCTTCCAAGGGATTCATTATCTAAATTAAAGATTTCAATGGTCCCATACTGTTTAAACATATCAAGGAAAATATAAACCATCTCTAAATCGCCTTGAATGGATCCGCCACCTAATAATTCGCCTAATCTAACATCAATAGTTATTCCTTCAACATCAAGATATTCATTAGGAAGATATTCCCAGTTAGTTGGTTGATTTAAAGTCCAACTGACAGCTTCTTCTTCATTTGACCATCTAATAATGGCGAATTCACCATCTTCACCATCTAAAGAGGCTTGAAGGGGAATGGAAAAGTCAACGAATCCTTCGGACCAAACTTCAACGTTTTCTCTTTTACTATTGCCGCTCGCAACCGGTAAAAATGTACCACCGTGATCAAAAGTTCCTAAAATAGTTAAAATTGATTTTTTAGTTTCTGCCGCTCCAGGCGAATCAATTCTAATGCCCGTATTACTGGCACCACTAATAGCGGTGTTTTTAATAGTAACTTCTGATGAATGAACATAGAGAGCTGCACTTAGCGACGTCATACTTCCACCTTTACCAGGATTAACAAAACTAACATTTTCTAAATAACCATTTGAAACATTATAATAGTGAACGCTATATTTACGCGATTCACTAATCGTAATATTGGAAAAATAAACATTATCACTAGTAATGTTAAAAATAATGTCAATTCCACTTGTTTTAAACTCTTTATTATTACCATAAATTGTTAATGGTCTCTTTATTTCAATTCTTGAGCCAGAACCATAATCGATATCATTCGCTAAAACAATCGCGCCAACTTCTTCATCGCCGAGAGCGTTATTGAATTCTTCTAAATCATTAACTACTAAACCATTAACAATTAAAAGCGGTTCTGTTTTTATAGTCTCAAACTCTTCATTATTAGGAACGAACTCCACGTAATATAAATAACCGCCATTACTATTATCATTATGAGTTAATTGTTGTTCATTTTCATCTACTAGTAGTTCGCCATTTAAATACCAGCGGTATTCGCCTTCTCCTAAAGCTTCCGGAGCAGCACCTACAAAAAGTCTTCTTTCAGAAAAGTTAGCAGTTTGTACGAGATTATCTTCTTCATGAATAGCTAAATCAAAAGCCCCATACCCAACTACGACAAAACGGAAGTTAGATTCATATTTACCGGCCTTTAACTGAATAACATATTCGCCAACCTTATCAAATTGATAGTCAAGGTCGAGATAACCTACACCTTCTTTGGGAAATCCTTTATCAGTTAAATTGATTGGAAACTCCTCTTTAGTAACTTCGTTTTTACTATCGCGGTATTCAACTGTCCAAAGCGCTTCTTTATGCGTTAAGTTACCAGTTAAGGTTGCTTGATAAGTAAGTTCATTACTACCACCATAAAGTAGTTTTTGAATATGGTTATTATAAACATTATTAATAACTATTTGTGTTGGTTTTTCACTAACACTGATATTTTGACTATCTCTTAATGTTTCTGACTTACCACCCTTATTATAACTCGCTTCCACTTTAATAGTTTTTTCCATCGTTGTTTTAACGATTACTACATAAGTCTTCTTGTTTTTGTTTGCGGTAATTTCATTTTCATTTTCAAACCATTTAATGGTGAAATCAGCTTCAGTTAAATTGTTTTCTGCTAAGTTTTTAAAAACTACCTCAAAACTGACATCTTCTAAATTGCCGTGATCTTCAGAATCTAAATAAAACTGCATTAAATCACCGCTTCTAACTACTAAATCAACCTCAACTTGTCTAGTAGTAGGATCGACTGTTACTTCCTCACAGCCCACTAGTATTAGTAACATACCAATAAAGAATAATATTTTTTTCATTTTTTTACTCCCCCTTCGGATAATATTTAGGATCTTTTAAATATATTATAAACGGCGTAAAACCACCAATTGAAGGATGCATCGCTTCAATAAAGTTAGCCGCTCTTTCTTTTTTAATCAAAGTCGCTATTTCATCACTTAATTCGTCATTAATAGTAATATAACTATCATTAACATAACCACCTCTAATCATTATTACCGGATTGACATAGTAGTTTTTTCTTTCTTTGTAATAAACATCTTTATATCTATCCGATTTTAATTCTTTTAAGATATAACCAAAGTTATTCATATTAAGGGCTCCGCTAGCATCATCTAAATTACGCCATGAGTTCGATTCAAGTGCAGCAACCCCTTCTTTTTCAACTAAGTTTAAAACATTGATACCACTATCACCACGAGAGTTTTGTAAAACAACCCCAATCGCCGTATACTCAAGTAAAGTGCGAGAAAGGTTTACCTTAGTAGAATGGTCTTTATACGCATTTACTCTTTGGCT
>DUQU01000003.1 GCA_012837645.1 Acholeplasmataceae bacterium | reverse complement strand
AACTATTTGTATTTAAGAGATTTTTTTGAGAGTAAACATCCTCGAGTAGTAGTTAGTAAAATGGAAGCGACTTATTTGGCTTGGATTGATCTATCTTATTTAAATAAAAGTTGTGAGGAAATCTATCAAGGACTCCAAGATTATGGTGTTTTAATTTCACCAGGTAAAAAATATGGTCGCGATTGTGAAGGTTTTATTCGTTTTAATTTTGCTTGCGATCGGAAGATGTTAAAAAAAGGTTTAAAAAGAATAAGTAAATATTTAATGAAAATAGAAAGGACGAAATAAGATGAAAATAGATAATATTTATCAAACTTTAATGGAAGCGTTTGGAATTTCCAGTCAAGAAGAACAAATTAGGGAGATCGTTTTAAATTACCTTAAAAAATATCCTAATTATGAAATTATAAGAGATAATTTAGGGAGTGTTTTTGCTTATAAAAAATCGCGAAACGAAAACGCTAAAACAGTGATGGTAGCGGGTCATATGGATGAAGTAGGTTTAATGATTTCAGAAATTAGAAAAAATGGTGCCTTGAAAGTTATTCCGATTGGTGGCTTAGTTCCTGAAGTCTTTCTTTCCCAACTTTTATATATTAATACTAAGGAAAAACAAATCCCAGCAGTAATGGGGGCGGTGCCTCCGCACATTTCTAAAGATGGTAAAGTTAGTTTTCAAGATTTAACTCTAGATACTGGACTAAACAGTAAAGAAGAGGTTTTGAGTCACGGTATTGAATTAGGGCAAATGGTATTGCCAAAAACGCCTTTTACTTATTCAGTAGATGGGAAAAGAATAATTTCTAAGGCTGTCGATAATCGTTGGGGTGTGGGAATGGCTTTAGAATTAATAAGAGATTTTCACGACCAAGAATTGGAGTTTAATTTAGCGATTGGGGCTACTGTTCAAGAAGAGGTTGGCTTAAGAGGAGCGGGAACGATTACTTATAAAATTGAACCAGACGTTTTTATTGCCTTAGATGCTAGTCCTCTTAATGATATTAATGATCCTTATGCTTCTGGTAAAATCGATGAGGGATTTCTATTAAGACTTTATGATCCTAATAACATTATGAAACCATCACTTTTTGAATATTTAAAAGCGGTCGCGACTAAAAATGAAATTACCCACCAAGTATATTTTTCCAGAGGAGGAACTGACGCCGCGAGAGCTTTAACGACCAAAACTGGAGTAGTCGCTACTACTATTGGACTACCCACTCGTTATATTCATTCTACGGTTTCTTTGTTTAGTCTTAAAGACCATTTTAGCGCTCACAAAATGATGCGGGCGTTGCTTAATGATTTGAGTAATGAAAAAATTACTTATTTAAAAGAAAATTAAAGGAGGATGCGATGTTTAAATTAAATAATGGTGTTTTAATGCCAAAGATAGGTCTCGGAACCTTTTTAATGACAGAAGAAGAATGTTTAACAATTGTTCCTGAAGCTTTAAAAAATGGTTATCGTCATATCGATACTGCTCAAATGTATCAAAATGAAGAGGCGATTGGAAAAGCTTTAAAATTAACCAATCTTGCTAGAAAAGATTATTTTATTACTACCAAACTTTCCCCTCAAAAGTTGGGCTATCAAAATGCCTTAGAGGAGATTGAAACCTCTTTAAAGAAAATGTCATTGAGTTATTTTGATTTAATTTTAATTCATTGGCCTAGTCAAGATTATCAAATTAATGAAGCAACTTGGCGTGCTTTTGAAAAACTTTACAATGACCAAAAAACAAGAGCGATTGGTGTGTCTAATTTTAATATTCATCATTTAGATAATCTTCTTAAAACCGCTCAAATAAAACCGCAAGTTAATCAAATTGAAATGCATCCCGGCTTACAACAAAGCGCTGCTTTAAAATATTTAACTAGTCATGATATTAAAATGATTTCTTATGGACCATTTATGCGGGGTGAAGTCTTTTTAAAAGAGGGTCGCTATTTTGAGACTTTAAATAAAATTGCTAAGAAATATCAAAAAACGGTCGCTCAAATAATTATCGCTTGGGGTTTACAAAGAGGGATTTTTATGATTCCTAAGACAAAAACCATCGCTCGTTTAAAAGAAAATTATCAAGCTCAAGAAATTACTCTTACTGAAGAAGAAATGAAGGAAATAGCTCTTTTAAATCGGGGAAGGATGGTTTATACCGACCCGGATAACTTTAGTTTTTATTAATTAGTTTTCCAAAAGTTCTAATCTTGTTATATAATGGAATTACTTAAGGGACCTTAATGGCCTAAAAAGGAGTTTACATGAAAAAGACATTTAACTTAGTTTTATTTTCAACTTTTGCTAGTATTATTTTATTGTTATCGTTAATTCCTAATATTGGATATATTACTATTATTCCTGGACTTAGCGCCGTTACTATTATTCATATCCCGGTTTTAATCGGAATTATCTTTTTACCATTTTATTATAGTTTGGGATTAGGTTTAACTTTTGGAATTAGTTCTTTTATAGCTGCTTTCCTTTATGTCAAAGAACCTTTTGATTTTGTTTTTCAAAATCCTTTAATAGCGATTATACCTCGCGTCTTATTCGCATTAGTAGCTTATTTAATTGTGAGAGGGTTAGGGCGTTTAAAAGCATATAAGTATGGTCTTTTATTAAATATTATTGTAACTTTAATCGTCACTAGCGCTTTTATCGGTTTTGGAAGTTATGCCTTAATAAATTTAACAGGTTGGCCTAGTTTAGTTGTTTATTTGCTCGCTCTTTTAGTAATAGCTTTAATACTTTTTTTATTTATTAAATATATTAACAAAAGAGATCCTAAACTGGCTTATCTACCCACCACTTTTATTAGTGCGACTTTAATTCATAGTATTTTAGTATTAAGCTTCGTTGCGCTTTTAAAAGTCAGTGCCCTTGGTGAAGGAAGCATTTTAAAAACATTTATGTTTGCCTTAGGTACTAATGGTATTGTTGAAGCATTATTGGCTCTCTTTGTGGGGACGCCAATTGTCTTAGCACTTTTTAATTTAAAGGAGGAAAGTAGATGATTTTGTTATTTGATGTTGGTAATACAGCACTTAAAATGGCTTTTGTTAAGGAAGATGAGATTATTAAAACTTATCTTTTTTCTACTGATGTTTTAAAAAAAGCCGATGATTTTTATTTACTAATTCACCCTCTTATTTCTAAGTACATTTTTAAAAAGGCAGCGATTGCGAGTGTCGTGCCTCATAAAACTAAAGAATTAAGAGAAATGATTTTAAAACATTTTTATTTGAAGCCGTTTGTTGTGGAGCCGGGAGTTAAAACAGGTCTTAAAATCATCGCCGATAATCCTTTAGAAGTCGGTGCTGATATTATTGCAGCGAGCGTTTTATATCAAAATGCTTTAATTATTGATTTGGGGACCGCTGTTAAGTATTTATATGTAAAAAACAATACTTTAAGAGGAGTGGTTATCGCCCCTGGTTTAGAAACGAGTCTAAAAGCTTTAGTCGATAATACTGCTTTACTTCCTAACGTGGAAATAAAAGTTCCTAAAACAATTTTAGGCAACAATACTGTTAGTTGTATGCAGTCGGGACTTGTTTATGGTTTAGTGGCTCAAATTGAAGGAATGATTAAAAAAATCAGTTTAGAAGTTAATGAGCTTCCTCCTGTCTATCTTACTGGAGGTTATAGCGAATTGGTTTATCCTTTGTTAGAGGAAGAAGTTATTTACGAACCCAAAATTGTCTTATTAGGACTTTTAAAAATCTTAAAGAAAAACCTTTAAAAGGGAGGCTTAAAGAAATGACTTATCAAAGTGTTGCGAAAAGATGGGAAAATGAAAAGAGTTTACCAAAGAACTTAAAAAATGAATTACTGAAAATGAATCAAGAAGAGTTAAAAGAGGCTTTTTATCAAGATTTAGCTTTTGGTACTGGTGGTATTAGAGGGATTATGGGAGTTGGAGTTAATAGGCTCAATGTTTTTATTGTTAAAAAGGTAGCGCTTGGTTTTGCTAACTATCTAAAAAAGAATAATCCTAATAAACAATTAGTAGTAGCCATTTCTTTTGATAATAGAATTAATTCAAATTATTTTGCTCAGACTATTGCGAAAGTACTAGCTGCTCAAAAAATAACAGTTTATTTAACTAAAGAACTAAGACCGACACCCTATTTATCGTTTATGGTAAGGCATTTTAAAGCAGATGGTGGTTTAATGGTAACTGCTTCCCATAACCCTAAAGAATATAATGGTATTAAAGCTTATGATAAACATGGTGGTCAAATGATGCCTTTTTTAACTGATGCTTTAATTAAGGAAATTAATTTAGTGACCGATTATTTTAATATTAAAGAAGTAGAAAACAATTTAATTAATATTGTCGATGAGAGTTTTGATAACGAGTATTTAAAAGAAGTTTACCAACTGCAATTAAAAGCGAATCAAGCAAAACCTTTTAAATTTATCTATACCCCACTTCACGGCACTGGAGGAACATTAATTGAAGCGATAAAAAAGCAAACCAACTATTTAATTTATCCTCTTCAAAAACAAATGATTTTTGACGGTAGTTTTCCGAATACAAAAAGTTCGAATCCTGAAGATGAGATTGCTTATGAATTAGCTCTTGAAAAGGCAAAAGAAGAGAATGCTGATGCTATCTTAGCGACTGACCCTGATGCAGATAGATTAGGAATCGTAGTTAAACACGAAGGCGAGTATTTATTTTTAAATGGTAATCAAACAGTTGCCCTTCAAGTTTATTATTTATTAAGTGAACTTAAGAAAATGAATAAACTGCCTGATGGTGTTGTTTATTATTCAAATGTCACCACCCCTTTGATTAAAAATATTTGCGATAGTTTTGAAATTGAATCAAAGGAAGTATTAACCGGTTTTAAATATATCGGTGATGCTATTTTAAATAGTGAAAAACCTTTTCTTTTTGGAGCTGAAGAATCATATGGCTCCTTAGTTTTACCATTTGTAAGAGATAAAGATGCTATTCAAGCAGTCTTAATGTTGATTGAAATGGTAACCTTTTATTTAAATCAAAATAAAACCTTAAGAACTGTTTTATTAGAAATATACCAAAAATATGGTTATTACCAAGAAAAAAACTTAAATTTTACTTATCCAGGAATTAAAGGAAAAGAAAAGATAACTAAAATTATGAATCATTATTATCAACATCCCCCTAAATACCTTCTCGAACTGCCAATTAAAGTTATCAATCATAAAGATCAAACTATTACGGAAGCTAATAAGACAGTAAAAAGTGAACTTGAGTTTGCTAATGTCATTAAATATGTTTATTCCAATCGCGAAATCACTTTTAGACCAAGTGGAACAGAACCAAAATTAAAGGTTTATCTTCATGTAAAAGGGAAAACGCTAAAAGAAGCCGAACAAATATTAACAGAAACAGTGGCAGCGATTTGCCAAGAAAGCGAGGAATTTTAATGTTAATGAGAAGAACTAAATTAATTAAAGAATTAAAAGAACAGAGTATCACAATCGTATCTTCAGGCCAGTTGGTAAAACAATCGCTCGATCAATATTATCCTTTTTTCGTCGATAACAATTTTTATTATTTAACTAATATCGTTCAAGAAAATGTTTATTTAGTAATAATAAAAGGCAACAATCAAGTAAAAACAATCTTATTTTTGGAACCATTTGACGCTCATAAGGCTTTATGGGTAGGAACAGGATTAAGTTTTGAGGCTGCTAAAAAGATTGCTCAAGTTGATGAAGTCTTACCGATAAACAGTTTTAAAGCAGTTGTAAGTAGTTATTTAACACTAGCTAGAAGTGCGGTTTTTGGTGAAATTAACCATTTGTATTTTGATTTTAACAATTCACTACTTGAAAAAAATAATCAGTTAACAACATTAGTTAAAAACTTTCAAGAAAGTTATCCTTATTTAACTATTAATAATTTGCATCCTTTCTTAAGTTATTTAAGAATGTTTAAGGATAAAAACGAAATAAACAATCTTAAAAAAGCAATTGAAATTACTAAAGAAGGAATTCTTTTAATGATGAAAGAAGCTCAAAGGGGAATGAAAGAACATGAATTAGAAGCCTTCTTTCATTATGTTTTATATAAACATGGTGTTAGACCAGCCTTTAAAACGATCGCCGCTAGTGGAGTGAACGCGACCATCTTACATTATGAGAATAATAACGACGTTATTAACGATAATGAATTAATACTTTTTGACCTAGGAGCATCTTATTTAGGTTACGCTGCTGATATTTCTAGAACATTTCCCATTAGTGGTAAATTTACTGAAAGACAAAAACAATATTATCAATTAGTATTAACAGTTAATAAAAAAGTAATAGATTACTTAAAACCAGGAGTTACCAACCAAGAAGTTAATGATTATGCAAAATCATTGTTGGCAGAAGGTTTAATAAAGATGGGTAAGATAACTACTAAAGAAGAACTAGGCAAATACTACTATCATTCCATTGGTCACTTTCTCGGATTGGATGTCCATGATGTTGGCCTTTATACGAAACCATTTCAAGCCGGACAAGTCTTTACTGTTGAACCAGGTCTCTATATTAAAGATGAAAATATCGGAATTAGAATCGAAGATGATATTTTAATTACAGAAACAGGAAATATCAACTTATCGCAGGGAATAATTAAAGAAATAACTGAAATAGAAAAATTTATGCAAAAAAAATAAAGTAAAATGAAAACCATTCACTATTATTAATGTAGAGGTGATAATATGAAAAAATGGTTTTTATTTTTAATGTTGTTAGTGACATTCACATTAACAAAAGCGAGCTTATTGCAAGCAAACAGTGATTATCAAGCTTTTGAAGAAGTTACTTTAAAAGATGGTAAGTTTTTAAAAGATATTAGTAGTAGTGATCTGAACAAATATTATAAAAAAGTTAACAAGCGCAAATTTTATGGGTGGCGTAGTTACGATATTCATAGCGATTTAAAACTTTCATATAAGACAGAAACTTTGTTTTCTTATCATAATGATGGCGCGACACCTATCAAGTATTCCTATTCGATGAAAAAGAAGAACGTCGAAACAAGAAGTTTAACATCCACTGGTGATATTAAAGTGAAAATTAGTGGAAAAATCCAATCTTTTTCTAACAATTTGGATAGTCAATTAAAATTGAATTCGCAATCAACAGAGAAAAAAGAACTCGAAGAAGAATATAAAATTCAGCTTGATATCGACCCCGGCACGAGATTAAATTTATATATTTATGGTGAAGGAAAAATAACAAATGGAGTAGCGATTAACTACATTTTTTGGTTGAAATATAAAAAAGGCGGTTATGAAATCTTCACAGTTACAACTCAATATTACCGGCTTGAAAAAGTGCGGATATGAAAAAACTGTTTTACCCCTTAATAATTTTATTTATTATTGTTTTAATGGTAATAAACTATTTGAGTTATCAAGCTCCTAAAACTAAGAAGTTTATTACTCAAAACAAAGTTTATACTAATTTGAACGGGGAACCTTTGTTTGTCGATATTTATTGCAACCACAAAAGTGCATACCATCAAAAAGAAGCCTTTGATGAAATCTTTTTAAAAGATGATAAGGGAGATAATAAGTGGCTTTTAAATCTCGATGATATTTTCAAAAAAGAATCTTATTCCTACTTGAAAGAGTCCTTTAATTGTTATTTATATTGTTTTACATTACCAAAACTAACAATTGACGTGGAAATGGAGGAAGCCTATTTGGTTTT